>NZ_JBEXRO010000043.1:0-36787 GCF_040613095.1 Streptomyces sp. NPDC006309 | reverse complement strand
AAGGTCCTCGCCAAACGCGTCGAACCCGCCCTCACCGAAGGCACCGACGTACCCGGCCTCGACCCGTCGACGAAGGCCCTCGTCGCCACCTACCGGGAACTGCGCGGCCGGAGCTGAGAGACCGCGGCGCCGGACGGCCCGGCGGGACCGTTCCTCCGGGCCGGGCTCAGCCCACCGCGCTCAGCGTGTCCGCGAGGCGCCGCCGGGCCGCCCGGGCCGCCGGCAGCGCCGCCAGTGCCGCCGCGCCCAGCACCGCGGCCGAGCCCAGCAGGAGCAGCACCCCCGGCGCGGGGGACTGGGCGATCCCGGCGCCGATCCCGCTGGAACCGCCCTGGGCATCGATGAGCCGGCGGGCCAGCGGCAGCCCCAGCGCCATGGCGGCGACGGCCGCCGCCAGGGTCGTACAGCTCGTCGCGGTGACGGCGATCCCGGTGATCTGCCGCGGCGACATCCCGATCGCCCGGAGCGCCAGCACGTCCCGCTCACCCTCGCGGACGGTGCCGCCGATCGCGGTGAGCAGCTCGACCAGACCGATGAGGGCCAGTACGGCGATCAGCCCGGCTACCACCGCGCGCAGCGGGGACAACCCGTCGGCGGGGTTCGTCACCGGATGTACCTCCAGGTGGCCCCGGCCGGCCGCGGTGAGCGCGGCGGCCACCCGCCGCGGGTCGGCGCCGGGGCGCAGCCGCAGTTCCCAGAAGGCCGCGGACACGCCCGGATCGTTCTCGCGGAGGGTGTCCAGGGACGTCGTCACGACCCGCCCGGCGTTCTGCGGCTCGATGCTGCGGCCCACGATGTGCAGGATCTGCGGCCGGTCGCCCACCGTCATCCGCACCCAGTCCCCGACCCGCGCGTGCACCAGGTCGAGCAGGCCCTGCCCGGCCACCGCCTCGTCCGGCCCGCGGGGCGCGCGGCCCTCGGCGAGGACACGGGGACAGGGCTCCGAGCGGGTGCCGATGCCGCGCAGGGCGATCGTCCCGGTCTGCCCGGGGACCAGCGCGGCCACCTCGACGCCCGGGTAGGCGGCGGCGACCCGGGGATCGCGGGTCAGCAGGGCCCGTAGGCCGGACGCGGCCGGCGCACCGTCCGAGCGGACCGTGAGCGCCGTGGGCAGGCCCATCCGCTCGGGGCTGCTGTGGAAGCGGTCGAGCGTGGTCCACGCGCTGAGCGCCACCACGATCAGCAGCAACGGCAGCGTCAGCCGGGCCACGGTGGCCAGGGACCGGCCGCGCCCGGCGAACGCCTTGTGGCAGCCGAGGACCAGCGCGGCCGGCAACCGCAGGCCGAGCGCCCGCCGGGCCGGCCCGGTCAGCCGGCCGCCCGCCGGACCGGCCGGGCGCGGCACCGGGACCGGCGGCACCCGCCCCGCCCGCCAGGCCGCGAGCCCCGTGGTCAGGCCGATGAACAGCACCGCGCCCACCGGCACCGCGGACAGCGCCACGGTGTGCCCGGGCAGCCCCTGCCACACGCCCACGGCGTCGCCGAGCCGTCCCGGGACCCGGCTGCCCAGCGCCTCGGTGAGCGCCGCCGCGGCCACGGCGCCGAGCAGCGCGTACGCCAGATGCTGGAGCAGGAAGATCCGTACGACCTGGCCGGGGGTGAAGCCGATCGCCTTCAGCACCGACAGGTCCCGCAGATGGCCGCGGATGCGGGTGGCGATCGCGCCGTGCACCGCGAACCCGGCGGCGATCAGGGCACCCAGCCCGAACAGTCCGAGCACCTGGCCCAGCAGGCGGTTCTCGCCCTGCGCCGCGGCGCGGGCCTGCTGCCAGGTCGAGACCTCGCCGACCACGCCCGCGCCCAGCACGGTGACGGCGCGCTGCACGGCGTAGTCCGTGTCGCCCGGATCGTCGAGCCGCAGCCCGACGACCTGGCCGCCGGGGGCGCGTACCGCGGACGGCAGCGCCCACACCAGCCCCGGCTGCTCGCCCGGGCGGTAGGGGGGTTCGGCGCTGTCCGCGACGCCCACGACGGTCAGGGTGCGGGCCGTGCCCGGCAGGGTGAGGGTGTCCCCGGGTTCGGCCAGCAGGGCGCGGGCCAGGCTGCTCTCCAGCACCACGCCGTCCGGCGCGGCCGGGTCCAGCCAGCGCCCGGCGGTCAGCAGCGGCCGGCCGACGGAGGGCGGGCGCGGGGTGCCGCGCAGTTCCACGGCGGCCCGGGCGCCGCGGGCGGCGACGGTGGCGGACTCGGTGCGGTAGGGGCCGGCGACCGCGGTGACGCCGTCCAGCCGGGCCACGGCGCGCGCGTCGGCGGCCGGGGTGGTGTGCAGCCACACGTGTGCCCCGCGCGCCTCGGCGAAGGTCCGCTGCCAGGGGTTCGTGGCGTACCCGAACAGGGCGGTGGCGAACAGCAGCGAGGCGACGATGCCGGCGGTCGCCAGCACCAGGAACAGTGCCTCGCCGCGGTGCGTGCGCAGATCGGAGTGCGCCCAGCGCAGAGCGGCCCGCACCCGCCTCAGCCTCTCAGCCCGGCCCGCGCCGGCGGCCACCCCGCCGGTCCCGGGCGGCTCGGGCGGGGGTGTCCCGCCGGCGGGCGGGTGCGCGGTCGGTGCATCAGTCCCTCAGCTCCAGTACGGCGGAGATGCCGCCGCGCCGGGACGACGGGGTGCCGTCGAGGGTCGCGTCGTCGGCTATGCGGCCGTCGAAGAAGCTGATCACCCGGTCGGCGGCGCTGGCCAGCCGGGCGTCGTGGGTGACGAGGACGATGCTCTGCCCGCGTCCGTGGAAGCGGGACAGCAGCCGCATGACCTCGCGGGTGCCCTTGCTGTCGAGGCTGCCGGCCGGCTCGTCCGCGAGGAGCAGCGGCGGATGGTTGACCAGCGCCCGGGCGAGCGCGACCCGCTGCTGCTCGCCGCCGGACAGCTCGCCCGGCATGCTGCGTTCCTTGCCCTCCAGGCCCAGCTCGGCGAGGAGTTCCGCGCGCTCGGCGCGGGCCTTCCTCGGCGGCACACCGGCCAGCAGCGCGGGCAGCTCGACGTTGTCGGCGACCGACAGGTTCGACACCAGGTTGAAGAACTGGAAGACGATCCCGATGGATCTCCTGCGCTCCACCGCCCACCGGGCCTCGCCGAAGGAGTCCGTGCACCGGCCGTCGAGCCAGATGCTGCCCTCGTCCGGCCGCTGGAGCCCGCCGAGCAGATGCAGCAGCGTCGACTTGCCCGCACCGGACGGGCCGGTGATCGCCACGAACTCGCCGCGCGCCACGGACAGGCCGACCCCGCGCACGGCACGCGCGGGCACGCCCTCGCCGTGGTGGGTCTTCACCAGGCCCTCGGCCCGCAGCACGGGGGCGGCGTGCTCGCTCATTCCAGTTCCTCCTGGCACCGCTCCAGCCAGTCGAGGTCCGCCTGGAGGTGCAGCATCGCGCCCTCGATCAGCAGATGGGCGATTCGGTTGTCCCGGTCCTCGGCCGCGGCCAGTTTCGACAGGACGCGCATGGTGTTGAGGTACTGGCGCCGCTGCCGGTTGATCAGCGCGACCTGGTCGGCGAGGCCGGTCTGCGGGGCGAGGGCGAGCTTCATGAAGAACTCGTCCCGCACCCGCGGCTCGTCCTCGGTCTCCTCGAACCAGACGTGCAGTGCCTCACGTCCGGCCTCGGTGAGGCGGTAGACCTTCTTGTTGGGCCGGCTCGACTGCTCGACGTCCTCGCCCTCGATCAGCCCGGACTTCTCCAGGCGGCCGAGGGTGACGTAGACCTGGCCGACGTTCGGCTGAGGGTACGCGGAGCCCAGCAGTTGCTCAAGGTCCTGCTTCAGCTCGTAGCCGTGGGCCGGGCCGCGGGCGAGGAGTGCCAGGAGGGGCAGGCGCACGCGTGCTGTCCTCCTGTCTGCCGCATGTGCTCCAGGCCCTAGTATCGCGCATACCTAACAGGTATACATGGCCTCTGTCCCCGGGCGAAGACGCCCGTGGTGCCGGTGTACAGGGAGGAACCTATGCGGTGGACGCGCGCCGCCGGTAGGGGCCTTCTCGTACTCGCGGTGATCATGGCAGGGTACGTGGCCTCCGGTGCCCGCGCCGAGGAGGCCGCCCGCGGCGGTCGCGGCCCGCTCACCCTGGCCACCGCCGGGGACCTCACCGGCTATCTCGGCCCGCTGCTGCGGGGCTGGAACCGCACCCACCCCGGGGAGCGGGTCACCCTCGTCGAGCTGCCGGACTCCGCCGACGAGACGCACGCGCAGATGACGACCGACCTGCGCGGCGGTGACCGGGGCCGGTTCGACGTCCTCAACATCGACGTGGACTGGACCTCGCAGTTCGCGGCGGCCGGCTGGATCAGCCCGCTGCCCCGCGACCGCTTCCCGCTGCGCAGCTTCCTGCCGCCGGTGGTGGACACGGCGACGTACGGCGGCCGGCTGTACGCGGTGCCGTACGTCACGAACGCCGGGCTGCTCCTGTACCGCAAGGACGTCCTCGCGAAGGAGGGCGTGCCCCCGCCGCGCACCTGGGCCGAACTGGAGCACGACGCGCGGACCATCGCGCCGAAGTACGGGCTCGGCGGTTACGCGGGCCAGTTCCTGCCCTACGAGGGGCTCACCGTGAACGCGGCCGAGGCCGTGTACTCGGCGGGCGGCACGATCCTCGGCGGCGAGGGCAGACGCGTCACCGTCGACTCCGCCGCGGCCCGCGAGGGCATCGGCTTCCTCGCCCGCGGCGTCCGCGAGGGCTGGATACCGAAGCAGGCGCTGACGTACAAGGAGGAGGAGTCCAAGCGGGCCTTCCAGGACGGCAGGCTGCTCTTCCTGCGCAACTGGCCCTACGCGTACGCCGTCGCCTCGGCCGCGGGCTCGAAGGTCGCCGGGCGGATCGGCGCCGTACCCCTGCCCGGGCCCGACGGGCCGGGGACGAGCGTCCTCGGCGGGTCGAACCTCGCGGTCAACGCCCACGCCCGGCACCCCGACTCCGCCGCGCGGCTGATCGCCTACCTCACCAGCGCACCCGTCCAGCGCGAGGTGCTCGTGCGGGGTGCGCTGCCGCCGGTGCGCGCCGCGCTGTACGAGGATCCCGCGCTGGTGCGCAGGTTCCCCTATCTGCCGACCCTGCGCACCGCGGTCGTGACGGCCCGGCCGCGCCCCCGGAGCCCGCACTACGACCAGGTCAGCCTGGCCGTGCAAGCGGTCGTGCAGGACGCGCTCACCGGGCGGCAGACGCCCGGGCAGGCCGTGCGCCGACTGGCGCGCGAACTCGACGCCATCGCCCGTCGATAGTTACTTGTTAGGTAACGCAGGCATCACGACTGCGTTCATCCTGCGGTAATTTGCCCGCATTCATCCAGTCAACCGGCCAGTAGCTTCTGCTCACTTCGTTGACACCTTCGCGCGTCGCCTACCTAACATGCATGCATAACAGCCCCCTTCAGAGACAGGTTCCACAGGGTTGAACAGGCATCATTGGTGGCGGGACGCGGTGATCTACCAGGTCTACGTCCGCAGCTTCCTGGACAGCACCGGTGACGGCATCGGCGATCTCGCCGGCGTCCGGGCCGGGCTCCCGTACCTCAAGAAGCTCGGCGTCGACGGCATCTGGCTGAGCCCGTTCTACCCCTCGCCGCAGCACGACCACGGCTACGACGTGGCCGACTACTGCGACGTCGACCCGGTCTTCGGCGACCTCGCCGAGTTCGACCTGCTGATGGCCGCGGCCCGGCGGCTCGGCATCAGGGTGCTCCTCGACATCGTCCCCAACCACTGCTCCAGCGAGCACCCCTGGTTCCGCGCCGCCCTGGCCGGCGGACCCGGCAGCCCGGCCCGCGCCCGCTTCCACTTCGCCGACGGCCGGGGCCCCGACGGCAGCGAGCCGCCCAACAACTGGCACGCCATGTTCGGCGGGCCGGCCTGGTCCCGGGTCACGGAGCCCGACGGCCGCCCCGGCCAGTGGTACCTGCACATGTTCACGCCCGAACAGCCCGACTGGAACTGGCGCGACCCCGAGGTGCCCGCCGAGTTCGAACGCGTCCTGCGCTTCTGGCTCGACCGGGGAGTGGACGGCTTCCGCATCGATGTCGCCGCGGGGCTGTACAAGCACCCCGCGCTGCCCGACTCCGACGACCCGCAGGCCGACGCCCGCACCCGCGACTCGGTCAACCCCCTCGCCTGGAACCAGCCCGAGGTGCACGAGGTGTGGCGCCACTGGCGCGCCGTCTGCGAGGAGTACACCGGCCGCGACGGCCGCGAACGCCTCCTGGTCGGCGAGGTCTCCGTCCCCACCGCCCGCGAACACGCCCTCTACGTCCGCCCCGACGAACTCCACCAGGCCTTCTTCTTCGACCTGCTCGGCGCCGCCTGGGACGCCGACGCCTTCCGCAAGGTCATCTCGGAGGCCATGCAGGACATCGCCGGCACCGGCTCCACCGTCACCTGGGTCCTCAACAACCACGACCAGGTCCGCACCGTCACCCGCTACGGCGAACCCGCCACCGAGGGCAGCGGCCTGGGCGCCGCCCGCGCCCGCGCCGCCGCACTGCTGATGCTGGCGCTGCCCGGCGCCGCGTACATCTACCAGGGCGAGGAACTGGGCCTGCCCGAGGTCGTCGACCTGCCCGACGACGTGCTCACCGACCCGATCTTCCGGCGCACCGGCAGCCGCGCCCGCATCCGCGACGGCTGCCGGGTGCCGCTGCCCTGGTCCGGGCAGGCCTCGCCGTTCGGCTTCACCTCCGGCGCGGAGGGCGCCAGACCCTGGCTGCCCCAGCCGTCGTACTTCGCCGAGTACGCCACCGACCGGGCCCTCGCCGACACCCGCTCCTTCTGGCACCTGTACCGCGACGGACTCCAGCTGCGGCACTCGCTGCCCCAACTGGGCGAGGGCGCCCTGCGCTGGCTCGACACCCCGCCCGGCGTCCTCGGCTTCGTCCGCGGCGACGGCCTGGTCTGCGCCGTCAACTTCGGTACGGCTCCCACCCCCGCGCCGGTCCCCGGCACCCCCCTGCTCTCCAGCGACGGCTCCTGCCCGCCCGGCGTCCTGCCCGGCTCCACGGCCGCCTGGTGGCTGACCGGCCTCTGATCCTCCGTCATCTCCCCTACCGAAAGGTCCGTCAACGATGATGCGACGACGCACGACCCTGCTCACCGGCTGCACCGCCCTCGCACTCGCCCTCGGCGCCACCGCCTGCGGCGGCGGACCGGTCTCCGCGGGCGGCGGTGACAAGGCCCTCGACGGCCAGACGGTCACCGTGGCCGGTGTCTGGTCCGGCAGCGAACAGAAGAACTTCCAGAAGGTGCTGGACGCCTTCACCGAGAAGACCGGCGCCAGAACACAGTTCGTGTCCACCGGCGACAACGTCTCCACCGTCGTCGGCAGCAAGATCGAGGGCGGCAACGCACCCGACGTCGTGATGGTCCCGCAGGTCGGCGTCCTGAAGCAGTTCGCGAAGAAGGGCTGGCTCACGCCGCTCTCGCCGGACGCCCGGCGGACCGTCGACGCCGACTACGCCCCCGTGTGGAAGAAGTACGGCAGCGTCGACGGCACCCTGTACGGCCTCTACTTCAAAGCCGCCCACAAGTCGACCGTCTGGTACAGCCCCGAAGCGCTCACGGCGGCCGGGGTCCGGCCGCCGAAGACGTACGACGAGCTGCTGAAGGCCGGGCACACCGTCTCCGACTCCGGGCTCGCCGCCTTCGCGGTCGCCGGACAGGACGGCTGGACCCTCACCGACTGGTTCGAGAACGTCTACCTCTCCCAGGCCGGCCCCGGGAAGTACGACGCCCTCGCCGCCCACACCCTCAAGTGGACCGACCCCAGCGTCGTGAAGGCGCTCACCACCCTCGGCAAGCTGTTCAAGGACAAGCAGCTCGTCGCGGGCGGCCCGAACGAGGCCCTGAACACCGACTTCCCCGGCTCCGTGGAGAAGGTCTTCGGCCCCAGGCCCCGCGCCGGCATGGTCTACGAGGGCGACTTCGTCGCCGGCGTCGCCCACGACCAGTACGGGAAGGCCATCGGCAAGGACGCGGACTTCTTCCCCTTCCCCGCGGTCGGCGGCGGCAGCGCACCCGTCGTCAGCGGCGGTGACGCGGCGGTCGTCCTCAAGGACGCCAAGAACGCCAAGGCCGGCATGAAGCTGCTGGAATACCTGGCGACCCCCGAGGCGGCGGCCGTGTGGGCGAAGGCGGGCGGCTTCCTGTCGCCGAACAGGAAGCTCGGCCTCGACCGGTACGGCGACGACGTCACCCGCGCCACCGCCAAGTCCCTCACCGGCGCCGGGAACTCGGTCCGCTTCGACATGTCCGACCAGGCACCGGCCGCCTTCGGCGGCACCAAGGGCACCGGCGAGTGGAAGCTCCTCCAGGACTTCCTGCGCGACCCGTCCGACCCCAGGGGGACCGCCGCGAAGCTGGAGTCCGCCGCCGCCAAGGCCTACCGGAACTGAGCCACGCCATGACCGCCACCACTGTGGAGAAACAGCAGGCGGGCCCGCGGGCCGCCGCCGGCCCGGCGCGCGTGCGCCGCGGCCGGCGGCGCGCCGGGCTGATCGCCCTGCTCTTCGTCCTCCCCGCGCTGCTCCTGCTCGGCGCGCTCGTCGTCTACCCGGTGCTGTTCTCCGTCGGCCGGAGCTTCTTCGACGCCTCCGGCACCCGGTTCGTCGGCGGCGGCAACTACGCCGAGATGTTCCGCGACCCGGCCACCCTCAAGGCCATCCGCAACACCGTCGTCTGGGTGGTCGTCGCGCCCGCCCTGCTCACCGGGCTCGGCCTGATCCTGGCCGTCCTGGTGGAGAAGGTCCGCTGGGCCACCGCCTTCAAGCTGCTGCTCTTCATGCCGATGGCCGTGTCCTTCCTCGCCGCCGGCATCATCTTCCGCCTCGCCTACGACGCGGACCCGGACAAGGGCGTGCTGAACGCCGCCGTCGTCTCCGTCCACGACGCCTTCAAGGGGACCTCGACGTACCCGACGGCCCGCGGGCGCACCGGAGTGCTCACCCGGGACCGGGACGGCTCCTACCGCACGAGCGCCACCCCGGGCGAGACGGTGACCCTCCCGATGGTCGGCGTCCTGCCCGGTGACCTGCCACGCGACGCCGCACCCGCGGCCCCCGCGGCCGGCACCGAGGCCGCCCCCGGCGACCTGCGCGGCGTCGTCTACCTGGACTTCACCCCCGGCGGGGGCGGCAAGCAGGGCAAGGTCGACCCGCGGGAGAGCGGGCTGCCCGGGATGAGGGTGGAGGCGGTGCGCGACGGGAGGACGGTCGCGAGCACGGCCACCGCGGCCGACGGCTCCTTCCGCTTCACCGGCCTGCACGACGGCTCGTACACGGTCCGGCTGCCCGCCGCCAACTTCGCCCCGCCCTACCAGGGCGTCTCCTGGCTCGGCCCCGCCCTCGTCACCCCGGCCATCATCGGCGCCTACCTGTGGATCTGGACCGGCTTCGCCATGGTGCTCATCGGCGCCGGACTGTCCACCCTCCCGCGTGACGCACTGGAGGCCGCCCGCATGGACGGCGCGAACGAGTGGCAGATCTTCCGCCGGATCACCGTCCCGCTGCTCGCGCCCGTGCTCACCGTGGTCTTCGTGACCCTCGTCATCAACGTGATGAAGGTCTTCGACCTCGTCTACGTCATCGCGCCCGGCCCGGTCCAGGAGGACGCCACCGTCCTCGCCACCCAGATGTGGCTGGTGTCGTTCGGCGGCGGCAACAACCAGGGGCTGGGCAGTGCCCTGGGCGTCCTGCTGCTGCTCCTCGTCGTCCCCGCGATGGTGTTCAACGTCCGCCGTTTCCGAAGGAGTCAGCGATGAACGCGATCAGGCGCGGCCTGGGCAGCGGCCTGGTGCAGGCCTTCCTGGTGGTCGTCGGGCTGGTCTGGCTGACCCCGCTCGCCGGACTGTTCCTCTCCTCTCTGCGCTCGGCCCAGGACACGGCCCGGGGCGGCTGGTGGACCACCCTGGCCGACCCCGGCCGGCTCTCCCTCGACAACTACACGGCCCTGCTGAAGAACGCGGGCATCACCCAGGCGTTCTGGAACACCGTGCTGATCTCGGTGCCGGCCACCACCCTGGTCGTCGTCATCGCGGCCCTCGCCGGGTACGCCTTCGCCTGGCTGGACTTCCCGCTGCGGGAGCCCCTCTTCCTGCTCGTGGTGGCCCTGCTGGTGGTGCCGGTGCAGATCGGCCTGCTGCCGGTGGCCAAACTCTTCGGCGCGCTCGGCCTGTTCGGCACCATCCCCGGGGTCGTCCTCTTCCACGTGGCGTACGGCCTGCCCTTCGCCGTCTTCCTGCTGCGCAACTACTTCGCGGAGATGCCGAAGGAGATGCTGGAGGCGGCCCGGATGGACGGCGGCACCGAGTGGCGCATCTTCACCCGGCTGGTGCTGCCGGTGGGCCGTCCGGCGATCGCCTCGCTCGCCATCTTCCAGTTCCTGTGGGTGTGGAACGACATGCTGGTCGCCCTGCTCTTCGCCGACAGCTCCGCCCAGCCGCTGACTGTCCAACTCCAGTCACAGATACGGCAGTTCGGCAGCAACATCGACGTACTGGCACCGGGCGCTTTCCTGTCGCTGATCGTGCCGGTGGTCGTGTTCTTCGCGTTCCAGCGGCACTTCGTCCAAGGGGTGATGGCCGGGTCGGTCAAGTGACGCGGGATGATCTCCGGCCAACTTCGGCCCCCCGGCGGCCCCTTTCCGGCCCCTCCCCGCGCCCGGCCGGGAAGGGGCTCCCACCCCTCCGGCCAGGGGAGACGGCCGCCGCCGGACGCGGCCACCTCTCCTCAACAGCCGTATAAAACAGGTCACTTGACGAATCTGGCCGGGAATAGCCTGCGAGGACCCCCGGTTCCCGCGGGCATGACTGAGCCAATCAGCGGCCCCGTCCGGGGCAGTGCGCACGGAACCGCTCCCGTCCCGTTGTCCGTTCTGGACCTGGTGGCCCTCGGCGAGGGGAACACCGCCCACCAGGCGCTGGCAGCCTCCCAGCGGCTCGCCCGCCTGGTCGAGTCCCGCGGCTTCCTGCGGTACTGGGTCGCGGAGCACCACTCCATGCCCGGCATCTCCAGCAGCAGCCCCGCCGTGATCCTCGCCCACCTCGCGGCCCACACCCGGCGGCTGCGGCTGGGTTCGGGCGGCGTGATGCTGCCCAACCACGCCCCCCTCGTCATCGCCGAGCAGTTCGGCACCCTGGAGGCCCTCGCCCCGGGCCGGATCGACCTCGGCCTCGGACGGGCGCCCGGCACGGACGGCGCCACGGCGGCGGCCCTGCGCCGGACCGGCGGCACACCCGGCGCCGGCGACGACTTCCCCGCCGAGGTGAGGGAACTCATCGGCTTCCTGCGGGGCGACTTCCCCGACCGCCACCCCTACCGCGGTGTGCACGCCGTCCCCGGCCCGGTGCAGGGACACACCGAACACCCGCAGGTCTGGCTGCTCGGCTCCTCCGGTTTCTCCGCCCGCCTCGCCGGAGAACTGGGACTGCCGTTCGCCTTCGCCCACCACTTCTCCGCGCACAACACCCTGCCCGCGCTGGAGCTGTACCGCAGCACCTTCCGCCCCTCCGCGGTCCTCGCCGAGCCGTATGTGACGCTCGGCGTCTTCGCGTTCGCCGGCGACGACCCCCGGGAGGCCCGCCGGCAGGCACTCACCGGCGCGCTCGCCACCGTACGGCTGCGTAGCGGACGGCCCGGGCTCATCCCGACACCCGAGGAGGCCGAGGCCCACGTCTTCACCGAGCGGGAGACGGCCGTCCTCGGCGGCTGGCTCGACAACGCGCTGTACGGAACGGCCGACGAGGTCACCGCCGGCCTGGACGAACTCAGGAAGCGGACCGGCGCGGACGAGCTGATGCTGGCCATGAACTCCCACAGCCTGGACTTCCGCGTGCGCTCCTACGAGCTGATATCCGACGCCTACGGACTGCCGGCCGGCACCCCGGCCGACGGCTGACGGCTGACGGCACACGGAAAGGCCCTGGTCCCGCCCGGAAGGGGGACCAGGGCCCTGGTACGGACGCCCGCGGCTCAGCGGGCGGCGGCCACCGACACCCGCCAGCCGTCGGCGGCGAGCCGCCGGCGCATCGACTCGGCGGCGGCCGGCGACGCCGCCAGACTCGCCGACAGCTCCGTCGACGCACCCGACCAGGAGAGCCGGATGCCCTCCGCGCCGATGCCGGACTCCTCGGCCGCGTGCAGCAGCCGGTCCACCTCGCCGGGCCGGCCGGCCAGCGGAACCGTCAGCGTCACCTCACGGGCCGGACCCCCGCCCCCCGGCTCGTACACCGCCGCCCAGCCCTCCCGGCCCCGGGCCAGCAGATCCCGGAGCACGGCCAGCGCGTCCTCGGCGTCCTCGGCACCGGGACCGGCCACCTCCAGCGCGTGCAGGGCCCGGGTGAGCGCCTCCAGATCCTTCGTCAGGGCCCGGAGGATCTCCACGAGAGCCGGTGCGTTGGAGCGGACGATGTCCGTCCACAGCCCGGGGTCACCGCCCGCGACCCGGATCACGTCCCGTACCCCCCGGCCCGCGAGCCGCAGCTCCTGCCCGGGCGCCTCCCCCAGCCGCGCCGCCATCAGGGACGCCACCAGATGGGGTGCGTGCGAGACCAGGGCGACCGCGCGGTCGTGCGCGTGCGGCTCCATCACCACGGGAACGGCCCCGCACAGCGCCACGGCGGCCAGCACCGAGTTGAGCGCGCCGGGGCAGGTCTCCGGTCCGGGCGTCAAGATCCAGGGGCGGTCCTCGAACAGATCGGCGCGCGCGGCCAGCGGACCGGAACGCTCGCTCCCGGCCATGGGATGGCCGCCGACGAACAGGTCCGGCTCCGGGGCGCCGCACGCGGCGGCCAGCGCGGTGGGCGCCTTGACGCTCGCCACATCGGTGTAGGCCCGGGCCAGCCCGGCGTGCTGGTGCCGCTCCAGCACCCGGGCGACCAGGCCCGGCGGTACGGCGATCACGGCGAGGTCCACGGGGCCGTCGGGCGGCGCGACCGTGCCCGCTCCCCGCGCGGCGGCGACCCGCGCTGCCGACTCGTCCGCGTCGATCAGGTGCACACGCACGCCGCGGCGGCTCAGCGCCAGGCCGGCCGACGTGCCGATGAGTCCGGTTCCCACCACGGCCGCGGTGCGGATCACTGGTTCCCCCTCTGCTGCCCGGATCATCCGTGAGCGGGAGCGCCTCCTCCCGCCGGGCACGGGCCCGGCGGCCACCGCCGTACACCCGCGCCGGTCGCAGTGTGGACCGGGAGCCGGGCCCCGTACGCGGCCAGCCGCGCACGGCAAGTGCCGCATCCGCGCATGTCCGGCGTTCGCGAACGCGACAGAGCACATGCGCGAGCACGGCACCGCGCGCCCGCCCCGGTTCGTACCTTCGTCTCGCCGGAGGCCGCCCCACGGCCGCCGGACGCCCACCCGGGTCCGCCCGAAGGCCGGCACACGACGGAGAGGATGAGCAGTGGAACTCGATCTGCGTACGGTGATGCGGCACTTCGCCACCGGTGTGGGTGTGGTGAGCACCTGGACCGAGGAGCCCGGCGTGCCCGGCGGGCGGCGCCATGACGCGATCACGGTCAACTCGCTGATCCCCGTGTCCTCCGACCCCCCGCTCGTCGCGCTCTCCCTGCGGCACGGGTCGGCCTTCCTGGCGGACCTGCTGACGGCCGGCACCTGGGGCGTGTCGATCCTGGCCGCGGACGGGGCGGACACCGCGAGGACCCTGGCCCGCTCCCGGGAGAACCGGGCCGAGGCGCTGCGCACGCTGCCCGCCTCCCCGGGCCGGCACACCGGCGCCCTGCTGCTGGACGGCCCCGGCTGGATGGAGTGCGCGCTGGCCGAGTCCCTCACCGTCGGCGACCACCTCATGGTGATCGGCACCGTGCTGGCCACCGGCGTACGCGCCCCCCAGGACCCGCTCGTGTTCCTGCACGGCTCGCTCACCTCCGCCACCGCCGCCTGACGGACCACCGACCGCCCGACCAGGACCCACACCGTCCAGGGAGACCAGCATGTCCGAACTGTCCACGGCCGTAGACGGCCCCGTCGCCACCGGCCCCGCCCCCGGGTCCGCCGCGCTGCGCGCCGCGCTCGACGCGGCCGGCCGCGTCCTGGGCGAGGAGCGGGTGGTGCGCCCCGCGGGCGACGCCGAGCAGACCCGGCTCCTCGGCCCCAACACCAGCCTCTTCCGCTCCCGCCGGGTCGCCGCCGTACTGCGGCCCGCCACCGCCGGACAGGTCGGCGAGATCGTGGAGCTGTTCTCCCGGGAGCCGGACTCCGGGAGCCTGCACGCGATCAGCACGGGACGCAACTGGGGCCTGGGCTCCCGCGAACCGGCCGAGGACGGCGCCGTGGTCCTGGACCTCGGCGGACTGGACCGGGTGCGGGCCCTGGACCTGGACGCCGGCTGGGCCGTCGTCGAACCGGGCGTCACCCAGGGCCGGCTCTCCCGGCTGCTGGCCCACACCTCCCGGATGGCCAACGTCACCGTCTCCGCCGCGGCGACCAGCATCGTCGGCAACGCCCTCGACCGCGGTGTCGGCCTGCGCGGCCAGCGCACCGAGGACCTCGCCGGCCTGGAGGTGGTCCTGCCCGGCGGCGAGACGGTCCGGGTGGGCTGGTGGCCCGGCGCGGGACGCACCGCGCCGGTCTACCCCCACGGCCTGGGCCCCTCCGCGCTGCCGCTGTTCGTCCAGTCCAACCTGGGCGTGGTCACCGCGGCCGTGATCCGGCTGCCCGCCCGGCCCGAGGCGTTGCGCGTGACCCGTCTCGGCTTCCCGGCCCCGGCGCTCGCCGAGGTCACCGACACCGTGCGCCGCTGGGTCGCCCAGGGACTGACCCGGGGCGTCCCGCGGATCTACGACCCGGCGGCCGGGGCGTCGTACGGCGGCGCCGAGGGGGAGTGGGCGGTGCACCTGCCGGTCGACGGCACCACCGAGTCGGTGGCGGCCCTCACCGGCATCCTGACCGCGGAGGCGCGCCGCTCCGGACTGTTCACCGAGATCTCCGCCACCGACGGCGCCGACCCGGCCCGCCCCCACCACGAGGTGACCCGCCTGGTGGAACGCGCGTACGCCGGTGACCCGGACATCACCGACACCCTCTTCCGCGCCAAGATGGGCGTGGGCGCCGACAAGGTCGACTCGGAGGCCGGGTTCCTGTTCTTCCTGCCGCTGCTCCCGTTCACCGGCGAGGCGGTCGCACACGCGGACCGGCTGCTGCGGGAAGCGGCGGAGACAACCGGCGTACGGCTCTCGGCGACCCTGCACCTGCTCGGCCCCGACCTCATCGACTGCGTGGTGGCGATGAAGTTCCCCCACGAGGACGACGCGGCCGCGCGGGCGCACCGGGCGCTGGACCTGCTGTACGCGTCGTTCGCCGACGCCGGTTTCGCGCCGTACCGGCTGGACGTCGACCACGCCGGGCAGCGGGACGCGCTGGCCGTCGACGCCGCGGCCGTCGCCCTCACCCGCCGGCTCAAGGCAGTGCTCGACCCCAACAACGCCATCGCTGCGGGACGTTACCGCTGACCGCGGGACACCACCGGACACGAGTGAGACAGGGGACTTCGCATGGTCACATCACAGGCGCCTGCCACCAGGCGCCCCGCCACCTCCCGGCCCGTCACCGCGGACGAACTGCTGCGCCGGGCCCGGGACCTCGTCCCGGTGCTGCGGGCCGCCTCCGAGGACATCGAACGCGCCCGCCGGCTGCCTCCCGCCGTGGTCCAGCAGCTCCGTGACGCCGGGGTGTTCCGGATGGGCGTGCCGGTCGAGCGGGGCGGCCCGGGACTCGACTCCGTCCAGCAGACGGAGGTCGTGGAGACCCTCGCCCGCGGAGACGCCTCCGCCGCGTGGTGCGCCATGATCGGCATGGACACGCCGCTGTACGCCCAGTTCCTGCCCGAGTCCGTCGCCCGCGACGAACTGAGCGACCCGGACATCATCACTGCGGGACTGATCCTGCCCCTGGGCAGGGCGGAGCGGGTGCCCGGCGGCTACCGGGTGACCGGGCGCTGGCAGTTCGGCAGCGGGATCACCCACGCCGACTGGGTGGTGGCCGGCTGCTTCGTCCACCGGGACGGCCGGCCGGAGCCCGGACCTGACGGGGCACCGGGCCACTGGCGCATCATGCTGGCGCGCCGCGAGGAGTTCGAGGTCCTCGACACCTGGCACACCACCGGACTGGCCGGCAGCGGCAGCTGCGACTACCAGGCCCAGGACCTGTTCGTACCGGAACGGCACTCCTTCAGCCTGGGCTCCCCGCGCGTCCCCGGGCCGCACGCCACCCCGGAGGCCATCCTGCGCAACATGCCCGGCGTGCCGCTGGGCGTGGCCCGGGCCGCCCTGGACCACGTCCGCGAACTGGCCGCCGGCCGCACCGACCGCGCCACCGCCACGCCCTGGGCCGACACCTACCGGGTGCAGCTGGCCGTCGCCGAGTCGGAGATGGAACTGGGCGCGGCCCGGCACGCCGTGTACGGCAGCCTGCGCCGGCAGACGCAGATCATCGAGGCGGGCGGCGAACTCGGCCCGGACGACCGGGTCGACACCGTCCTCGCGCGCGTCAACGCCTTCCGGGTGGCGCGCACCCTCGTCAGCCGGCTCTACGACCTGGTGGCGACCACCGCCGTCTACCGCCCCTCGCCGCTGGACCGGTGGCTGCGCGACCTGACCACGATGCGCCAGCACGTCATCGCCCAGGACCAGGTCCTCCAGTCGGCCGGCGCGCACCTGCTCGGCGGCACCCCGCACAACCCGTTCAGCCTGGGCATCGTGGCATGAGCGGGCACCCGCGCACCGGAACCGCCCCCGGCACGGCGACCGCACCCGCCGACCCTGCGGTGCTGCACGGCGGGGCGCTGCCCGACCCGCCCGTCCGCACGCTGGGCGAGGCCCTGCTGCGCGCCGCCCGCACCCCGCACGGTGTCGTCCTGATCGACGGGGAGGGCGCCACGACGCGCCGGTCCTACGGCGAGCTGTACGACGACGCGGCCCGCGTGCGCGCCGCACTGGCCGCCGCCGGGGCGGCCCCCGGGGCGCGGGTGATCCTGCGGACCGCGGACACCGCCGGCCTGCTCACCGCCTTCTGGGCGTGTGTGCTGGGCGGCCTGGTGCCGCTGCCGGTACCGCCCGGCACCGGGGCGGACGGCCTCGCCGAGGCCGTCGACGCGGTGGGTCGGGCGTGGCTCGTCGGTGACGACACCCCCGCCGGCCCGCCGCCGGGGCTGCGCCCGCTCGGCCCGGTCGGCGCGCTGCGGACGGCCCGCCCCGGCGCCCTCCGGCCGGCCGCCGCCCGGCCGGAGGACCCGGCGGTGCTCACGCTCACCTCGGGCAGCGGCGGCCGGCCCAAGGCGGTCCCGCTGACCCACCGCAACGTGATCGGCCGCGCGCACGCCACGGCCCTCGCCCGCGGACTGGACGGCGCCACCCGCAGCCTGAACTGGATGCCGCTCGACCACATCAGCGGGATCGTCATGTTCCATGTGCGCGACGTCTTCCTCGGCTGCCACCAGGTGCACGCCGACACCGCGTGGGTCCGGGCCGACCCGCTGCGCTGGCTGGACCTGGCCGACGCCGAACGGATCGACACCACCTGGGCGCCCAACCCCGCCTTCGCGGTCGTCGCCGACCGGCTCGCGCGGCAGCCGCACCGGTCCTGGGACCTGAGCCGGCTGCGCTACGTCATGAACGGCGGCGCGCCGGTCAAGGACCGCGTCGTCCGCCGCTTCGTCGCGGCACTGGCCCCGCACGGACTGCCGTCGACGGCCGTGCACCCCGGCTGGGGCATGCCGGAGACCGCCTCGGGAGTCGTCGACGGCGTCTTCCGGCCCGGCGACGGCCCGCCGCGGCGCTTCGTGCCGGTCGGTGTCCCGCATCCCGGCGTGTCCGTGCGGGTCGTGGACGAGCACGGCCGGGTGGTGCCGGCGGGCACCGTGGGCCGGCTCCAGGTCACCGGGACACCGGTGACCGGCACCTACCTGGAGGGCGGCACGGTGCGCCCGGCCCCGCTGTCCGCCGACGGCTGGCTCGTCACCGACGACCTCGCCTTCGTGGCGGACGGCGAGCTGGTCGTGACGGGCCGGGCCGACGGTCTCGTCGAGACGGACGGCGGCTCCTGGTACGGCCACGAGATCGAGGACGCGGTCGAGGAACTGCCGTGCGTCCTGCCGGCGTCCGCGGTCGCCCGCGTCCTCCCCGCCGACGGCGCCGACGGCGGGGAGGACGCGGGGGCCGGCGGCCTCGCGGTGTTCTTCCGGCCCCGCCCCGGGACCGTGCCCGGTGACGTGGAGGAGCTGGTGCGGGAGCGGGTGCGGAGCCGCTTCGGCGCCCGCGCGGCCCATGTGGAGGCGCTCGCCGAACACGACCTGCCGAGGACGGCCACCGGCAAGCTCCGCCGGTCGGTACTGGCCGCCCGGCTGCCCGGTGCCCGGCGTCGGCCGCGGCACCCCGAACGAGAGGCCTGACGTGTCCCTGGACCTGAGCGCGACGATGCGTACGTTCGCCACCGGGCTCACCGTCGTGACGACCTTCGCGGAGGAGGAAGAGGGCGCGCGCCGGCACGACGCGGTGGTGGTCCGCTCCTTCACCTCCGTCTCCCTCGAACCGCCGCTGGTCTCCCTGGCCGTCCCCCGCGACTCCGACGTCCTCACCACGCTGCTCGGCACGGGCGTGTGGGCGGTGTCGATCCTCGACGTGGCCGGCGTCGATCTCGCCCAGGCCCTGGAGGGCGACCGGGAGGCCCGGGCCAGGGCCCTGCTGACCTGCGCGACCTCACCGGGACCCGGTACCGGCGCGCTGGTGCTGGACGCCCCGGGCTGGCTGGAGTGCCGCCTGTACGGCCGGCACGACACCGGGGACCACACCGTGCTCATCGGCGAGGTGCTGGCCACCGGCGGCCGGTACCGGCGCCCCCCTCTGGTGTCCGTCAACGGCACCCTGCGCGTCCTCTCCGAAGCCTGACCCACCGGACCCCGCCCCCCGGCTGAACCGTGACCCGATCTCCAGGAGGAACCGTGAAATTCGGCATCTGGCTCGACTTCCGCAACCCCGAGCGCTGGCGGCGGCCCTGGGCCGAGGTGTACGAGGACAACCTCGCGCTGGCGACCGACGCCGAGGAGCTGGGGTTCGAGTCCGTCTGGCTCTCCGAGCACCACCTGACCGACGACGGCTATCTGCCCTCCCTCTTCCCGGCGCTGGCGGCCATCGCCACCCGCACCAGCCGCGTCCGGCTGGGCACCGCCATGCTGCTGGCGAGCCTCACCCACCCGCTGCGGCTCGCCGAGGACGCGGCCGTCACCGATCTGCTCTCCGGCGGCCGGCTGGAACTGGGCCTGGCCCCCGGCTACCGCGAGAAGGAGTTCGAGGCCCTCGGCGTGGAGCGCGCCGAGCGCGGGGCCCGCACCGAGGAGACGGTGGAGATCCTGCGCAAGGCGTGGGACGGCGAGCCGTTCTCCCACTCCGGCCGGCACTTCACCGTCGACGACGTCGTGGTCACCCCCGTGCCCGACCGCCACCCGCCGCTGTGGATCGGCGGCGGCGGGAAGGCCGCCGCGCTCCGGGCCGGCCGGCACGGCCTGCGGTTCCTGCCCGACCTCGGCACCTCCCCGGAGATCCTCGACCTGTACCGGAGGACCCTCGCCGAGCACGGCCACGACCCGGCCCGGTTCGGTGTCACGGCCATCGTCACCCCCGGCGTCTACGTCTGCGAGGACGCCGAGGAGGGCTGGCAGGAGATCAGGGAGCACTACTGGTACCTGCTCGACAAGTTCCAGGAGTGGTTCGGCAACCCCGGCCTGCCCTCCGTCGACGACCTGCCGCGCGAGCTGTTCCTCGTGGGGCCGCCCGACCTCGTCGCGGAAGGGCTGCGCGACCGGGTCAAGCCCCTGGGCGACGTGGAACGGGTCATCTTCTTCGGCCGGGCGCCCGGTCTGCCCGCCGACCGGGCCCGCCGCTCGCTGCGGCTCTTCGCCGAGCACGTCATCCCCCAGTTCGGCTGAGGCCGCGGCCCCGGCGCCGACGCCCCGCCGTCCCCTCGTACGACGTCCCACCACGAAGGAGCACCATGCCAGACATCGCCATCGTCGGATCAGGCGTCTCCGGCCTGCACCTGGCACTGCGGTTGCAGCAGGCCGGGGTGAGCACCACGGTCTACGCCGAGCGCAGTCCCGAGGAGGTCGCCGCCGGCCGCCCGCTCAGCCTGCCGGTGCGCTTCGGCCACACCGTCCGGCGCGAGCGGGAGCTGGGCGTCGCGCACTGGGACCAGCCGAAGCACCACACCCTCGGCGTGCGGCTCGTCGCGCCCGGGGACATCCACTTCCTCGGCCGCCTCGACGCGCCCGCGAGCGGCATCGACCTGCGGCTCTATCTGCCCCGGCTGACCAGCGACTACCTGGAGCGCGGCGGCCGGCTGGAGGTGCTGGCGCCGGACGCGGCCGAGATCGACCGCGTCTCCCGCCACCACGACCTGGTCGTGGTGGCGAGCGGGCGCGTCGCGCGCACCGGGCTCTTCCCGCGGGACCCGGAGCGCTCGCCGTACACCGAGCCCCAGCGGATCCTGACCGCCGGTCTCTTCCACGGGATAGCGCCCGTCGAACCGGGCCACATCCACTTCCAGGTGTCCGAGGCCGGCGAGATCTTCTCCACCCGGATCCTCACCGCCGACGGGCCGGTCCACGGCATGGTGGTGGAGGCGCTGCCCGGCGGCCCGCTGGAGCAGCTCGCGTCCTACGACCACGCGGGCGACCGGGCCGGTTTCGAGAAGACCCTGCTCGGCCTGGTCGGCGAGTACGCGCCGGAGCTGCGCGAGCGCATCACGGACAGCGAGTTCGGGATCATCCGCCCCGGCGACGTGATCCAGGGCGGCCTCACCCCGACGGTGCGCCGCGGCTGGGCCGCGCTGCCCTCGGGACGGGTGGCGCTGGCCCTCGGCGACGCCTGGGTGCTCAACGACCCGCTGACCGGGCAGGGCGCCAACCTCGGCTCGCGCAGCGCGTTCGAGCTGGCCCGGCTGATCCTGGCCGGCGGTCCGTTCGACGCCGGGTTCGCCGAGCGGGCGAGCGAGGAGCTGTGGCGGATCGCGGAGCCGGTCGTCGCCTGGTCCAACCTGAACATCGGGCCGCCGCCGGAGCACCTGGGCGCCGTCTTCGCTACGGCCACCGGTGACCAGCGGGTCGCGGACGCGTTCGTCGCCAACTTCAACCACCCGGCGGCCATGTGGGAGGCCATCAGGTCGCCCGAGGCCACCCGGTCCTGGCTGGAGAGGACAACGGCCGCCGGCTGACCCACGCCCCCTCAGGCGGCCGGCGAGGCGCCGACGAGGGGACCGGCCGGGGCGTTCCAGGCGGACATCGCCATCTCCACCAGGCCGTGCAGCTGCGCGCGATCCGCCCCGTCGCGCGCCTGGACCGACAGTCCGTTGAGGAAGGTGGCGTAGAAGGCGGCGATCCGGTCCGTGTCCGTGCCGGGGGCGAGTTCGCCCGCGTCCCTGGCGGCGTCGAGGCGCTCCCTGATCATGTCCTTGGTGCGGGCACGGCAGCGCAGGGCGAAGTCGCGGACCGACTCGTGGTCCTCGGTGCAGTTGGTGGCGGCGAGCACGATCATGCAGCCGCGCGGCTTGTCCTGCGCGGTGAACCGGTCGACGCTCGTGTGCAGCAGCGCCGCGACGGCGTCGCGGACGGTGGGCGCGGCGTCCATCTCCCGGCGCGAGGCCTCGGACTCGGTGCGTTCGTAGAGCCCGATGGCCTCCCGGAACAGCTGTTCCTTGTTCTTGAAGGCGGCATACAGGCTGGGCGGGTTGATGCCCATGGCGGCACTGAGGTCGGTGGTCGACGTGGTGGCGTAACCACGCTCCCAGAAGACCAGCATGGCCGTGTGCAGTGCCGCGTCGCGATCGAAGGCGCGGGGGCGTCCGGTGCGGGCCACTTGCCCTCCTTGACGGCGGATCAGCCGATCGTTAGCTTCATGTGTAGAGGTTAGTACAGAAGTCGTGCCGCCCGCTCCCCCCGGTACGGACGGGCGCGCGGCCACTTCGTCCTGCGTCGACTCTATGGTCCACCCGCCTCCCCGCCCACCCTCCCCCGGGCGGGCGGCGGCGGGACGGCGTTCAATCCCGAAGGAGATCCGGTTCATGGCTATCGCGGACGACGTCCCGGCGGACGGCGCCTCACCCGGCGCGGGCGCGCAGCCGCCCGTGCGCTGGGGCCTGCGCGAATGGCTGATGCTCGTGGTGGTGTGCGGCGCCTTCTCGCTCGACGCCCTCGACAACATCATGGTGGGCATCGCCACCCCCCAGATCAAGGACGAGTTCGACATGAGCACGTCCGCCGCGCAATGGGTGGTGAGCGCCTACGTCCTCGGCTTCGGCGGCTTCCTGCTGCTCGGCGGGCGCATGGCCGACCTGCTCGGCCGGCGGCGCGTGTTCCTGACCGGCCTCACCGTCCTCGCGGCCGGTTCGCTGGCCGGCTCCCTGGCGACCAGCGGCTTCGTGGTGATCGTCGGCCGGCTGGTGATGGGCATCGGCGCCGCGCTGACCGCGCCCTCCGCCCTGTCCATCGTGGTCGGCAACTTCCCCGAGGGACCGCAGCGCAACCGCGCCCTCGGCATCTACACGGCCTGCGGCGCCGTCGGATACTCCATCGGCGTCGTCGTCGGCGGCGCCCTCACCCAGGCCAGCTGGCGCTGGACCTTCGCGCTCTCCGTACCGGTCGCCGTGGCGGCCCTGATCGGCGCCCTGGTGCTGGTCCCCAGGGACCCCGCGCACGACGGCACCAAGCGCCACTACGACGCCGGCGGCGCGATCACCGTCACCGCCGCCATGCTGCTGCTGGTCTACGGCATCGTGCAGGCCCCCGCCGAGGGCTGGCTCTCCGGCCGCACCCTGGGCGTCCTCGCGGTCGCGGCCGTGCTGCTCGCCGCCTTCGCGGTCATCGAGTCGCGCTCCCCGCAGCCGCTGCTCCGCCTCGGCCTGCTGCGCAACAAGTCGCTGGTCGGAGCCAGCCTGATCGCCGCCGCCATCCTCGGCACCTACATGAGCTACCAGTTCGTCGGCAGCCTCTACCTCCAGACCTACCGCGGCTGGTCCCCGCTGAGGATGGCCTTCGCCTTCCTGCCGATCGGCCTGATGATCCTCACCTTCGCGCCGCGCGCCGGCAACTGGCTCGGCCGCACCGGGCTGCGCCGGCCGATCTTCGGCGGCATGTTCGCCTACGCCGTCGCC
This sequence comes from Streptomyces sp. NPDC006309, assembly GCF_040613095.1. NCBI lineage: Bacteria > Bacillati > Actinomycetota > Actinomycetes > Kitasatosporales > Streptomycetaceae > Streptomyces > Streptomyces sp. NPDC006309. The sequence continues at coordinate 13,672 of NZ_JBEXRO010000043.1, read as the reverse complement.
TTCCTGCTCTTCCTGCGGGTCGGGGAGGGCTCCTCGTACTGGGCGATGATCCTGCCCAGCATGGTGCTGATCGGCACCGGCTTCCCGTTCGCCTTCACCGCTGCCAACGTGCAGGCCACCAACGGGGTCGACGAGTCCGAACAGGGCCTCGCCGCGGGCATCCTCCAGACCGGGTACCAGGTGGGCGCCGCGGTGGTGCTCGCCGTGGTGACCGTGCGGATGGGCAACGAGGACGACGTCAGCGACCGGCCCGCCCTGCTCTCCGGCTACCACCAGGGCACCTGGGTGATCATCGTCATCGCCGCCGTGTCGGCCCTCGCGGTGCCGCTCGCGGCACTGGCCGGCCGCCGGCGCACCGGCGCGGCCCCGGCCGCGCAGCCCACGGCGGTCCTCGGCGAGCGGCCGGCGGAGTCGGCCGGACGGTCCGCGGGCTGAAGTCCGGTACCGGACCCCGACGGCGGGGCCCGGCACGGCACGAGGCCGCCCCCCGCGCGGGGGGCGGCCTCTTCCGCGCGGTGCTCACCGGCGGTGGTGCCGCGCGCTCACTCCTCAAGCAGGTCGGGCTGCTCGTGGACGATCTCCTCCCACAGCAGCTGGAAGCTGAACCAGCCCAGGTGCCGGTCCCCGAACCCGTCGCGGGCCGCCAGCGCCTGCTCGTGGCTCATGGGCTCCGGCTGCCCGGCCGCCGCCGCCAGCAGTTGCACCTGGGCGGCGGCCTCGTAGGTGAAGAACCAGTGCACCGCCTCGTCCACCGACCCGCCTACGGTGATCAGCCCGTGGTGGCGCAGCAGGATCGCCCGGTGGCCGCCCAGCCGGGCGGCGATGTCCTCACCCTGCGCCAGGCTGATGGACGGGCCCTCGTAGTCGTTGTAGAGGACCTGGTCCTGGTAGAAGGCGGCGGACTCCTGGTCGAGGGGCTCCAGCAGCCGGCCGAGCGCGCCGAGCGCCCGTGAGTGCGGGGTGTGCCCGTGGGCCGCGGCGGTGGCGTCCGGACTGGCCCCGTGGATGGCGGAGTGGATCACGAACGCGCTGGGGTTCACGCGGTGGTGTCCCTCGACCACCCGGCCCTCGGAGTCCACCAGGATCAGGTCGCGGACTTTCACCCGGCTGAACGGGACACCGAACGGGTTCACCCAGAACCGGTCCGCGTCCTCGGGGTCGCGCACCGAGATGTGCCCCGAGATCCCCTCGCCGTAGCCGTACTTGCCGAACAGCCGCAGGGCGGCGGTCAGGCGCTGCTTGCGGTGCCTGCGGTCGTCCTCCACGGAGTCGAAGACCGGCTCCGTGGGCAGCGGCAGCCCGGTGTGGGTGTCCGCGAGGTAACTCGCCCGTGCACGCGTTGCGGTGTCACTCATCAGGTAACTCCTCGAATCGTCAGTGATCACCCGGCCCGGGCGGGCCGGGGCACGGTCCGGCGGCCGTGTGCCGCCGGACCGCACGCTCACACGGGCTGCATGGAGTCCGCGGACCCGACGGTGCTGCGGGCCGCGTCCCGGCGGACGGCGGCGGCGATGTCGACGGCGCGGTCCACCAGGGAGGGCACCCCGAAGGTGAAGAACAGCGATCCGGCGGCGAGGTCGCCCAGGGCGTAGACCCGCCGGTCGGTCCCGCCACCGGTGCGCAGACCGCTGGTGGCCCGGGCGACGGCGAGTCCGCCGCGCGGATGCCGCGACGCCAGCCCCTGCCCGGTGAGCGAGTCGATCAGTGCGGCGGCGGCCGGCGGGATGCGGTGCGCGGGCGGGCTCACCGCGTTGACGACGACGTCGGCGTGCCGGACGCCGTCCCCGCCCCGCACCCGGAAGCCCCCCGCGGGGCCGGGGTCGATCCGTTCCAGCCCGCGCAGGACGTGGAGCCGCCCGCTCTCCGCCTGCCGCAGCAGCGTCGCGGCGCTGGCCGACGGCATGGGGCAGCACAGGCTCATGATCGTCCGGTAGTGGTCGCGCAGCAGCCGCGTCCGGTCCTGCTCGGGGAGGAGCGGCCACACGTCCGGCCCGGTGTCCGGGACGGCGCGCTGAAGGATGCGCAGCCCCGGGTCGGGGTCGTCGACCATGCCGAGCTGCCGGCGCAGCCGGGCGACGGGCTCCTCGGCGCCGCCCGCGGCGATCTCCCGCGCGACCGTGTCGAACCGGGAGCCGGCGGCCGACAGCTCGGCCCGCATGAGGGCGACGGCCCCGTCCAGGGACAGCCGTTCGCCCCGCGCCGCCATCGTGCGGAAGTGCGCCGCGGTGAAGAACCGCAGCTCGTGCTCCACCGGGCGCTGCCGGATGCCGGGCAGCACACCCCGCCGGGAGGCCAGGACGACCTCCCCGGTGTGCCCGGCGGCGGTGAGGGACAGGACGACGTCCACGGCGGTCAGCCCGCTGCCCAGCACGACCACCCGGTCCCGCTCGCCGATGCCGGCCAGCTGCCGCACCACCGGGTAGGGATCGGCGACGAAACCCGGGGCGCCGGCGAGACCGTGCGGGTCGGCCGGCGCCCCGGTGCCGACGCACAGCACGGCGTGGTCCAGGGCGAAGGCGGCCCGGTCCGCGGTGTACGCGCGGAGGGAGCCGTCCTCGCGGACCAGCTCGGTGACGGCCTCGCGCACCAGCCGGATCCGGCTGCCCAGGGCCGCGAGCCGGGTCAGCGCGCTGCGGGCGCACTGCTCCAGATAGTCGCCGTAGAGGGCACGCGGCGGGAACGGGATGCCCGACCGCGCGTCCACGTGGTCCGTGCGCGGGCCCAGGACGACCTCGCGCGCTTTCAGCCAGCGGGCGAAGTGGGCCGGATCGCCGGCGCGCACGGTCATGTCCTCGGGCGGGGCGTTCACCCGCAGGACGGCCGAATCCGGCTGATAGGCGCGTCCGCGCCACAGGTGCGCGGACGGATCGAACACGGTGACGGACCGCGGAACTTCCTCGTGCCGGCTGAGGGCGTCGAGGAGGCAGACCGCGGACGCACCCCCTCCGACTATTCCCATTCTCGTCGGAATCGGCATGTACGGAACCCCCGTTCCATGGTGCGGGCGACTTCTGCCCTTCTTCCGGCAACAGTCGATGGAATCGGCCGGTGCGAATCGGCCGCGCTGCGTGAAGAAACGGAATGCGCACCGTGCGAAAGCACGCCTCATTCTTCTGACTTCCGGACACCGTCCCTGGCGTGTGCACGCATACGCGTTGACGGATTCGCGCACGGGCGGGCGCGGCGGCCACGGCGGACCACCGCGCCCGGGATGCGGGGACGCGGGGAGGCGACCCGGAGGAACTAGGCGCGCGACGGCAGGGACTGCCTGCGCCACTCGCGGGGCGTCAGGCCGTAGCGCTCCCGGAAGAGCTTGCTGAAGTGCGACGCGCTGTCCAGTCCCCAGCGCTCGGCGACGCCTGCGACCGTCAGATGCGCGGTGCGCGGATCGGCCAGGTCGTCCCGGCATCGTGCCAGCCGCTCGTTGCGGATCCACAGGGCGGGGCTGGTGTTCTCCTCCTGGAAGAGGAGCTGGAGGTAGCGCAGCGAGATGTTGTGGCTCCTGGCCAGCAGGCCGGGGCTCAGTTCGGGACAGCTCAGGCGGGCGCGCGCGAACGTCTTGACGCGGTGCAGCAGCGCCTGGCGGGCCGCGGCGGGATCCCGGCCCACGGTGCCCAGCTTCTCCGCGCACACGGCGGTGACCAGGCTGGCGACGCTGCTGCCCAACTGGTCGGCGACCGCGGTGTCGAACTCGGTCATGTGCGGGACCGCGCTGCGCAGCAGACCGGCGAGCAGCACGCTCGCCCCCTTGGCGCCGCACCAGACGGCCGCCCCCAGGGGGTGTTCGAGCCCGGCCCTGAGGTCCACCAGACGGTGGTCGAACTTCACGCTCACCATGTGGATGGGGTGCCGCATGGACATGCGGAAGGGGCGGGAACTGTCGTAGGAGAACAGGTTGCCGGTCCGGGCGACGGCCGTGCGTTCGCCCTGGCTGAGCCGGACCTCGCCGTCCAGGACGCAGGTGAGGTAGAGCGGGGTGAAGGTGGCCTTGCCGGCCAGGCGTGCGGTGCGCTCGACGGAGTGCGGACCGGCCTGGACCGCGGCGAGCTGGACGGTGCCGAACGTGCCGGAGGCGATGGCCCCGTGGAAGTCACCGGGCTCCGTCCGGTAGACGTGCAGTGGCCCGCACGCGTCGGCCACCATGTCCCCCCAGCTGTGGAAGCTGTGCCGCAGCCGCGACTCCTGTGTGCGCAGAACGCGCACCGGCCCCCGTGAGTCGATCAGCCCGGTCTTCATGACCGGTGTCCTGCCGGAACCGACCCGGGTATGCCTACGCCTCGTCGTAAGCGGGGCATGAAAACTCCTTTCCTGATGCCATGCAAACGGGTAGGAGCAGTACCGCGTGACATTCTGTGCCAGCGCCCCGCCGGGCTGGCAGTGACGTTCACGCCATGGTCAAAGCCGCAAACACTGACGCTGCGTACCCCCTGTCGGCCGGGCGGGGATCCGCCCTGTGCGCAGGGTAGTTAATGGAGAATTCATGTGGCGGAACACCGCAGGCCGCGGGCCGGCGACGATACGCCTGTGGTGAGTGAGGAGATCGAGCCGCGTGGGCCGGTTCCGGCCGGGTGTGCCGCCGGGTACCGGCACGCCGTGACAGGTCGGCCGGAAAGGCGGTCTTGACGTCATGGCGTGCCGGTGCAGACGGCCGCCGCGCTACGTCGCGGGAACGCCGCCGTGCACGACCTCGTGCTCCCAGGCGTCCCGGGGCTGGTTGTGCAGTCGCCAGTAGTGCTCGGCGATGTCGTCGGGGTCGAAGGCGGTGCCGGGGGCGACCGCGCCGGGCACGGTCACCGAGGCCACGTGGACACCTGCCGGACCGTACTCCGCATCGAGCAGGCTGACCAGGGTGCGAAGCCCGTATTTGCCGAGGCCGAGACTGACGTACCCCGGATCGGGACGGGGCATACCGCCGGTGACCAGGATCGAGCCGTGCCCCCGGGCGGCCATGCCCGGAGCCACGCGGACGGCGGTGCTCAGCGCGCCGACCACGTTGACGGCCCAGGCGTCCAGCTGCCCCCGCGCGTCGAGTTCACCCGGGGCGTCCCGGCGGATCAGGGCCGCGTTGTAGACGGCCGCGTCGATCGGCCCGAGTTCCTCCGCGGCCCGGTCCAGCGCGGAGTGCAGCGCCGTCTCGTCCGTGCTGTCGGCGGTGAGCGCCAGGACCTTCCGGCCACCGCTTCCGATCTCCGCGGCCACGTGGGTCACGGTCTCCTTGCGGCGCGCGATCACCGCGACCGAGAAGCCCGCCCGCGCGAACCGGTCGGCGACGGACTTCCCGATCCCTGGCCCCGCACCGACCACCACTGCTGTCGGCACCATCAACTCCCTTGCTTCTGAGGACGGTTACCAGCGGAGCGTACGTCCCGGGAGCGGTGGGCCACCCGCGCCCCGGGGGCCGGACCACCCGGACGGCGGAAGGACGGTCACGGAGCGTGGCGACGGGCCCCGGCCCGTCCGGCACGCCGCGCCCCCCCGGGCGCCGACGGCTTCCGACGGGTTCCGGACACCGGGACACCGGGACACCGGGACGGCAGGACGGCGGGACGGCGGAACAGCAGCGGGGCGGCGGGAGAGTCCCCGCCGCCCCGGTGGAGCGTCACATCCTCACGGCGAGGCCGGTGGATACAGCGACCGCGGCAACTGCGACGCCGCCGCGGTGTCCAGCAGCCACAGCGTGCGGGACCGGCCGTGCGCGCCCGCCGCCGGTGCCTGCACCTCGCCCGCGCCCGACAGCGCGATCGCCACGGCCTCCGCCTTGTCCTCGCCGGCCGCGAGGAGCCACACCTCGCGGGCCGAGCGGATCGCCGGGAGCGTCAGGGAGATCCGGGTCGGCGGGGGCTTGGGCGCGCCGTGCACGCCGACCACCGTGCGCTCGGTCTCCCGTACGGCCGGCAGCTCCGGGAAGAGCGAGGCCACATGGGTGTCCGGGCCGACGCCCAGCACGAGGACGTCGAAGGACGGCACCGCGCCGTGGTCCTCGGGGCCGGCCGCCTTCGCCAGCTCCGCCGCGTACGCCTCGGCCGCCGCCTCGGCGTCCGAACCGTACGGGCCGTCGGAGGCGGGCATGGCGTGCACGCGCTCCGGGTCCAGCGGCACCGAGTCCAGCAGGGCCTCGCGGGCCTGCGTGACGTTGCGCTCGGGATCGCCCTCGGGGAGGAACCGCTCGTCGCCCCACCACAGGTCGAGGCGTCCCCAGTCGACGGCGTCCCGGGCGGGCGCCGCCGCCAGCGCGGCCAGCAGGCCGTTGCCGTTGCGGCCGCCCGTGAGGACCACGGACGCGGCGCCCCGGGAGGCCTGCGCGTCCACGATCTTCGTGATCAGACGGGCCGCGGCGGCCTGCGCCATCAGCTCCTTGTCGCGGTGGACGACCAGCTGCGGTGTGTTCACTTCGCCGCCGCCTTCCTCGACGGCGCCTTCTTCGCGGTCTTGGCCGCCGCCTTCTTCGCGGGCGCCTTCGCCGCCTCCTCGACCGGCTCCGGCTCGGCCACGGGCGCGTCGGCCGCCGGCTGCTGCTCCGGAACCGTCGTCAGCCGTTCCACGCCGTAGCGCAGCGCCGACGCGTAGGTGTCGTCCGGGTCCAGCCGGCGCAGCTCCTCCGCGATCAGCTCGGCGGTGTCCCGCCGCTTGAGCGCCACCGCGCGGGCCGGCTGGCCCTCGATGGTCAGCGTGGCCAGGGAACCGTCGGCCCGGTCCAGCACGATCGGCCCCTGACTGGTGTCCATGCGGACCGCCGTCAGACCGGGACCGGACGACAGCGACCGCCGCACGGGCACGTCCAGCCGGTCCGCGAGCCACATCGCCAGCAGCTCGCAGCTCGGGTTGAACTCCTCGCCCTCCACCTCGACGGCCGTCACCCGGCAGGTGACCTGGTCCAGGGCGGCCGCCAGCATCGAGCGCCACGGCGTGATCCGGGTCCAGGACAGGTCGGTGTCGCCGGGCTCGTAGGCGTCGGCGCGGGCCGACAGCTCCCGCACCGGATGCTCGGCGGCGTAGGTGTCGGTGACCCGGCGCTGGGCCAGCGCGCCCAGCGGGTCCTTCGCCGGGTCCAGCGGGGCGGTCACCGGCCACCACACGACCACCGGGGCGTCCGGCAGCAGCAGCGGCAGGACGACGGAGTCGGCGTGGTCGGCGACCTCGCCGTACAGCCGCAGGACGACCGTCTCGCCGGTGCCCGCCTCCACGCCCACCCGTACCTCGGCGTCCAGACGCGAGGACGTACGGTCGCGGGGTCCGCGGGACACCCGCTTGATGACCACCAGCGTGCGCGAGGGGTGCTCGCGCGAGGCGTCGTTGGCGGCCTTCAGGGCGTCGTAGGCGTTCTCCTCGTCGGTGACGATGACGAGGGTGAGGACCATGCCGACGGCGGGGGTGCCGATGGCGCGGCGGCCCTTGACGAGCGCCTTGTTGATCTCTCCGGCGGTGGTGTCGGTCAGGTCTATCTTCATGGCCGGCGCCAGCTCCGTCCGTCTCGTGCGAGCATCTCGTCCGCCTCGGCGGGGCCCCAGGTCCCCGACCTGTACTGCGCGGGCCTGCCGTGCTCGTCCCAGTACTCCTCGATCGGATCGAGGATCTTCCAGGACAGCTCGACCTCCTCCGTGCGCGGGAAGAGGTTGGCGTCGCCGAGCAGTACGTCCAGGATCAGCCGCTCGTACGCCTCCGGGCTCGACTCCGTGAACGACTCGCCGTAGGCGAAGTCCATGGACACGTCCCGGATCTCCATCGAGGTGCCCGGCACCTTCGAGCCGAACCGGACCGTGATGCCCTCGTCGGGCTGGACGCGGATGACGATCGCGTTCGAGCCCAGCTCCTCCGTCGCCGTGTGGTCGAAGGGGGAGTGCGGGGCCCGCTGGAAGACGACCGCGATCTCCGTGACGCGACGGCCGAGCCGCTTGCCGGTGCGCAGGTAGAAGGGGACGCCCGCCCAGCGGCGGTTGTCGATGCCCAGCTTGACCGCCGCGTACGTGTCGGTCTTCGACTTGGCGTCGATGCCGTCCTCTTCGAGGTAGCCGATGACCTTCTGGCCGCCCTGCCAGCCGGCCGCGTACTGCCCGCGCACGGTGCTGAGGCCCAGGTCCTTCTCCAGCCGTACGGCACCGAGCACCTTGGTCTTCTCCGCGGCCAGCGCGTCCGCGCCGAAGGAGGCGGGCTCCTCCATCGCGGTCAGCGCGAGCAGCTGGAGGAGGTGGTTCTGGATGACGTCGCGGGCGGCGCCGATGCCGTCGTAGTAGCCGGCCCGGCCGCCGATGCCGATGTCCTCGGCCATGGTGATCTGCACGTGGTCCACGAAGGACCGGTTCCAGATCGGCTCGAACATCGTGTTGGCGAACCGCAGCGCCAGGATGTTCTGGACGGTCTCCTTGCCGAGGTAGTGGTCGATCCGGAACACCTGGTCCGGCTCGAACACCTCGTGGACGACCTTGTTCAGCTCCTCGGCCGACCTCAGGTCGTGCCCGAAGGGCTTCTCGATGACCGCGCGCCGCCAGGAACCGCCCGACTGGTCGGCCAGGCCGTGCTTCTTCAGCTGCTGGATGACCACCGGGAAGGAACGGGGCGGCACCGACAGGTAGAAGGCGAAGTTGCCGCCCGTGCCCTGTGCCTTGTCCAGCTCCTCGATGGTGGCGCGCAGCCGCTCGAAGGCCTCGTCGTCGTCGAAGGTGCCCTGGACGAAGCGCATCCCCTGGATGAGCTGCTGCCAGACCTCCTCACGGAACGGGGTGCGCGAGTGCTCCTTGACCGCGTCGTGCACGACCTGGGCGAAGTCCTCGTGCTCCCAGTCGCGGCGGGCGAAGCCCACCAGCGAGAAGCCCGGCGGCAGCAGACCCCGGTTGGCGAGGTCGTACACCGCGGGCATCAGCTTCTTGCGCGACAGGTCGCCCGTGACGCCGAAGATGACCAGGCCCGACGGCCCCGCGATACGCGGGAGCCGCCGGTCGGCCGGGTCACGAAGCGGGTTCGCTCCGGAACCGGAAACGGGTGACAACTCAGCCCTCCGAGGGGGCAAGGCGCTCGAGCTCCGCCTGGGTCGACTTCAGCAGGTCGTTCCAGGACGCCTCGAACTTCTCGACGCCCTCCTCCTCCAGTACGCGTACGACGTCGTCGTAGGCGATGCCGAGCCTCTCCAGCGCGTCGAGGTCCGCGCGCGCCTGCTCGTAGGTGCCGGCGACGGTGTTGCCGCCGATCTCGCCGTGGTCCTCGGTGGCCTCCAGCGTGGCCTCCGGCATGGTGTTGACCGTGTTCGGCGCGACCAGCTCGGTGACGTACAGGGTGTCCGGGTACGCCGGGTCCTTCACGCCGGTCGACGCCCACAGCGGACGCTGCTTGTTGGCGCCCGCGTTCTCCAGCGCGCTCCAGCGGTCGGAGGAGAAGACCTCCTCGTACGCCTGGTAGGCGAGGCGCGCGTTGGCGAGGGCCGCCTTGCCGCGCAGCCCCTTGGCCTCGTCGGTGCCGATCTCGTCCAGGCGCTTGTCGATCTCGGTGTCCACGCGGGACACGAAGAAGGACGCCACGGAGTGGATCTCCGACAGGTCCAGGCCGCTCTCCTTGGCCTTCTCCAGGCCGGAGAGGTAGGCGTCCATGACCTCGCGGTAGCGCTCCAGCGAGAAGATCAGCGTGACGTTGACGCTGATGCCGCGGCCGATGACCTCGCTGATGGCCGGGACGCCCGCCAGGGTGGCCGGGATCTTGATGAGGGTGTTCGGGCGGTCGACCAGCCAGGCCAGCTGCTTGGCCTCGGCGACGGTCGCGTGCTCGTTGTGGGCCAGCCGGGGGTCGACCTCGATGGAGACCCGGCCGTCCTGGCCGCCGGTGGCGTCGAAGACCGGGCGCAGGATGTCGGCGGCGTCGCGGACGTCCGCCGTGGTGATCATGCGGATGGCCTCTTCGACCGTGACCTTGCGGGCGGCGAGGTCCGACAGCTGCTGGTCGTAGCCGTCGCCCTGCGAGATCGCCTTCTGGAAGATCGTCGGGTTGGTGGTGACGCCGACGACGTGCTGCTGGTCGATCAGCTCGGCGAGGTTGCCGGACGTGATCCGCTTGCGCGACAGGTCGTCCAGCCAGATCGCGACGCCTTCTTCGGAGAGGCGCTTGAGTGCGTCTGTCATGGAATTACATCTCCTACGTGTCGTATGTGAGCGTCAGCGCTGGGCGGCGGCGAGGGATTCCCGCGCCTTGGCGGCCACGTTCTCGGCCGTGAAACCGAACTCGCGGAAGAGCACCTTTGCGTCGGCGGAAGCACCGAAGTGCTCCAGGGAGACGATGCGGCCGGCGTCCCCGACGTACTTGTGCCAGGTCAGTCCGACGCCCGCCTCCACGGCGACCCGGGCCTTCACGGACGGCGGCAGCACGGACTCCCGGTACCCCTCGTCCTGCTGCTCGAACCACTCCACCGACGGCATCGACACGACCCGGGTGGGAACGCCGTCGGCCTGGAGCTGCTCACGCGCCTCCACCGCCACATGCACCTCGGAACCGGTGGCGATCAGGATGACCTGCGCCTCGCCGCCGTCGGCCTCGAACAGGACGTAGCCGCCGCGGGCGGCGTCCTCGTTGGGCTCGTAGGCCGGCACACCCTGCCGGGTCAGCGCGAGGCCGTGCGGCTGGCCCTTGCCGAACTCCTTGGTCCAGCGCCGGAGGATCTCGCGCCAGGCGATCGCGGTCTCGTTGGCGTCCGCCGGGCGGACGATGTTCAGGCCCGGGATCGCGCGCAGCGAGGCCAGGTGCTCGACCGGCTGGTGGGTCGGGCCGTCCTCGCCGAGACCGATGGAGTCGTGCGTCCACACGAACGTCACCGGCAGGTGCATGAGCGCCGACAGGCGGACCGCGTTGCGCATGTAGTCGGAGAACACCAGGAAGGTGCCGCCGTAGACGCGCGTGTTGCCGTGCAGCGTGATGCCGTTCAGCTCCGCGCCCATGGAGTGCTCGCGGATGCCGAAGTGGATCGTGCGGCCGTACGGATTGGCCTCGGGCAGCGGGTTGCCCTCGGGCAGGAACGAGCTGTCCTTGTCGATCGTGGTGTTGTTCGACCCGGCGAGGTCGGCGGAGCCGCCCCACAGCTCGGGGATCACCGCGCCGAGCGCCTGGAGCACCTTGCCGGACGCGGCACGCGTCGCGATGGCCTTGCCGGGCTCGAAGACCGGGAGCTTCTCCTCCCAGCCGGTGGGCAGCTCGCCCTTGGCGATCCGGTCGAACTCGGCGGCGCGCTCGGCGTTGCCGTCGCGCCACTCCTGGAACGACTTCTCCCACTCGGCCCTGGCCTGCCGGCCCCGGTCGAGCGCCTCGCGGGTGTGGGCGAGGACCTCGTCGGCGACCTCGAACGTCCGCTCCGGGTCGAAACCGAGGATGCGCTTGGTGGCCGCGACCTCCTCCTCGCCGAGGGCCGAGCCGTGCGCGGCCTCGGTGTTCTGCGCGTTCGGGGCCGGCCAGGCGATGATCGAGCGCATCGCGATGAAGGACGGCCGGTCGGTGACCCGCTTGGCCTCCTGGATCGCGGCGAAGATCGCCTTGGGGTCCAGGTCGCCGTTCTCCTGCGCCGCGACCCGCTGGACGTGCCAGCCGTAGGCCTCGTACCGCTTCACGGTGTCCTCGGACACGGCCGTCTCGGTGTCGCCCTCGATCGAGATGTGGTTGTCGTCCCACAGCAGGACCAGGTTGCCGAGCTTCTGGTGCCCGGCCATCGAGGACGCCTCTGCGGAGATGCCCTCCTGGAGGCAGCCGTCACCGGCGATGCAGTAGATGAAGTGGTCGAAGGGGGACTCGCCGGCGGGTGCCTGCGGGTCGAACAGGCCGCGCTCGTACCGGGCGGCCATCGCCATGCCGACCGCGTTGGCGACACCCTGGCCCAGCGGGCCCGTGGTGGTCTCCACGCCCCTGGTGTGCCCGTACTCCGGGTGACCGGGGGTCTTGGAGCCCCAGGTCCGGAAGGACTTCAGGTCGTCCAGCTCCAGGCCGAAGCCGGCCAGGTAGAGCTGGGTGTAGAGGGTCAGGGACGAGTGGCCGGCGGACAGCACGAAGCGGTCGCGGCCGACCCACTCCGGGTCGGCCGGGTCGTGCCGCATCACCTTCTGGAAGAGCGTGTACGCGGCCGGGGCCAGGCTCATCGCCGTACCGGGATGGCCGTTGCCGACCTTCTGTACGGCGTCTGCGGCCAGGACGCGGGCGGTGTCGACGGCCCGCTGGTCCAGCTCGGTCCACTCGAGGTCTGTGGTGGTCGGCTTGGTGCTCACCCTGGGTCAGGGCTCCTCTCCACATGTCGGTCGCCGGTCGTCGGGGCATACGCCCACCCGGCCGCCGGCGTGCTTGTCGCCCACCGGCCGTTGTCGAGCCTACCCCCGTGGGGACGTGCGTTTTTTCGAGTGTTTACAGACTGCCGGGACTCGGTGCGATCCGCCTCCCGACCTGCCGGGAAGGCAGGTGGCACATGAATACGGAGCCGCTCATCTGACTGCTCAATCGAGCCTGTGTACGCACGTCCGACGTGTCCCGCCGACGGCCCCGTCAACACGACCCCACCCCCGCGAAGGCCGGGGTATGGGCAACGTCTAAAGTGGCGTGGTACGCGCGAGCCCTCATCCCCGCTTCCCATGGGGAGGCTCGCTGGGATGTCTCTGTCAGGGGTGTGCGTGACGGCCGTCGAATCCCGTCCACCGGGTGTGCTCGGTGCGAGCCAGGGCCAGGTTCACCGGCCGTTCGGGGCCCGTGTCAAGGCGTTCGTGGCGCTGACCAAGCCACGGATCATCGAGCTGCTGCTCATCACCACCGTCCCGGTGATGTTCCTGGCCCAGCAGGGCGTGCCCGACCTGAAGCTGGTCCTGCTGACCTGCGTGGGCGGCTACCTCTCCGCGGGCGGCGCCAACGCGCTGAACATGTACATCGACCGGGACATCGACGCCCTGATGGACCGCACCTCCCAGCGCCCGCTGGTGACCGGCATGGTGAGCCCGCGCGAGTGCCTGGCCTTCGGCGTCACCCTCGCGGTCGTCTCCACCCTCCTCTTCGGCCTGACCGTCAACTGGCTGTCGGCCTGGCTGTCCCTCGGCGCGCTCCTCTTCTACGTCGTCGTCTACACGATGCTCCTCAAGCGGCGTACGTCCCAGAACATCGTGTGGGGCGGCATCGCGGGCTGCATGCCGGTGCTGATCGGCTGGTCGGCCGTGACCGACTCGCTCACCTGGGCCCCGCTGATCCTCTTCCTGGTGATCTTCTTCTGGACTCCGCCGCACTACTGGCCGCTGTCCATGAAGGTCAAGGACGACTACGCGCGCGTGGGCGTGCCCATGCTGCCGGTCATCGCCTCCAACAAGGTCGTCGCCCGGCAGATCGTCCTCTACAGCTGGGTCATGGTCGCCGTTTCCCTGCTGCTCACCCCGCTCGGCTACACCGGCTGGTTCTACACGGCGGTCGCGCTGGCCGCGGGCGGCTGGTGGCTGTGGGAGGCGCACGCGCTCCAGAACCGGGCGAAGGCCGAGGTCCCGGGCGCCAAGCTGAAGGAGATGCGGCTCTTCCACTGGTCGATCACCTATGTGTCCCTGCTGTTCGTGGCGGTCGCGGTGGACCCGTTCCTGCGCTGAGCCCCTGTACGGCCGACGGGAGGGGTGCGTGGCCAAGGCCAGCGCCCGGAAGGACCACGACGACCTTGTCGCCGACGGAGAAGTTGCGGGCGCCGCAGACGATC
>NZ_JBEXRO010000042.1:0-38326 GCF_040613095.1 Streptomyces sp. NPDC006309 | reverse complement strand
GCGGGTACGGCTGCTGACCGAGGAGCGGGACTGGCCGGCGACGGAGCGTCCGCGCCGGGCGGGCGTCTCCTCCTTCGGCATCAGCGGCACCAACGCCCACGTCATCATCGAGGAGCCGCCCGTGGCGGACCCGGCGGACCCGGCGGACACCGAAGCGGACGCTCCCGCCGTCGTATGGCCCCTGTCCGCACGCTCCGCCCAGGCCCTCCCCGCCCAGGCCGAGCGGCTGCACACGTTCCTGGCGGACCGGCCCGAGCTGCACCCGGCGGCCGTCGCCCGGGCGCTCGGCACCCGGCGCACCGCCTTCGGCCACCGCGCCGCCGTCACCGGCACCGACCGGGAGGAACTGCTGGCCGCCCTGCGTGCCCTCGCCGCCGGGGCGCCCCCACCCACGGCCGCCACCGGCCGGGCCCGGACCGGCACCCGTACCGCCTTCCTGTTCACCGGGCAGGGCGCCCAGCGCCTCGGCATGGGCCTGGAACTGCGCGCCCGCTACCCGGTGTTCGCCGCCGCCTTCGACGCGATCGACGCCCGGCTCGGCCTGGACCTGGCCGGGGTGCTGGCCGGCGACGACACCGGCGCGATCCACCGCACCCGGTACGCGCAGTCGGCGCTGTTCGCGTTCGAGGTCGCCCTGTTCCGGCTGCTGGAGTCCTTCGGTGTACGGCCCGACGTCCTGGCCGGTCACTCCGTCGGGGAGATCGCCGCCGCCCATGTCGCGGGCGTCCTCGGCCTGGACGACGCCTGCACGCTGGTCGCCGCCCGCGGCCGGCTGATGCAGGCGCTGCCGGAAGGCGGCGCGATGATCGCCGTACAGGCCGGCGAGGACGAGGTACGGCCGCTGCTGGACGACCGGGTCGGACTCGCCGCGGTCAACGGGCCGTCCTCGGTGGTCCTCTCCGGCGAGGAGGCGGCGGTGCTCGCCGCCGCGGAGGGCTTCGCGAAGGCCAAGCGGCTCACCGCCTCGCACGCCTTCCACTCACCCCTGATGGAGGACATGCTCGACGAGTTCGGGGCCGTGGCCGAGAAGCTGGCCTTCCACGTGCCGCGCATCCCGCTGGTGTCCACCCTCACCGGCCGCCCCGCCGAGGACGAGCTGTGCGACCCCCGCTACTGGGTGCGGCACGTCCGGGAGACGGTCCGGTTCGCCGACGCCGTCGCCGCCCTCACCGCCGCGGGCGCCGGCCGCTTCGTGGAACTCGGCCCCGACGCCGTCCTCACCGGCCTCGCCCGCGCGTGCGCGGACGCCGACGGCGCCCTCTTCGTCGCTCTCGGCCGGCGCCACGGCAGCGAACCCACGACCCTCATGGCGGGCCTCGCCCGGCTGTACGCCGACGGCCTCACCCCCGACTGGGCCGCGCTCTTTCCCGGTACGGCCCGCGCCGAACTGCCCACCTACGCCTTCCGGCGCGACCGGTACTGGCTGAACGCGGACGTGGCCCTCACCACCGGCCTCCCGGCCGAGCCCGTGCGCCCCGCCGCGACCTTCCCCGCGGACACCGAGCCGCTGCGGCAGCGGCTGGCCGATGCCCCGCCGGCCGAACAGGAGGCTCTGCTGACCGACGTGGTCCGGGCCCAGACCGCCGCGATCCTCGGCCACGCCGGACCGGAGGCCGTCGAGCCCGACGCCGTCTTCCTGGAGATCGGCATGGACTCCGTCTCCGCCGCCGAACTCCGCGGCGCCCTCGGCACCGCACTGGGCACCACCCTGCCGGCCGGTGCCGTCTTCGACCACCGCACCCCGGCCGCCCTCGCGGCCGTCCTGCGCGGACACCTGGCCGGCGGCGTCACGGACCCGGCCGGCGCCGACGACCTCGAATCGGTCGGCGGGCTGGTGCGGCGCGCGGCGGCCGACGGGCGGATGGCGCAGGCCATCGAGCTGCTGCGCACGGTCGCCGGCATCCTCCCCGGCTTCTCCTCCCTGGCCGAGACCGGCGGTATCACCGATCCGGTGCGGCTGGCCGCCGGCGACGCCTCCCCGCGGCTCGTCTGCCTGCCCTCGCCCATGGCGCTCGGCGGCGCCCACCAGTACGCCCGTTTCGCCCGGCACTTCCAGGGCCGCCGGGAGGTCCTGGTGCCCGCGATGCCCGGCTTCGGCCCCGGCGAGGCACTGCCGCGCTCCGTGGACGCGGTGCTGGAGGTGGTCGTCGAGGGCATCCGCCGGGCCTGCCCGGACGAGCGGCCGTACGTGCTCGTCGGGTACTCCTCCGGCGGCCAGTTCGCCCACGCGGCGGCCGAGCTCATGGAGAAGGCCGGACAGCCGGCCTCGGGGGTGGTGCTGCTGGACACCTATCTGCCCGGGGAGGACGGCAAGGACGAGCTGTGGCGGCAGATGTTCGACGGCATGCTGGACCGCGAGTCGTCCCTCGGCGGCTTCGGCACCGCCCGCCTCGCCGCGATGAGCCGCTACAGCGACCTGATCCAGCACTGCCTGCCGGGCGCCCTGACCGCACCCGTGCTGTTCGTGCGGCCCACCGAGTCCTTCGCCACCGGCACCGACGACTGGCGCGCGGTCTGGCCGGTGGAGCACCAGCCGGCCGAGGTGCCCGGCACGCACTTCACGCTGCTGGAGGACTTCGCGGCGGCCACCGCCGAGGCGGTCGAGTCCTGGCTGACGGCATCACCGGCGGCCCGGTCCGCCTGAGCCCGTACTCCCCGAGCCGGCGATCCCCGGACGGGGAACGGGTATCGCACGTGTTCCGGCGCGGGCGGCTGAAAAGCCGCCCGCGCCGCGCATTTCGCTTACTCGCCGGCCTCATGGAAATGCGCCAACCATGCCTGAATATCACATCGGACACTGTCCGGGTCGACACCTAATCGCAAGGCGATTTCATCCGCGGCCAATTCCGGTCGCCAGTCGCTGCGCCGGAGCGCCAGCCACATCGTCGTGCCACGTGGGCCGCACTGGTGCCGCTTCCCGGTGCGCTGTGAGAACAGCTCCAGATAACCGTCGGGCCGGACATGTGCGGTCAGCTCGGGGTCAGGCCTCCTGGCCATACGACTTCCCATCTTCCGTGGATTCTTCGGTCGGCTTCGACCGTACCCGCAGCAACGCCCCGGGACACGGGTGGCAATCGGCCCTTTCGCAGGGGAGTCAGATATCCGGACACGGTGGTGACACCGCTGCATGAATTCCACCGGGAACCTGCCGGAACCTGGCCCGCAGAGGTAGAGAAACCTCTACCTCGAACCGGCCGGTCAATGCCAATGTGCCGCGGCCGCGGCGTTCCTAAAGTGGTCCGCAGACACCGCGTGAGAGGCGCGTCATCTCTTAGGGGAGCCCCGAGTGCACACTTCACAGGACCTCCGTCGTACGGAGGCGGTACGGCTGGACGCCGTGTCGAAGACCTACGGGCGAGGAGACAGCCAGGTGGCCGCACTCCGCGGGCTCAGCATGAGCTTCGCCGACGGCACCTTCACCGCGGTGATGGGCCCGTCCGGATCCGGCAAGAGCACCTTCCTGCACTGCGCCGCCGGACTGGTCCAGCCCACCTCCGGCACGGTCACCGTCGGCGGCACCGACCTCGCCGGCCTGGACGACACCCAGCTCACCAAGCTGCGCCGCGACCGGATCGGTTTCATCTTCCAGTCCTTCAACCTGCTGCCCGCGCTGACCGTCATGCAGAACATCACGCTGCCGCTGCAACTGGCCGGACAGCGCCCCGACAAGAGCCTGATCCGCACCGTCGTCCAGCGCGTGGGCCTGGGCGACCGGCTCGGCCACCTGCCGTCCGAACTCTCCGGCGGCCAGCAGCAGCGCGTCGCCATCGCCCGCGCCCTGGTGACCCGCCCCGCCGTGGTCTTCGCCGACGAGCCCACCGGCGCCCTGGACACCCGCACCGCCGCCTCCGTGCTCGGCCTGCTGCGCGAGTCCGTCGACACCGCCCGCCAGACGCTCGTCATGGTCACCCACGACCCGGTCGCGGCCTCCCACGCCGACCGCGTGGTCTTCCTCGCCGACGGCACCTTCGCCGGCGAACTGCTCCGGCCGACGGCCGACGCGGTCGCCGCCCGCATGACCAGGCTCGGCGCCTGGGAGGACGACGGCCACCGGCAGAGCGCGCCGCAGCACTCGGGGGGACGATACTGATGTGGCGCCTGGCACTGCGTACCCTGAAGTTCCGCAGGACGAGCTTCGTCGCGACCTTCCTCGCCATGTTCCTGGGCGCCGCCATCGTCATCGGCTGCGGCGGCCTCATGGAGACGGGCGTCCGCATGGCGGCCGACCCGCAGCGCCTGAGCGGCGCCCCGGTCGTCGTCACCGGTGAACAGACCTACGACTCCGGCGCACTGACGGAGCGGCACCGCATCGACGCCGGCCTGGCCGGCGAGGTGGCCGGGACCGACGGTGTGCGCACGGCCGTCGCCGACGTGTCGTTCCCGGCCACCGTCCTCAAGGACGGCAGGCCGGTGACCGGCGAGTCCGCCTCGTACGGCCACGGCTGGGCGAGCGCCCGGCTCACCCCCTATACCCTCGCCGCCGGTAAAACCCCCGTCGCCGGCGGCGAGGCCGTTCTCGATGCCGGACTCGCCCGGCGGGCCGGCGCCCGCCCGGGGTCCTCGGTCGACATCGTCGTCCGGGGCACCGCCCGGCGGTTCCGGATCAGCGGCATCGCCGAGCAGCGCGGCGACCACAACCCCGACGCGGCCGTGTTCTTCACGGACGACGAGGCACGCGCCCTCGGGGGCGGCCGGATCGACTCCATCGGCGTGCTGCCCGCACCGGGCACGAGCGTCACCGCCGTCGCGGACGCGGTGCGCGCCACCGTCGGTGACCGCGCCGAGGTGCTCACCGGCGAGCGCCGGGGGCTGGCCGAGCTGCCCGGCACCCTCGCCAGCCGGCGCACCGTCGTCATCCTCGCGGCGGTCTTCGGCTCGTCGGTCGTGCTGATCGTGATGTTCGGCGTCGCCTCCACCCTCGGCCTCTCCCTCCAGCAGCGCGCCCGCGAGATGGCCCTGCTGCGCGCCGTCGGCGCCACCCCCGAGCAGCTGCGCCGGATGATCCTCACCGAGACGGCCGTGCTGTCGGTGGGATCCGTACTGCTCGCCCTGCTGCCCGGATACGCCGTCGGGCGACTGCTGTTCGGGGTGCTGACCGGCAGCGGCGTGGTGTCGTCGGCGATCGTCTACCACGCCGGCTGGATGCCGATGGCGGTCGGAGCGGCCGTCACCGTCCTCGCGGCGGCCGGCGCCACCCGGTTCGCCGGACGCCGGGCCGCCCGCACCGAACCGGTCGCCGCTGCGGCCGAAGCCACCGCCGGCACGCACTGGTTCAGCGTGCCCCGGCTGCTGCTCGCGCTGTTCTTCCTCGCCAACGGCATCGGCCTGGCCGTCGCCACCGCCACCGTGATGGAGGACGGGCCCACCCTCGCCAGCACCGCCGGACCCGCCTCCGTGCTGTTCGGTATCGGCCTCACCCTGCTCGCGCCCGGTCTCACCAAGGCCCTGGTGGCGCTGCTCCGGCTGCCCGTCCGGCTGCTGTCCGGGCTCTCCGGCCACCTCGCACTGCGCAACGCCGCCACCGCCAACGTCCGCATGGCGGGCGCCGTCGCGCCGATCGTCCTGCTCATCGGCATCGCCACGGGCACCCTGTACATGCAGTCCACCGAGGACCACGTCTCCCGGACCTCCTACGACCGCAACATCCTCGCCGACTACGTCCTCGACTCCAGGACCGGCGGATTCGCGCCCGGCGTCGTCGACAGGGTCCGCGCCACGCCCGGGGTGGCCGCGGCCTCCGAGTTCGTCACCGGCCGCGGCTTCGTGGACCGCCCGGACGGCCCGGCCGACGTCGACCTGCGCGGCGTCTCCGCCGACGGGGTACGCCAGAGCCTGGACCTCCCCGTCGTCGCCGGCTCGCTCGGCGGCCTGCACGGCGACACGGTGGCCCTGTCCGACAAGAAGGCCCGCGCGTACGGCGTGCGGGTCGGCGACCGGCTGCCGATGCACCTCGGCGACGGCACCGCCGTACGCCCGGTCGTCGTGGCCCTCTACACCGACAACCCCAAGCAGCAGTACCTGACGCTGCCCGCGGCGGCCCTCGCCCCGCACACCGGTGACGGGCTGCCGCACCAGATCCTGGTCCGCGCCGCGCGCGGCGGCGGCGCCGAGGTCCACGGCCGCCTCGCCGCGCTGGCCGCCCGGGTGCCCGGCACCGAACTGGACGACAGCTCCTCCCTGGCCGGCCGGAACAACCAGATCCAGCAGATCCTGGTGTCCGCGAACTACACCATCGTCGCCATGATCGTCGGGTACGCCGCGATCACCGTCGTCAACACCCTGGTGTCCGTCACCCGCAAACGGCGTGCCGAGTTCGGCCTCCAGCGGCTCACCGGCGCCACCCGCGCCCAGGTGATCGGCATGCTGGCCGTCGAGGGCGTGCTGATCGGGATCGTCGCCACCGTCCTCGGCACCCTCGCCTCCGCGATGACGATCGTCCCCTACAGCCTCGTCAAGAGCGACTCCTACCTGCCGTCCGGGTCCATCGGCATCTACCTCGCCATCGTCGGCGGGTCCGTGCTGCTGGTCTTCGGCGCCACCCTGCTGCCCTCCTGGCGCGGTATGCGCAACCCCGCCGTGGACATGGTGAAGGCCGCGTGACCCACCCCCTGGCCGGGCCGTCCCCGCTACCCCCGAGCGGGGGCGGCCCCTCCCTGACCGGCGGGCCGGGATGGGAGCATGAGGACATGAAGACTGTGCCGGTCACGTGGCGCGGCCGGCTCCGCCGCGCCACCCTGGACACCCTGGTCGGCGTGGCCGTCGCCACCGGAGCCCTGCTGTCGATCGTCCTCTTCGTCACCACCACCTACTTCATCGTCCTGTGCCTGATCGGCATCGGCTTTCTCGCACTGCCCTACCTGACCCGGGCCGTGCGCCGGCTGTGCGATCTCAACCGGCGGGCGGCCGCACGCTCCGGCGTCCCGGTGGAGCGGCCCTACCGGCCCGAACCGGAGGAGATCGAGAAGGACATCGTCGGCTGGATGCGCCGCTGCAAGTGGATCCTCGCCGACCCCGCGACCTGGCGGGACCTGCTGTGGCTCCTGCTCAACTGCGTGGTCGGACTCGCCGGTTTCGTGCCGGCCGCACTGCTCTACTACGCGGGGGAGGGACTGTTCCTGGCCTGCGGCCTGTGGCGGCCCCTCGCGCACGACGGACAGGGCCGCTGGTACGCCTTCGTCACCGTCGACAGCTGGCCGGCCGCCCTCGCCGCCGGTCTGCTGGCGCTCGTCGTGCTCACCGGCTGGCTGTTCCTCGGCCCGCCGGTGCTCAAGGGGTACGCCTACTTCGTCCGGTTCCTGCTCGGCCCGACCCGCGGCTCCCGACTCGCCGTACGGGTACAGCACCTGTCCGAGACCCGCTCCGGGGCCCTCGACATCCAGGCCGCCGAACTGCGCCGCATCGAACGCGACCTGCACGACGGCGCACAGGCCCGGCTGGTCAGCCTGGGCCTCCAACTCGGCGCCGTGGACCGTAAGATGAACCAGGAACCCGAGGAGGCCCGCCTGCTGCTGCGGCAGGCCCGCACCTCGTCCGTGCAGGCCCTGCGCGAACTGCGCGACCTGGTCCACGGCATCCATCCGCCGGTCCTCGCCGAACGCGGCCTGGCCGACGCCCTGCGCGCGCTGGGCCTGGCCAGCCCGCTCGACGTCACCGCGGTGGTGGACCTTCCCTGCCGGCTGCCCGACCCGGTCGAGTCCGCCGTCTACTTCGCGGTCTCCGAGCTGCTCACCAACGCCCTCAAGCACGCCGACGCGCGGTGCGTGGAGATCGTCGCCTGGTGCGAGGACGACACCCTGCACGCCCGCGTCACCGATGACGGCCGCGGCGGCGCCGACGCGTCGGCCGGGAGCGGCCTCGCGGGCATCCGGCGGCGGCTGGCATCCTTTGACGGGACCCTGGAGATCAACAGCCCTCCGGGCGGTCCGACCGTGATCAAGATGGAGCTGCCGTGCGCGTTGTCCTCGCCGAAGACCTCTTCCTCCTGAGGCAGGGGATCATCCAACTGCTGGAGGCGTACGGATGCGAGGTGGCCGCGGCGGTCGACAACGGCACGGACCTCGCCGCGGCGCTCGCCCAGCACCGGCCCGACGTGGCGATCGTCGACGTACGGCTGCCGCCCACCTTCACCACCGAGGGCCTCCAGGCCGCCCTGCGGGCCCGCCGGGAGCAGCCGGGCCTGCCGATCCTCGTCCTCTCCCAGCACGTCGAGCAGATGTACGCCCGCGAGCTGCTGGCGGACGGCACCGGAGGCATCGGCTATCTGCTGAAGGACAGCGTCCTGGACGACGAGCAGTTCATCGACGCCGTACGCCGGGTCGCGGCCGGCGGTACGGCCATGGACCCCGCCGTGGTCGCCCAGCTGATGACCAGTCACTCCCGGGACCAGCCACTGGCCGCGCTCACCGCGCGGGAACGGGAGGTGCTGGAGCTCATGGCCGAGGGCTGCTCCAACACGGCGATCGCCCAGCGGCTCACCGTCACCGAGGGCGCGGCGGCGAAGCACATCTCCAACATCTTCACCAAGCTGACGCTGCCGCCGTCGAGCGACAGCAACCGCCGGGTGCTCGCGGTGCTCGCCTACCTCAACGCCTGAGCGGTGCAACGCGGTTGGGGCGGGTAGGGGTGGCCCGCCGTACCCCGCGCGCGTGAGACTGCTGGGGCCCGGCCGCGTCCCCGCGCCGCGCGGCCACCGCCAGGAAGGGATACGCCCGCCCCATGACCACGCTCACGGAGCACGACCGTCTCTGGATACGCCGCTACCACCCCCGCCCCGACGCGGCGGTCAGACTGGTGTGCCTGCCGCACGCGGGTGGCTCGGCGACCTTCTACCACCCGGTCTCGGCGGGCATGCCGGCGTCCGTCGACGTGCTCGCCGTGCAGTACCCGGGCCGCCAGGACCGCCGCACCGAGCCGTGCGCCGAGAGCATCCAGGAGCTGGCCGACCAGGTCACGTCCGTGCTGCTGCCGTGGACGGACCGACCGCTGCTCCTCTTCGGGCACAGCATGGGAGCGACCCTCGGCTTCGAGGTGGCCCGCCGGCTGGAACGCGACCACGGCGTCGTTGCGCACGCGCTGTTCGCCTCCGCCCGCCGCGCCCCCTCCTGCCCGCGCAGCGAATCCGTCCATCTGCGCGACGACGACGGGCTCGTCGAGGAGATGCGGCGGCTGAGCGGGACGGACTCGGCGATCCTCGACGACGTCGAACTGATCCGCATGGCCCTGCCCGCGATCCGCGCCGACTACCGGGCCGCGGAGACCTACGTCTACGAGCCGGGGCCGAACCTGCGGTGCCCCGTCGTCGCCCTGGTCGGCGACGACGACCCCAAGGTCACCGTGGACGAGGCACGCGCCTGGTCACGCCACACGGACGCGTCGTTCGAGTCCCATGTGTTCCGGGGCGGCCACTTCTACCTCACGTCCCATCAGCGGCAGGTGCTCGGCCTGCTGGCGGAGACGGCGGCGCGGGCGTGAGGCAGGTCCTCGGGGACCGGGCGCGGCAGCGGCATCGGGCCGGGGACGGCGCCGCGTTCGCGCGGCCCGGGGACCGGTGCGCCCTGCCGTCGGCGAGGACGCGGAAGCAGCGCCGAAGCCCCTTGCGGGCGTCACCCGCAAGGGGCTCCAGCGCGTTCGCCGGGGTGTCAGCCGTGCACGCGGATGGTGCGCGACGGGCACAGGTCGGCGGCCTCGAGGACCTGCTCGCGCAGGTCCTCGGCCGGCTCCTCCCGCAGGACCGTCACCAGGCCGTCGTCGTCCTGGTCGAACACCTCGGGGCTGAGGAGCACGCACTGGCCAGAGCCCACGCACCGGGCGCGTTCGGTGGTGACACGCATGAGGGGCGCTCCGTTCGGGTCGGCCGTCACCAGGTGACGGGGAGTTCGTAGACGCCGTAGACCATGGCGTCGTCCTTGAACCGCAGCTCGTCCGGCTCGGCGGCCAGCCGGAGGCCGGGGACGCGGCGCACCAGCGTGCCGTAGACGGCCTCCAGCTCCACCCGGGCGAGGTTGGCGCCGATGCACTGGTGGATGCCGTAGCCGAACGCCAGGTGGCCGCGGGCCTCCTTGCGGCGGATGTCGAGGGTGTCCGGGTCGGGGAAGACGGACTCGTCGTGGTTCGCCGCGTTGTTGAGGGCGAGGATGCCCTCGCCGGCGCGGATGGTGATGTCACCGACCTCGATGTCCTCCGCCGCGACCCGGGCGGTGCCGGAGTCGGAGATGGAGAAGACCCGCAGCAACTCCTCGACGGCGTTGGGAAGCAGGCCGGGGTCGGCCCGCAGCGCGGCCATCTGCTCCGGGTGCCGCAGGAGGGCCAGCACCCCGAGGGCGATCATGTTGGCCGTCGTCTCGTGCCCCCCGACCAGCATCAGCCGTGCCATCGTCACCACGTCGGCGTGGTCGGCGATTCGCTCGGTGCGGTTCTTCTCCAGGAAGCGGCTGATGAGGTCGTCGCCGGGCTCGTTCTCCTTCAGGGTGACGAGCTTGTCGAGGTACGCGTCCAGGGCCTGCACCGCCGCCCCGTACTCCGCCGGGCTCAGCTCGTGGTTCATCATCGCCGCCGACCACTCCTCGAACCGGGCGTGGTCCTCGTAGGGCACGCCGAGCAGTTCGCAGATCACCAGCGAGGGCACCGGCAGGGCGAGGGCGGCGACCAGGTCCACCGGGCCGCCCGCCGCCAGCATCGCGTCCACGTGCTCGTCCACGATCTGCTGGATCCGCGGGCGCAGTTCCCGCACCCGGCGGGCGGTGAACTCCGGTATGAGCATGCGGCGTTGCGCGGTGTGCTCCGGCGGGTCCAGGTTCAGCATCATCAGCCGGATCTGCGCCAGCATCTCCTCGGGGATGTGGAACTGGTGCGGATAGCCCGGCAGTTTCAGATTGGAGCTCACCCGGCTGTCGCCCAGCACCTGCCGGACGTGATCGTGCCGGGTGACCAGCCAGGCCGGCTTGCCGTTCACCTTCAGGGCGGCGCGCGAGACCGGGTTGTCCGCGCGCATCTCGGCGTACTCGCGCGGCTCGCTGAACGGGCAGGTGCGTCGCATCGGGAACCGCGGGAGCGGCGACTCCGCCTCGGGTGCGGCGTCGGCTGACTGGGACATGGCTGCCTTTCGGACGGAGTCGGTGCCGGAACAGGGGGGACAGAGGCGGTGCGGTGTCACCAGGTGACGGGCAGCTCGTACAGGCCGTAGACGATCGCGTCGTCCTTGAACCGCAGCTCCTTCACCGGCGCGGCCAGGCGCAGCGTCGGGACCCGCCGCAACAGCGTCGTGTAGACGACGTCCAGCTCCAGGCGCGCCAGGTTCTGGCCGATGCACTGGTGGACGCCGTAGCCGAACGCCAGATGGCTGCGGGCCTCGCGCCGCAGGTCCAGGCGGTCGGGGTCGGGGAAGACGCGTTCGTCGTGGTCGGCGGCGTTGTTCAGCGGCAGGATGCCCTCGCCGGCGCGGATGGTGACCCCGCCCAGCTCGATGTCCTCCAGGGCGACCCGGGCGGTGCCCGCGTCGGAGATGGAGAAGAAGCGCAGCAGCTCCTCCACCGCCTTGGGCATCAGCTCCGGCTCCGCGCGGACGGCGGCGAGCTGCTCGGGGTGCTCCAGCAGGGCCAGCACCCCCAGCGCGATCATGTTGGCGGTCGTCTCGTGCCCGGTGACCAGCATCAGCTTGGACATGCTGACGATGTCGGAGTGCTCCACCGCCGGGGTCCGCCGGTTGAACTCGATCAGCCGGCTGATCATGTCGTCGCCCGGCTCGGTCTCCTTGGCGGTGACCAGCCCGTCCACGTACCGGTCCAGCTCGTAGTGGGCGCGGCCCCGGTCCTCCTCGCTGATGTCGTGGTTCATGATGGCCCACGCCCACTCCTCGAACCGGCCGTGGTCCTCGTAGGGCACGCCGAGCAGTTCGCAGATCACCAGCGAGGGCACCGGCAGGGCGAGGGCGGTGACCAGGTCGACCGGACCGTCCGCGCCCTTGGCGAGCATCTGGTCGATCTGCTGGTCCACGATCTGCTGCACCCGTTCGCGCAGCTCGCGCATCCGCCGGACGCTGAACTCCGGAGCCAGCATGCGGCGCTGGACCGTGTGGTCCGGGGGGTCCATGGAGAGGAACGTCAGCGGCACCGACTGGAGCACCTCCTGCGGCACCGGCACCTGGAGGGGGTACCCGGGCAGCTTCAGGTTCGCGCTGACCCGCGCGTCACCCAGCACCTTCTTGTACAGGTCGTGCCGGGTGACCAGCCACGCGGGCTTGCCGTCGACCTTCAGCCGCGCCCGGGAGACCGGCGCGGTCTCGCGCAGCTCGGCGTAGGCGGCCGGCGGGCTGAAGGGGCAGGCCCGCCGCATCGGGAACTCGGGCAGCGCGGCCTCGTCGGCCGGTTCGGCAGGTGCAGTCATCAGGTCCTCTTCACACGGGAGGGAACGGGACGCGCCGGCATCGCAGCGGGTCCGCGGCCGGGCGCCGGTGCGGCGCCGCCGGCCGTCCCTGGCACGCTAGGCAGCCACGCCGACGGACCCCAACCCCTAGCCGCCCCTAGGCCGTGTCGTCGGACTCCCGCCTGTTCCACGACGCCCTGCACGCACTCTCGCCGCACCGGGCCCCGACCCGAGTACGTCCAGTACGAGAGTCAGCACCCGGCACGCCGACAGCACGCACCTGACGCCGCAGAGCCCGCCCTCCGGGCGGACGGCGGGAGTCCGACGACACGACCCAGGGCCTGATCGAGCCGGATCAGGGCGCGGTGCCAGGGTCCGCGAGCCCGGCACGATCCCAACGACAGGCCCTGGCGGACCGGGTACGGCCGGTGCCGCCGGGGCCTTGCCGGCGCCGGCGCCGCGGGGAACGCCCCCCGGGAGCCCCCCAGTTCGCCGGGCTGCGCCTAGGGGCGGTTAGGGGTCTGGTGGCGGCGCGGGGGCCGTTAGCGTCGGCTGCGGACCACGGCAGAGACAGCGATCGCCCCGCGCCCCGGCTCTCCCCGTCCCGGCCGGTGTCCTGGTCCCGGCCACCGCCACGTCCCGCAGCGAGCAGAGGTGATCAGCGTGTCCCCGGAAGCCAGCGCGAAGGGCACCGTCCCCTTCGGGGAGTACCGGACCTGGTACCGGGTGACCGGTGAGCTCGGCGCGGGACGGCCGGCCCTCGTCGCCGTGCACGGCGGGCCCGGCAGCACCCACGACTACCTGCTGCCGCTCGCCCGCCTCGCCGACGACGGCTGGCCCGTCGTCCACTACGACCAGCTCGGCAACGGCGGCTCCACCCATCTGCCCGGCAAGGAACCCGGGTTCTGGACGGTCCAGCTGTTCGAGGACGAACTGGCCAACCTCGTCCAGCGGCTGGGGATCGCCGACGACTACGTGCTGTTCGGCCAGTCCTGGGGCGGCCCCCTGTGCGCCCGGCACGCCATGACCGCCCCGCCCGGCCTGCGCGGACTGGTCGTCGCCAACGCGCCCGCCTCCTACCCGATGTGGCTGAAGGAGATGGCCCGGCTGCGCGCGGAACTGCCGCCGGAGGTGGAGGAGACCCTGCTGCGGCACGAGGCGGCCGGCACGTACGACAGCGAGGAGTACCTGGCGGCGATGCGGGTCTTCTACGACCGTCACGTGTGCCGCCTGACGCCCTGGCCCCGGGACTTCCTGTCCTCCTTCATGGAGATCTACAACGATCCGACCGTCTACTACGCGATGAACGGCCCCAACGAGTTCCATGTCATCGGCTCCCTGAAGGACTGGTCGATCGTCGGCGAGCTGCACCGGATCCGCACCCCCACCCTGCTGATCAGCGGCCGCCACGACGAGGCCACCCCGGCGGTCGTCCAGCCCTACCACGACGAGATCCCCGGAGCGCGCTGGGAGATCTTCGAGGAGTCCAGCCACCTTCCCCATCTGGAGGAACCCGAGCGGTTCCTCGCGGTGATGACCGACTTCCTCAAGAGCCTGTGACGCTTTGGAGCCTCGTGAAAGGGGGCGGGGATCCCGCCATGGCACACGACACCGCGCTGGTCTTTCCCGGCATGGGACCCGTTCCGTTCGCCGAGGTGGGCAGGTTCATGGTGGCCAACCCCATCGCCCGGGAGCTGGTCGCCGTCGCCGACGACGCCCTCGGCTACTCCCTCTTGGACGCCTTCCGGACCGCCCCGGGCGACTACTCCGAGGCCGCCCAGGTCGCCTTCTTCGTCAACTGCCTGGCCTGCGCCCACTGGGCCCGGGACCACCTCGGCGTGGAACCGGACATCGTCGCCGGCCCCAGCTTCGGCGAGAAGGCCGCCCTCGCCTACACCGGCGCCCTGGAACTGCCCGACGCCGTCCGGCTGACCGCCGAGATCGCCCGCTGCCTGGAGGAGTACTTCGCCACGGAGCACCGGGACATCGTCACCCTGTCCTTCGTCCGCGCCCCGCGCGACGGCCTCGACGCGGTCCTCGCGGAGCTGGACGAGGCGGGGGAGTGGCACGAGATCTCCTGCCACATCGACGACGGCTTCTACATGGTCTCCCTGTCCGAGCACCGCGTGGCCTGGATGGAGGAGCGGCTGCGCGCCATCGGCAGCCTCCCGCTGTACACCATGCGGCCCCCCATGCACGCCTCGGCGTTCCGGTCGCTGCGCGACAAGGCCGCCCGCGAGGTGGTGTCCCGCTACTCCTTCGCCGATCCGGAGCTGCCCGTCGTCGCCGACCAGGACGGCCGGCTGCTGCGCACCGGCGAGGAGCTGCGCACCATGCTGCTCGACGGCTTCGACCACCCGATGAACTGGCCGAGCGTCACCACGGCCCTGAAGGAGGCCGGCGTCCGCCGCCTGTGCGTCGCCGGGCCCGACAGCCTCTTCGGCCGGGTGCCCTGCACCACCCGTCACTTCGACGTCGTCGCCGCGCAGCCGCGGCTGGCGATGACCCCCCGGCGCCCCAGCCGCGCCGCCTGACCCCGCCCGACTCGATGGAGGCCCCCATGTGGGACGACCGGTTCGAACAGATACTCCGCCCCTTCCTGCCCTTCCTCCCGCCGCAGGAGGAACTGGCCCCGGAGTCCGACCTGAAGGACCTCGGCCTGGACTCGCTCGGCATGGTCCAGCTCCTCGGCACGCTGGAGGAGGACTACCAGGTCCGCTTCCGCGACAGCGCGCTCACCATGGACACCTTCCGCACCGCCGGCGTGCTGTGGGACACCGTGCGGGGCATGCTCCAGAGCACCGCGAGCTGACGGGGCGGCCACCGTGGACCCCACCATGGACGGCACGCTGTCCGGCCGGTTCGCGCGCGGCCTGGCCGTCGCCCCGGACCGGCCCGCGCTGCGCGCCGACGGCGTCGACCTCACCTACCGCGACCTGCACGAGAACGCCCTCGTCCGGGCCGGCTCACTGCTCGCCGGGCTCCCCGAGCCGCCGCCCGCCGTGGGGGTACTGGCCGGCAAGGGACCCACGGCGTACGCCGCCCTGCTGGCCGGCCTGTACAGCGGCGTCACCGTCGTACCGCTCCAGCCCGCCTTCCCCGCCGCCCGCACCCGGCAGATGATCGAGGCCGCCGGGGTCGGCGCGCTGCTCGCCGACGACGACGCGCTGCCCGCCCTGACCGCGCTGCACGAGGCCGGTGTCACCCTGCCGACGCTCTTCGCGCCCGGCGGGCAGCCGATGCCGGCGCTCGCCGTCGACCCGGACAGCGCCCTGAAGGCCCCCATGCCCGCCCGGCCCTCCGACATCGCCTACGTGCTGTTCACCTCCGGCTCCACCGGCCGGCCCAAGGGCGTGCCCGTCACCCACGCCAACACCGCCCACTACTTCCGGCTGCTCGACCGGCGCTACGACTTCGGCCCGCACGACGTCTTCTCGCAGACCTTCGACCTCAACTTCGACTGCGCGATGTTCGACCTGTTCTGCGCCTGGGGCGCCGGCGCCACCGTCGTCCCCGTACCGGCCCGCGCCTACGCGCGCCTGCCGGAGTTCCTGGCCGAACAGGGTGTGACCGTGTGGTTCTCCACGCCCAGCGCGATCACCCTGGTGCGCCGCACCGGCGGGCTCGCGCCGGGCGCCCTGGGTTCGCTGCGCTGGAGCTTCTTCGCGGGGGAGGCGCTCAGCTGCAAGGACGCCGAGGACTGGGCCGCCGCCGCGCCGGGCGCCGCACTGGAGAACCTGTACGGCCCGACCGAGCTGACCATCACCGTCACCGCGCACCGCTGGACACCGGGACGGCACCTGAACGACATGGTGCCCATCGGCGCCGTCCACCCGGGCCACGAGACGCTGCTGCTCGACCCCGCCGGCACGCCCACCGCCGGCGACGAGGGCGAACTGTGCATCGCCGGACCGCAGTTGACCCCCGGCTATCTGGACCCGGCCGACGACAGCGGACGGTTCCTCCAGCGGGACGGCCGGCGCTACTACCGCACCGGCGACCGCGTCCGCCGCGCCGGCGACGGCGGCTGGCTCTACCTGGGCCGGCAGGACGCGCAGGTCCAGGTGCACGGGATCCGGGTGGAACTGGCCGAGGTGGACGCCGCCGCACGCACCTGCCCCGGCGTCGAGGACGCCGTGACCGTGGCGGTGCCCGTGGACGGCACCGTGGAACTGGCCGTCTTCCACACCGGCACGCCCATGCCGCCCGCCCGGCTCGCCCGCCACCTGCGCCGGCTGCTGCCGGCCGCGATCGTCCCGCGCGCCTACCACCACCTGGACGTCCTTCCGCTCAACTCCAACCGCAAGACCGATCGCAGGAAGCTCGCCTCCCAGGCCACGGCCGTGCGGCAGTCCGCCGGAGCCGGAGGCACACACGAAAGGCGGCAGGAGTCGCAGTGAACGGTCAACCGACAGTGCCGGCCCGCACCGACGCCCGGGTGCACGACCTGCTCGACGAGGCCACCGCCGAGCGCCCCGACGCCCCGGCGGTCGCCGACGGCGCGGGCCGCTGGACGTACCGGGAACTCGCCGCCCACAGCCACGCCGTCGACGCCTGGCTGGAAGCGCGCGGCATCGGCCACGGCGACCGGGTCCTGGTCCAGCTGCCCAGCACCCGGGAACTGGTCGCGCTGCTGTACGGCACCGCGCGCCGGGGCGCGGTCCTGGTCCCCGTCAACACCGGCATGAAGGACTTCCACCTGCGGGCGGTCGTCGAGAACGCCGAGCCCTCCCTGGTCGTCGTCACCGACACCGCCGTGGACCGGATCGGCGCCCTCACCGGCGGCGTACCGGTCCTCGGGCTCGGCGAGGCGTGGCCGGACATCACCGCCCTGCGCGACCGCGGAGCCCGCTCCGGCGGAGCACGGGTCGGCCCCGAGGACAACGCCGTCCTCGTCTACACCTCCGGCTCGACCGCGGCCCCCAAGGCGGTCGTCTGCCCGCACGGCCGCATGGTCTTCGCCACCGAGGCCATCAACCTGGAACTCGGCTACCGCCCCGACGACGTGGTGTTCTGCCGCTTCCCGATCTCCTGGGACTACGGCCTGTACAAGGTGCTGCTCACCGCCGCCGGCCGCAGCGAACTCGTCCTCGCCGACGGCGAGTCCGACCTGGTGCTGCTGCGCCGCATCCGGGAGACCGGCGCCACCGTCGTCCCCATCGTGCCGTCCCTGGCCACCATGATCTGCGCCCTCGCCGAACGCGAACCGGCCCACGAGTCCCGGGTGCGCATGTTCACCAACACCGGTGCCGCGCTGCCCAAGCCGACCGCTGACGGGCTGCGCACCGCGTTCCCCGGCGCGGAGGTGGTCATCCAGTTCGGGCAGACCGAGTGCAAGCGCGTCTCCGTGCTGCCGCCCGCCTTCCAGGACGCCAGGCCCGACTCGGTCGGCCGCCCGCTGCCCGGCACCCGCGCCTTCGTCGTGGACGACGAGGGACGGCCGCTGCCGCCCTGGCAGACGGGCGAGATCGTGGTCGAGGGACCGCACGTCATGCCCGGCTACTGGCGGGCCCCGGAACAGACCGCCCGCGCCTTCCGCCCCGCCCCCGACGGCGGACTGCGGCTGCACACCGGCGACTACGGCCATGTGGACGAGGACGGCTTCCTCTACTACGAGGGCCGCCGCGACGACATGTTCAAGCACAAGGGCGTGCGCATGAGCACCACCGAGATCGAGGCCGCCGCCACCGACGTCCCCGGCGTCCGCGCCGCCGCCGTTCTGCCGCCCGCCGAAGGACGTGACCTCGCCGTGTTCGCCGAGGGCGACATCGACCCGCACGCCCTGCTCAAGGAGCTGTCGCTGCGGCTGGAGCCCGCCAAGGTGCCCGGCGTGAGCCGCGTCGTCGCGGAACTGCCGCTGACCCCGCACGGCAAGCACGACCGCAAGCGGCTCGCCCGCCTCCTGGAAGGACCCACCCCGTGACCGGCCCCACCGAACTCGCCGAGCGCTTCGGCACCCCGTCCTACGTCTACGACCTGGACCGGGTGGCGGCGGCCCGCGACGACCTGTTCGCCGCGCTGCCCGACGAGGTCGAGGTGTTCTACGCCGCCAAGGCCAACCCGCACCCCGAACTCCTGCGCGAGCTGCGCACCGGCGGCGCCCGCGGCTGCCGCGCCGAGATCAGCTCCACCGGCGAACTCGACGCCGTGCTGCGGGCCGGCTTCCCCGGCGACCGCATCCTCTACACCGGCCCCGGCAAGACCACCGGGGAGCTGACCGAGGCGCTGACCCGCGGCGTCCGCCTGTTCTCCACCGAGTCCCACGACGACCTGCGCCGCGTCGGCGAGACGGCACGCGGGCTGGGCCTCACCGCCGACTGCCTGCTCCGGGTCAACAACGCCACCGGCGCCGCCGCCACCAGCATCCGCATGACCGGCGTGCCCTCGCAGTTCGGCTTCGACAGCGAGACCCTGCCCGGCCTCGCCGCCCGCCTGCGCGACGTCCCCGGCACCCGCATCGCCGGACTGCACTTCTTCCCGCTGAGCAACGCCAAGGACGAGGCGAGCCTCATCGCCGAGTTCCGGCACACCATCGCCACCGCCGCCGCCCTCCAGCAGGCCCTGGGCGTCACCCTCCGCTTCCTCGACATCGGCGGCGGGTTCTCCGCGCCCTACGCCGTGCAGGGCGAGCGCCCCGTCTACGGCGAGCTGCGCGACGCCCTGGCCGCGACGCTGGACGAGCACTTCCCCGGCTGGCGGGCGGGCGCCCCGCACATCGCCTGCGAGTCCGGCCGCTACCTGGTCGCCGACAGCGGCACCCTGCTCACCTCCGTCGTCAACGTCAAGGACAGCCGCGACCACCGCTATGTCGTCCTCGACGCCGGCATCAACACCTTCGGCGGCATGTCCGGACTCGGCCGGATCCTGCCCGTGTCCGTCGAACCGCACGAGTCCGTCGGCGCGGACGGCACCCCCGCGAGCCTCGCCGGACCGCTGTGCACCCCGGGCGACCTGCTCGGCCGGAACGTCCCGCTGCCGCCACTGGCACCGGGCGACCTGCTCACCGTCCCCAACGCCGGCGCGTACGGCCCCACGGCCAGCCTGCTGATGTTCCTCGGCAGGCCCGCCCCCGCCGAGATCGTCGTACGCGGCGACGACCTCGTCTCCGTCTCCCGCATCGAGCACACCCGCACCTACGACCACGGACAGGCCCTGTGATGAGCCCCTTCCCGGCCCAGCCCGCCCCCGGCGACCAGCCCGTGCTGGTGGCCGGCGGGATCTCCGACTCCCACACCTGGAACCTCGTCTACCTCCAGCTCCTCCTGGAGGAGCACGGGCACCGCGTGGTCAACCTCGGCCCCTGCGTCCCCGAGGACCTGCTCATCGCCGAGGCCCTCGCCCACCGCCCCTCCCTCATCGTGGTCAGCAGCGTCAACGGCCACGGCTACCACGACGGCATGCGGACCGTCACCCGGCTGCGCGAACACCCCGGCCTCGCCGCGGTGCCCGCCGTCATCGGCGGCAAGCTCGGCATCGCCGGCCCCTGCGGCGCCGACGAGGTGGCCGCGCTGCGCGCCGCCGGGTACGACGAGGTGTTCGACGACAGCGCCGAGGGCGTCGCCGCCTTCCGGCGGATGCTCGGCACGCTGCCGCAGCGGGCCCTGGTGTGACCGGCGGCGGGTTCGGCGCGTTCGTGCGCCGGGCTCACGACGCCGGCCACCTGGTGGTCCAGCCCCGGATGGGGATGAGCAGCCCGGAACGGATGCGGGCCGGGCTGCTCGCCACCCGGAACGCCAGAGCCACCACCGTCGGCACGATCACCCTGGACAGCTACACCCGGGTGGGTGACCTGGAGTCGGCCGAACTCGCCGTCCTGGAGGGCGTGGCCCTCAACGGCTACCCGATCGTGAGCCACGCGCCGGCCGTCACCCGGCAGGTGCTCGACGGCATCCACGGCCCCGGCTTCCCGGTCCAGGTCCGGCACGGCTCGGCCGCGCCGCAGGACATCTTCCGGGCGCTGACGGCCGTCGGACTCGACGCCTCCGAGGGCGGCCCGGTCTCCTACTGCCTGCCCTACGGCCGGGTCCCGCTGCGCGAGTCCGTCGCCCACTGGACCGCCTCCTGCGAACTGTTCGCCGGCCTGCGGGAGTCGGGGGCCGAACCGCACCTGGAGACCTTCGGCGGCTGCGTCCTCGGCCAGCTCTGCCCACCCAGCCTGCTCGTCGCCGTCAGCGTCCTGGAGGCGCTGTTCTTCCACCGGCACGGCATCCGCAGCATTTCCGTGAGTTACGCGCAGCAGACCGATCCCCGCCAGGACGCCGAAGCGGTGGCCGCGTTGCGCGGACTGTGCGCGCGATTCCTGCCGGACACCGAATGGCACGTCGTCGTCTACGCCTACATGGGGCTGTATCCGGAAACGGAACGGGGCGCCTACCGGCTGCTCGGGAAAGCGGCCGAACTCGCCGTCGCCAGCGGCTCGGAACGGCTCATCGTGAAAACCGTCGCGGAATCCCGCCGCATTCCCACGGTGTCCGAGAACACCGCCGCCCTCGAATACGCGGCGGCGGTCGCCGCGCGCACCCCCCGCGCCCCGCTGGACGCCACCGGCACTCAGACCTACGCGGAGGCGGCCGCCCTGGTCGACGGGGTGCTCGAACTGGACGACGACCTCGGTACGGCCCTGCTGGCGGCGTTCGCCGAGGGACGTCTCGACGTTCCCTACTGTCTGCATCCGGACAACGCCGGATCCAGCCGGAGTTATATCGCCGCGGACGGCCGGCTGGCCTGGGCCGACATCGGGAAGATGCCGCTGAACGGCATCGCCGACGTACGCCCGGCGCAGGCCGTCACCTCCGCGGAACTGCTCGACTCCCTGTCCTATGTACGCCGTTCGTTCGACCGGCACGACCCCGACGACACCCCGGCCCGCGAGGCCGCCCACCCCTAGGGGTGCTTAAGGGTGTGGCCTCTCGGGGGCCGTCACTACGGTGTGGAAAAAGGTGAGGAGAACCGGTGTCGGCCGAAAGTGGAGATGCGTGGATGAACGGGCCCGGACACGACTCAGCCCTGGCACGACGGCTCGCCACGGCCGTACCGTCCCAGCACCGCAGGCTGGTGACCGAACTGGTACGCCAAGCCGTGACCGAGGCGATCGGGACGGCCCGGCCGGGCACGCCGGCCGCACTCGACGCGGCCACCCCCTTCGCCGCGCAGGGACTCGACTCGCTCGCCGCGGTCGACCTGCACCGGCGGCTCACCGAGCGCACCGGCCTGGAGCTGCCGGTCGGCCTCGCCTACGACTGCCCGACCGTCCACGACCTGGCCGCCCGCCTGCTCGCCGAGGTCCACGGCCGGGCGGACACCCCCGGCGGACCCGCCGGTGACGCCGGTGACGCCACCGCCGACGAACCGGTCGCCGTCGTCGGCATCGGCTGCCGCTTCCCCGGCGGCATCGCCTCGCCCGCCGACCTGTGGCGGCTGCTCACCGAGGGCGGCGAGGTCCTCTCGGGCTTCCCGCGCGACCGCGGCTGGGACCTGGACGCCCTCTACGACGAGGACCCCGAGGTGCCCGGCAGCACCTACGTCCGCAGCGGCGGATTCCTCGACACCGCCACCGAGTTCGACGCCGACTTCTTCGGCATCAGCCCGCGCGAGGCCCTCGGCATGGACCCGCAGCAGCGGCTCGTCCTGGAGACCTCCTGGCAGGCCCTGGAGGACGCCGGCATCGACCCCACGGCGCTGCGCGGCACCCCGGCCGGCATGTTCTTCGGCGCCGAGATCCAGGAGTACGGGCCGCGCCTGCACGAAGCCCCGGACGGCCTCGACGCCTATCTGCTCGCCGGGAACGCCAACAGTGTCATCTCCGGCCGCGTCGCCTACGTGCTGGGCGCCGAGGGCCCCGCGGTCACCGTCGACACCGCCTGCTCCGGCTCCCTGGTCGCCGTCCACCTGGCGTGCCGTTCACTGCGGCAGGGCGAGTCCTCCCTCGCCCTGGCGGGCGGCGTGGCCGTCATGGGCGGCCCCGGCGTGTTCACCGCCTTCAGCCGGCAGCGGGGCCTCGCACCCGACGGGCGCTGTAAGGCGTTCGCCGCCGCCGCGGACGGCACCGGATTCGCCGAGGGCGTCGGCGTGCTCGTCCTGGAACGGCTGAGCGACGCCCGCCGCAACGGACACCGGGTGCTGGCCGTGGTGCGCGGCTCGGCCGTCAACCAGGACGGCGCCTCCAACGGCCTGACCGCACCCAACGGCACCGCCCAGCAGCGGCTGATCCACCGGGCACTCGCCGACGCCGGTCTCACCGCCGCCGACGTGGACATGGTCGAGGCCCACGGCACCGGCACCCGGCTCGGCGACCCCATCGAGGCCACCGCGCTGCTCGCCACCTACGGCCAGGACCGCCCCGCCGGCACCCCGCTGCTGCTCGGCTCCGTCAAGTCCAACCTCGGGCACACGCAGGCCGCCGCCGGCGCAGCCGGGCTGATCAAGACGATCCTCGCCATGGAGCACGGGCGGATACCGGCGACCCTCCACGTCGACGCGCCCACCCCGCACGTCAACTGGTCGTCGGGGGCCCTGGAACTCGTCACCGCGGAGCGTGCCTGGCCCGACACCGGCCGGGTCCGCCGGGCGGGCGTGTCGTCGTTCGGGGTCAGCGGCACCAACGCACACGTCATCCTCGAACAGCCGGAACCCGGGCCCGAGGAGTCCGGCCCGGACGGCCGCCCGGCCCCGCCCGCCGGGACACCGCTGCCGTTCGCCCTGTCCGCCCGGGGCGAGGCCGCCCTGCGCGCCCGCGCCGCCGACCTGCTGCCCCTGGTGGACGAGACCGACCCGCTCGACCTCGCCCACGCGCTGGCCACCACCCGCGCCGCCCTGCCCGACCGGGCCGTCCTCGTCGCCGCCGACCGCGCCGAACTGCGCGCCGCCCTCCACGACCTGGCCTCCGGGACCACACCGCTCACCGCGCGCGCCGACGGCGAACTCGGCTTCCTGTTCACCGGGCAGGGCAGCCAGCGCCCCGGCATGGGCCGCGAACTCGCCGCCGCCCACCCGGTGTTCGCCGCCGCCCTGGACGACGTCTGCGCCCACTTCGACCTCCAGCTCGCCCGGCCCCTCAAGGAGATCCTGTTCGCCGGGCCCGGCACCCCCGAGGCCGGGCTGCTGCACCGTACCGAGTACGCGCAGCCCGCCCTGTTCGCCGTGGAAGTCGCCCTGTACCGGCTCCTGGAGAGCTGGGGCCTCGCCCCGGACCAGCTCGCCGGGCACTCCGTCGGCGAGATCGCCGCCGCCCACGTGGCCGGGGTCCTCACCCTCCAGGACGCCACGATCCTGGTCGCCGCCCGCGGCCGGCTCATGCAGGCGCTGCCCGAGGGCGGCGCCATGGTCGCCGTACGCGCCGCCGAGGACGAGGTGACACCGCTGCTCACTCCGGGCACCGGCATCGCCGCGGTCAACGGGCCCGCCGCCGTCGTGATCTCCGGTGACACGGCCGGCGTGGAGCGGATCGCCGCCGAACTCGCCGCGCGCGGCCACGACACCAAGCGCCTCAGGGTCAGCCACGCCTTCCACTCGCCGCTGATGGAACCGATGCTGGCCGAGTTCCGCCGCGTCGCGCACGTCCTGGACTACGCCGAGCCGGCGCTGCCCGTCGTCTCCACCGTCACCGGCGGCCCCGTCACCGCCGAGCTCAGCGACCCCGAGTACTGGGTGGAACACGTCCGCGCCCGGGTCCGCTTCCACGACGCCGTCCGCGCGCTCGCCGACGCCGGGGTCCGCACGTTCCTGGAGGTCGGCCCGGACGCGGTGCTGTCCGCCATGGGCCCGGACTGCACCGACGTACCCGGCACCGCCTTCCTGCCGGTGCTGCGGCGCGAGCGGCCCGAGGCCCGCGAGGCCGTCACCGCGCTCGCCGCCGCCCATGCCCGGGGTGTCCCCGTCGACTGGCGGCGGCACTTCGCCGGCCCGGCCGCACGCCACGTCGACCTGCCCGGCTACCCCTTCCAGCGCCGCCGGTTCTGGCTGGAGCAGCGCCCCGCCACCGACGCGGCGTCCCTCGGCCAGCTCCCCGCAGGCCACCCGCTGCTCGCCGCCGTGGTCGCCGTCGGCGCCGAGGGCGTCGTACTCACCGGCCGGCTGTCCACCCGGACCCAGCCCTGGCTCGCCGACCACGTCATCGCGGGCCGGGTGCTGTTCCCCGGCACCGCCTTCGTCGAACTCGCCCTGCGCGCCGGCGACCACGTCGGCGCCACCACCCTGGAGGAGCTGACCCTCGGCGCCCCGCTCGTGCTGCGCGCCGACGAGGACATCGCCGTACAGGTGGCCGTCGGCGAACCCGACGACTCCGGACGCCGCGACGTCACCGTCCACACCCGCGCCGACGAGGCCGCACCCTGGACCCGGCACGCCGCCGGCGTCCTCACCACCACCGCCCCGCCCGCTCCGGCCGGCCTGACCGAATGGCCGCCGCGCGACGCCCGGCCCCTCGACACCACGCGCGTCTACCCGGACCTCGCCGACCAGGGCTACGGCTACGGACCCGCCTTCCAGGGGCTGCGCGCCGCCTGGCGGCACGGCGACGACGTCTACGCCGAGGTCGCCCTGCCCGAGGACACCGCCGCCGACGCCGGCGCGTTCGGCCTGCACCCGGCGCTGCTCGACGCCGCGCTGCACGCCGCCGACCTCGACGCCCCGCCCCGCTCCGAGGTGCTGGTGCCGTTCGCCTGGACCGGCGTCACCCTGCACGCCACCGGCGCGTCCGCCCTCCGCGTGAAGATCACCCACGGCGGCGGCGACACCATCGCCCTGCGCCTCGCCGACGCCACCGGCGCCCCGGTGGCCGCCGTCGACGCCCTGACCTCCCGCCCCGTACCGGCGGGTGACGCCCTGTACGCCGTGCGGTGGTCGCCGCACCCCCGGCCGGCGACCACCGCACCCCTGCGCACCGCCGTGCTCACGGACTCCGTCGAGGCGCTGCTCGACGGCCCCGCCCCGGACGCCGTCGTGCACCGCGTCCCCGGCCCGGCGGGCGCCGACGCCACCGAGGCACGCGCCCACGTCCACGACGTCCTGCGGCTGCTGCGCACCTGGCAGGCGGACGAGCGCCTGGCCGGCACCCGGCTCGTCGTCGTCACCCGGCCCGCCTGCCCCGCCCACGCCGCCGTCCGCGGCCTGGTCCGCTCCGCGCAGGCCGAGAACCCCGGCCGCTACGTCCTCGTCGAGCACGAGACGCTGCCCTCCGAGGCCGTTCTGCGTCAGCTCCTCGCCACCGGCGAACCCGAACTCTCCCTCGCCGAAGGCGGGTTCAGCGTGCCCCGGCTGACCTCGCGGCCCCCGGGTGAAGAACCCGCCGCCGACTGGGGCACCGCCCTCGTCACCGGCGGCACCGGCGGCCTCGGCGCGCTCCTCGCCCGGCACCTGGTCCGGGCCCACGGCGTGCGCCGCCTGGTGCTCGCCGGCCGCCGCGGCACCGCCCCCGCGCTGCACGCCGAACTCACCGCCCTCGGCGCCGAGGTGACCACCGCCGCCTGCGACGTGGGTGACCGCGAGGCGCTGCGCCGCCTGCTGGAACAACACCCCGTCGACTCCGTCGTCCACGCGGCGGGCACCGTCCGCGACGGCATCGTGGACACCCTCACCGACGAGATGGTGGACGAGGTCTTCCACGCCAAGGCGCTGGGCGCCTGGCACCTGCACGAGCTGACCCGGGACCGCGACCTCGCCCACTTCGTGCTGTTCTCCTCCCTCGCCGCCGTCCTCGACGGCCCCGGCCAGGGCAACTACGCCGCCGCCAACGCCTACCTCGACGCCCTCGCCGAGCACCGCGCCGCCCTCGGCCTGCCCGCCACCTCCCTCGCCTGGGGCCTGTGGGCCACCGACAGCGGCATGGGCGCCGCTCTGGACGACACCGCCCGGCAGCGCGTCGCGGCCTACGGCCTCCCCGGACTGTCCGCCGCACGCTCCCTGGAGCTGTTCGACGCCGCCGTCCGCTCCCGCGCCCCCCACCTGGTGCCCGTGGAGATCGACGCGGCCGCCGTACGCCGCCGCCCCGACGGCGTACCGCCGCTGCTGAGCGCCCTCGTCCGCCCGGTCACCCGCCGGACCACGGCGAACGCCGCCCCCGCCCGGGCCGCGGAGGGACAACTCGCCGCGCTGCCCGCCGCCGACCGCGACCGCGCCCTGCTCGACCTGGTGCGCACCGAGGTGGCAGCCGTGCTCCGGCACGACGGGCCGTCCGCCGTCGACCCCGGCCGGGCCTTCACCGACCTCGGCTTCGACTCGCTCGCCGCCGTCGAACTGCGCAACCGGCTGGGCACCGCCACCGGGCTGCGGCTGCCCGCCACCCTCGTCTTCGACCACCCCACCTCCCACGCCCTCGCCGGCCACATCCGCGACACCCTCTTCGGCACCGGCCCGAGGGACACCCCCGCCGTCCCGGCCCGCACCGCCCCCGACGACGACCCGATCGCCATCGTCGGCATGAGCTGCCGCTACCCCGGCGAGGTCCGCTCCCCGGAGGACCTGTGGCGGCTCGTCGCCGACGGCGTCGACGCGGTCGGCGGCTTCCCGGCGGACCGCGGCTGGGACACCGAGGCGCTCTACGACCCCGAACCGGGCACCCCCGGCCGCACCTACACCCGCGAAGGCGCCTTCCTCTACGACGCGGCCGAGTTCGACCCCGGCTTCTTCGGCATCGGCCCGCGCGAGGCCGTCGCCATGGACCCGCAGCAGCGGCTCCTGCTGGAGGTGTCCTGGGAGGCGCTGGAGCGCTCCGCCATCGACCCGCACCGCCTGCGCGGCTCCCGCACCGGAGTGTTCGCGGGCGTCATGTACCACGACTACGGCACCTGGCTCGCCGAGGTACCCGACGACCTCGCCGCCTACCTCGGCAACGGCACCCTCGGCAGCGTCGTCTCCGGCCGGGTCGCCTACGCCCTCGGCCTGGAGGGGCCGGCCGTCACCGTCGACACCGCCTGCTCCTCCTCACTGGTCACCCTGCACCTGGCAGCGCAGGCGCTGCGCCAGGGGGAGTGCGACCTCGCCCTGGCCGGCGGCGTCACCGTCATGTCGACACCGGACACCTTCGTCGACTTCGCCCGGCAGCGCGGGCTGGCCGCCGACGGCCGCTGCAAGTCCTTCGCCGCCGCCGCCGACGGCACCGGCTGGGGCGAGGGCGCCGGCGTCCTCGTCGTCGAACGCCTCTCCGACGCGCGCCGCAACGGCCACCGGGTGCTGGCCCTGCTCCGCGGCTCGGCCGTCAACCAGGACGGCGCCTCCAACGGCCTGACCGCCCCCAACGGCCCCTCCCAGCAGCGCGTCATCCGCGCCGCGCTCGCCACCGCCGGGCTCACCCCGGCCGACGTGGACGCCGTCGAGGCGCACGGCACCGGCACCACCCTCGGCGACCCGATCGAGGCCCAGGCGCTGCTCGCCACCTACGGCCAGGACCGCGCCGAGCCGCTGTGGCTGGGCTCGGTCAAGTCCAACATGGGGCACACCCAGGCCGCCGCCGGTGTGGCCGGCGTCATCAAGATGGTCATGGCGATGCGCCACGGCGTGCTGCCGAAGACCCTGCACGTCGACGCGCCGTCCCACCAGGTGGACTGGAGCGCCGGCGCCGTGGAAGTGCTCACCGAGCGACGCCCGTGGCCCGAGACCGGCCGGGCCCGGCGGGCCGGTGTCTCCTCGTTCGGCATCAGCGGCACCAACGCCCACGTCATCCTGGAGGAGTTCACCGAACCCGCACCCCCGCGGCCGGACCCCGCCACCGCCCCGCCGGTGCTCGCCCTCCCGGTCTCCGCCCGCTCGCCCGAGGCCCTGCGCGGCCAGGCCCGGCGCCTGCTGGAGCTGACCGGCACCGCCTGCGCCGATCTCGGCCTGGCCCTGGCCACCACCCGCGGCACCCACCCCCACCGCGCCGTGCTCCTCGCGGCCGGTGACGACCAGGCCACCGCGGCGCTGACCGCCCTGGCCCACGGCACCGAGGCCCCCGGGCTCCTTGTCACCGGCTCCGCCACCGACGGCACCCTCGCCTACCTGTTCTCCGGCCAGGGCGCCCAGCGCCCCGGCATGGGCCGCGACTGGTACGACGCCTTCCCCGTCTACGCCGAGCACTTCGACCGCGCCGCCGCGCTCTTCGACAAGCACCTCGAACGACCCCTCGCCGAGGTGGTCCTCGGTGACGACGGCGAGACCCTGGAGCAGACCGCCTACACGCAGGCCGCCCTGTTCACCACCCAGGTCGCCCTCTACCGGCTGCTGGAGTCCTTCGGGCTGCGCCCCGGCTCGCTGGCCGGGCACTCCGTCGGCGAGTTCGCCGCCGCGCACGTCGCCGGGGTCTGGTCGCTCCAGGACGCCGTCACCGCGGTCGCCGCCCGGGGCCGGCTCATGCAGGCCCTGCCGGAGGGCGGCGCGATGGTCGCCGTGCAGGCATCGCCGGAGGAGGTCACCGCGCTGCTGGACGGCGAGCGCTGCGGCATAGCCGCCGTCAACGGCCCCCGCGCCGTGGTCGTCTCCGGCGACGAGGACGCCGTCACCGAGGTCGCCGCGCACTTCACGACCACCCGCAGGCTGCGCGTCTCGCACGCCTTCCACTCGCCCCGCATGGACCCCATGCTGGCCGCGTTCCGGGAGGTCATGGCCGGCCTCCGGGCGGCCGAGCCGACCGTGCCCCTCGTCTCCACCCTCACCGGCGCCCCGGCCACCGCCGCCGAACTCGGCTCCGCCGACTACTGGGTAGGGCACGTGCGGCAGACGGTGCGCTTCGCCGACGCGGTCGCGACGCTCGCCGCGCAGGGCGCCGGCACCTTCCTCGAACTCGGCGCCGCGCCCGTGCTCACCGCGCTGGGCCCCGACTGCCTGCCGGACACCGGCGCCTCCGGGGACACCGCCTTCGTCGCCACCGCCCGCAAGGACACCGCCCAGCTGCCCGGCCTGCTCGCCGCCCTGGCCACCGTCCACACCCGGGGCTTCGACGTCGACTGGGCGGTGCTGTACGAGACCTACGCCGGACGCCGGGTCGACCTGCCCACCTACGCCTTCGAGCACCGCAGGTACTGGCTCCCCACGCCCGCCGTCGCCGTCGGCGACGCCGCCGGACACGGACTCGCCGCCGCCGGCCACCCGCTGGTCAGCGCCCGCCTGGACCTGCCCGGCGACGCCGGTGTGCTGCTCACCGGCCGGATCTCCACCGCCACCCACCCGGTCCTCGCCGAACACGCC
The DNA here is from genome assembly GCF_040613095.1 of Streptomyces sp. NPDC006309. Classification (NCBI taxonomy): domain Bacteria; kingdom Bacillati; phylum Actinomycetota; class Actinomycetes; order Kitasatosporales; family Streptomycetaceae; genus Streptomyces; species Streptomyces sp. NPDC006309. The sequence goes on along the minus strand of NZ_JBEXRO010000042.1, from coordinate 8,809 downwards.
GTGCTCGGCACGGTCCTGGTGCCCGGCGCCGCGCTCGTCGACCTCGCGCTGCACGCCGGCCGCCTCACCGGCCGCCCCGTCCTCCAGGAGCTGACCCTCCAGGCCCCGCTGGCGCTGCCCGCGGACACCGCCGTACACCTCCAGGTCGCCGCCGGCGCCGACGGCACCGTCGAGATCCACTCGCGCGCCGAGGCCGCCCCCGCCGACGAGGGCTGGACCCGGCACGCCACCGGCACCCTCACCGGACCCGCCGCCCCGCCCCCGGCCGCCTCCGGCGCCTGGCCGCCGCCCGGCGCCACCCCGCTCGACGTCACCGGCCTCTACCCGCGCCTGCACACCGAGGGCTACGACTACGGCCCCGTCTTCCGCGGCGTCCGGGCGGCCTGGCGGGACGGCGGCACGCTCCTCGCCGAACTCGAACTGCCCGCACCCGCACGACAGGACGCCGCCCGGCACGCCCTGCACCCCGCGCTGCTGGACTCCGCCCTGCACGTCACGTCCCTCCTGGACAGCGGGGAGGCGCCCGCCGAACCGTCCGACGGCATCGCCCTGCCCTTCGCCTGGACGGGCGTCACCCTGCACGCCCCGGCGTCCCTCACCGCCCGCGTCCGCGTCACCCCGGGCCCCGACGGCACCCGCCTCGAACTGGCGGACACCGACGGCCGGCCCCTCGCCACCGTGGAGTCGTACGTCACCCGGCCGGTCACCGCGGACCGGCTCACCCCGGAGCGGCGCCGTCACCTGTACGCCGTCACCGACACACCGCTGCCCGCGGCCGCCGGCCGCCCCGACCGCCGCAGCTGGGCCGTCCTCGGCGACGACGACCTGGGCCTCGGCGTCCCGGTGCACGCCGCCCTGGACACCCTCGGCACCCCCGTGCCCGACGTGGTGATCCTGCCGGTCACCGCCCCGCCCGCCGACGGCGTACACCTGCCCGGCGCCGTGCGCACCGCCCTCGGCCGCATCCTGGACCCCCTGAAGGCATGGACGGCCGACGACCGGTACGCCGGCTCGGTCCTCGTGGTGCTCACCGGCGGCGGCCTCGCCGACACCGCGGTGCACGGACTGGTCCGGGCCGCGCAGGCCGAGGACCCCGGCCGGATCCTCCTCCTCGCACGGGCCACGCCCGGCGCACCCGTACCCGACCGCGCCGCGCTGGCCGCGCTTCTCGACTCCCGGGAGCCGGAGATCCGCTGGCGCGACGGCCGCGCCCACGCCCCCCGCCTGGTCCGCGCCGAGGCATCCCCGGGCACGGACCGACCGTGGGGCACCGTCCTCGTCACCGGCGGCACCGGCGGGCTCGGCGCCCTGGTCGCCCGCCACCTGGCCGCCCGGCACGGCGTCACCCGCCTGCTGCTGACCAGCCGTCGCGGCCCCGGGGCGCCCGGCGCCGCCGCACTGCGCGCCGGCCTGGCGGACCTGGGCGCCGAGGCCGACATCGTCGCCTGCGACGTGTCCGACCGTGCCGCGCTCGCCGCGCTGCTCACCGCGCACCCCGTCGACAGCGTCGTCCACACCGCCGGCGTCCTCGACGACGGCCTGGTCACCTCGCTCACCCCGGCCCGGCTGGACACCGTGCTGCGGCCCAAGGCGGACGCCGCCTGGCACCTGCACGAACTCACCCGGGACCGGGACCTCGCGCACTTCGTGCTGTTCTCCTCGGCCGCCGGCACCCTCGACGCCTCCGGCCAGGGCAACTACGCCGCCGCCAACGTCTTCCTCGACGCGCTGGCCGCCCACCGCGCCGCCCTGGGCCTGCCCGCCACCTCCCTGGCCTGGGGCCTGTGGTCCGGCGGCGGCATGGGCGCCGCACTCGACACGGCCGAGGTCCAGCGCATCGAACGCACCGGCATCGGCGCGCTCGACCCGGACGAGGGCCTGGAGCTGTTCGACGCCGCCGTCGCCTCCGGCAGCCCCGCCCTGGTCCCCGTACGGCTGGACACCGCCGCCCTGCGCCGGCGCGGCGGCGACGTGCCGGCCGTGCTGCGCACCCTGGCCGGCGTCACCGCCCGCCCGGACCACGACGACCACGCCCGCACCCTCGGCGAACAGCTGGCCGGACTGCCCGTCGCCGACCACGAACACACCGTGCTGGAAGCGGTCCGCACCGAGGCCGCCGCCGTCCTCGGGCACGCCGGACCCGCCGCCGTCGAACCGCGCCGCGCCTTCACCGAGCTGGGCTTCGACTCGCTCGCCGCGGTGGAACTGCGCAACCGGCTGAACACGGTCAGCGGACTGCGCCTGCCGTCCACGCTCATCTTCGACTACGCCACCCCCGTCGCGCTCGCCGGCCACCTCCTCGAACGGCTGCGACCGGACCCCGAGCCCGTCGCCGCCGCGTCCGGTGACGACGAACTGCGCGCCGTCCTCGCCCGCATCCCCGTCGCCCGCATCCGGGAAGCCGGCCTGCTCGACGGCCTGCTGAAGCTGTCCGAGCCCGACGCGGACCCGGCACCCGCCGACCGGGCCCTGGACATCAAGTCCATGGCCGTGGCCGACCTGGTGCGCGCCGCGCTCGACCGCAGCGGCACATGACCTCATCCGGTGCCGGACGACGCGCCGCGTCCGGCACCGGGCCACCCCCGCCCGGCGCACCCTCCACCGCGTCACCAGCGCCGCCGAGCCAGCAGGGAGCGACACCGACCGTGGACACATCCGTCGAGCAGATCGTCGAGGCGCTGCGCGAGTCATTGCTCGAGAACGAGCGGCTGCGCCAGCGACACGACCAGGTCACCGAGGCGGCGCGGGAGCCCGTCGCGATCGTCGCCATGAGCTGCCGCTACCCCGGCGGCGTCAGCACGCCCGAGCAGCTGTGGCAGCTGGTCGACACCGGCACGGACGCCGTGGGCGACTTCCCCGCCGACCGCGGCTGGGACGTCGACGGCATCTACGACCCCGACCCCGACGCCCCCGGCCGCACCCACGTCCGCGAAGGCGGGTTCCTGTACGACGCCACCGAGTTCGACCCCGGCTTCTTCGGCATCAGCCCGCGCGAGGCCATCGCCATGGACCCGCAGCAGCGGCTGCTGCTGGAGACCGCCTGGGAGGCGTTCGAACGCGCCGGCATCGACCCGCACACCCTCAAGGGCAGCCGCACCGGCATCTACGCGGGCGTCATGTACCACGACTACGGCAGCTGGCTCACCGAGGTCCCCGAGGGCGTCGAGGGCTACCTGGGCAACGGCAACCTGGGCAGTGTCGCCTCCGGCCGCGTCTCCTACATCCTCGGCCTGGAGGGGCCCGCCGTCACCGTCGACACCGCCTGCTCCTCCTCGCTCGTCGCCCTCCACCTCGCCGTGCAGGCCCTGCGCACCGGCGAGTGCGGCCTGGCCCTCGCCGGCGGCGTGACGGTGATGTCCACCCCCGACACCTTCATCGACTTCTCCCGCCAGCGCGGTCTCGCCCTGGACGGCCGCTGCAAGTCCTTCGCCCAGGGCGCGGACGGCACCGGCTGGGGCGAGGGCGCCGGCCTGCTCCTGCTGGAACGGCTCAGCGACGCCCGGCGCAACGGCCACCCCGTGCTGGCCGTGGTGCGCGGCTCGGCCGTCAACCAGGACGGCGCCTCCAACGGTCTGACCGCCCCGAACGGCCCCTCCCAGCAGCGTGTCATCCGCGCCGCCCTCGCCAACGCCCGCCTGGAACCCCGCCAGGTGCACGCCGTCGAGGCGCACGGCACCGGCACCCCGCTCGGCGACCCGATCGAGGCGCAGGCCCTGCTCGCCACCTACGGCCAGGACCGCGCCGAGCCGCTGTGGCTGGGCTCGGTGAAGTCCAACATCGGGCACACCCAGGCCGCCGCCGGCGTCGCGGGCGTCATCAAGATGGTGATGGCCCTGCGGCACGGCCGGCTGCCGAGGACCCTGCACGCCGAACAGCCCACCTCCCAGGTCGACTGGGAGGCCGGCGCCGTCGAACTCCTCACCGAGGCCCGCGACTGGCCCTCCGACGGCGAGCCCCGCCGCGCCGCCGTCTCCTCCTTCGGCATCAGCGGCACCAACGCCCACGTCATCGTGGAGGCCGCCCCCGAGACCGAGCCCCGCACGACGGAGCCCTCCTGGACCGGCCCGCTGCCGCTGGTGCTGTCCGGCAACGGCACCCGGGGCCTCGCCGCCCAGGCCCGCCGCCTCCTCGACCACCTCACCACCGGCGCCGGCCCCCTCCCCGACATCGCCCACACGCTCGCCACCGGACGCGCCGCACTGGCCGAACGGGCCGTCGTCACCGGCGCCGACCTGCCCGCACTCACCGCGGGCCTCACCGCCCTCGCCGAGGGCGACGGCACCGCGCCGAACGTGGTGCGCGGCCGGCCGGCCGGCCGGTCCCGCATCGCCTTCGTCTTCCCCGGCCAGGGCTCCCAGTGGCCCGGCATGGCCGCCGGCCTGCTCGACACCTCACCGGTGTTCGCCGCGCGCATGGCCGACTGCGCCGCGGCCCTCGCGCCCGTCACCGACTGGGACCTCATCGAGACCGTACGGGCGCGGCAGCCGCTGGAGCGGGTGGACGTCGTCCAGCCCGTGCTGTGGGCGATCATGGTGTCGCTCGCCGAGGTGTGGCGCGCGCACGGGGTCCGGCCCGCCGCCGTCATCGGCCACTCCCAGGGCGAGATCGCCGCCGCCTGCGTCGCCGGCGCCCTCTCCCTCGCCGACGGCGCCCGCGTCGTGGCCCTGCGCAGCCAGGCCATCGCCCGGGAACTCTCCGGCCGCGGCGGCATGATGTCGGTGGCCCTGCCCGAGGCCCGGGTGCGCGGCCTCGTCGCCCGCTACGAGGGCCGGATCTCGGTGGCCGCCGTCAACGGTGCCTCCTCCGTGGTGCTGTCCGGCGACGCCGACGCCCTGGACGAACTCCGCGAGACGATCGTGGCCGGCGGCGACCGCGCCAAGCGGCTCCCGGTGGACTACGCCTCGCACAGCGCCCACGTGGAGTCGATCCGGGAGCGGCTGCTCGCCGACCTGGCGGACGTCCGGGCCCGGTCCGCCGAGGTGCCGTTCTACTCCACCGTCACCGGCGCCCGGCTCGACACCACCGGCCTGGACGCCGGCTACTGGTACACCAACCTGCGGCAGAGCGTGCTGTTCGAACCGGCCACGCGGACCCTGCTGGACGCCGGGTACGGGGTGTTCGTCGAGTGCAGCCCGCACCCCGTGCTGCTGCACAGCATCGAGGAGACCGCCGACGCCGCCGGCGCCGACATCACCGGCCTGGGCTCCCTGCACCGCGACGACGGCGGCCCCGAACGCCTGCTGACCGCGCTCGGCGAGGCCTTCGTGGCCGGCGTCCCCGTGGACTGGTCGCCCGTCTTCGGCGACCTGCCGGTCCGCGCCGCCGACCTGCCCACCTACGCCTTCCAGCGCGAGCGGTACTGGCTCGGCCGGTCCGCCACCACCGGTGACGTCACCGCCGCCGGCCTTGAGACCACCGGCCACCCGCTGCTGGGCGCCGCCGTCCCGGTCGCCGAGGGCGGCACCGTGTTCACCGGCCGGCTGTCCACCGCCACCGCGCCCTGGCTGGCCGACCACGCCGTGTCCGGCACCCCCCTGCTGCCCGGCACCGCCCTGGTGGAGCTGGCGCTCGGCGCCGGTCACGACCTCGGCTGCGCGCACCTCGCCGAACTCACCCTCCAGGCACCGCTGATGCTGCCCGACCGGGGCGCGACCCAGCTCCAGCTGCACGTGGCCGCCCCCGACGACACCGGACACCGCGCGCTGAGCGTCCACTCCCGCCCCGAGGGCACCGACGACACCGCCTGGACCCGGCACGCCACCGGCCTGCTCGCCCCACGGACCACCGCGCCCTCCTTCGACCTCACCGCCTGGCCGCCCGCGGGCGCGGAGCCGGTACCGACCGAGGACGCCTACGACCGGCTGGCCGCCCTCGGCTACGACTACGGGCCCGCCTTCCAGGGGCTGCGCGCGGTCTGGCGGCGCGGCGACGAGACCTTCGCCGAGGTCGAACTGCCCGTGGACGCCGACGGCTTCGCCCTGCACCCGGCCCTGTTCGACGCCGCCCTGCACGCCGACGGCCTCCTCACCGACGGCCAGGACACCGCCCGGCTGCCGTTCTCCTGGGCCGGGGTCTCGCTGTACGCGGCCGGCGCCACCGCCCTGCGGGTCCGGCTGCACGGCGGCGAGACGCTGTCCCTCCAGCTGGCCGACCCCACGGGCGCCCCGGTCGCCGAGGTGGAGGCCCTGGTCTCCCGGCCCGTCGACCCGGCCGCGCTCACCTCCACGGCCCCCGTGGACGACCTCTACCGCCTGGACTGGCCCGCCCTGCCCGTGCCCGCCACGCCCGCACCGGAGTACGCCGTGCTGGGCGAAGGGGGCCCGGCCGCACTGGACGCGGTGCCCGACTGGGCGGTGCTGACGGCCGGCGGCCACGACGACCCGGTCACCGGCGTCCACCGGGCCACCGAGCGGGTGCTGGCCGCCGTACATGACTGGCTCGCGGACGAACGCACCGCCTCCGCACGCCTGGTGGTGCTCACCCGGGGCGCCGTGGCCGTGGGGGAGGAGGACGTCACCGATCTGGCGGGCGCCGCCGTATGGGGCCTGGTGCGGGCCGCGCAGGGCGAGCACCCCGGCCGGTTCGTGCTGGTGGACGGCGGTGACGCCGCCGCCGCGGTGGCCGCCGCGGCGGCCGGCGGCGAACCCCAGCTCGCCCTGCGCGACGGCACCGCGCACGTCCCCCGGCTCGCCCGCACCGCACCGCCGGGCCGGTTCCCGCGGCTCGACCCCGAGGGCACCGTACTCGTCACCGGCGGCACCGGCGTCCTCGGCGCCGTGGTCGCCCGGCACCTGGTCGCCGAGCACGGCGTGCGCCGCCTGGTGCTGGCCGGGCGCAGCGGCACCGCCGCCGACGACTTCGCCGGCCTGGACGCGGAGATCGTCGTGGCCCGCTGCGACGCCGCCGACCGCGGCCGGCTCGCCGCTCTCCTCGCCGGGATACCGCCCGAGCACCCGCTGACCGCGGTCGTCCACCTCGCCGGCGTCCTGGACGACGGCCTGCTGACCGACCAGACGCCCGAGCGGCTGGCCGCCGTGCTGCGGCCCAAGGCCGACGCCGCCTGGCATCTGCACGAGCTGACGCGCGACCTCGGTCTCGCCGCGTTCGTCCTGTTCTCCTCCGCCGCCGGCACGGTCGACGGCGCGGGCCAGTCCGGCTACGCCGCCGCCAACGCCTTCCTCGACGCGCTGGCCGCCCACCGCAGGCACCACGGCCTGCCCGCGCACTCGCTGGCCTGGGGCTTCTGGGAGCAGCGCACCGGGCTGACCGCCCACCTCACCGACGCCGACGTGGCCCGCATGGCCCGCGCGGGCGTCCGCCCCCTGTCCACCGAGGCGGGCCTGCGCCTGCTCGACGCCGCCCTGGCCACCGACGAGGCGCTGCTGCTCCCGATCGGCCTGGACCTGGCCGTCCTGCGCCGCGCCCCGGACGTCCCGGCCGTGCTGCGCGCCCTGGTGCCCGCCCGGGCCCGCCGTACCGCGGCCTCCCGCACGGACTCCGCGTCGTTCGCCGACCGGCTCGCCGCCCTGGGCCCCGCCGAACGCGACGCGGCCCTGCTGGAACTGGTCCGCACCCAGGTCGCCGCCGTGCTCGGCCACGGCAGCGACATGACGCTCGACCCGCGCCGCTCCTTCCGCGAGGTGGGCTTCGACTCGCTGACCGCCGTGGAACTGCGCAACCGCCTGGGCACCGCGGTCGGCCTGCGCCTGCCCGCCACCCTGGTCTTCGACCACCCCGACGCGGGCGCGCTCGTGGGACACCTGAGGACGGAACTGTTCGGCGCGCAGGCCGAGACCGCCGCCGAAGTCCCCGTGCGGGAACGGGAAGCGGACGAGCCGGTCGCCATCGTCGCCATGGCCTGCCGCTACCCCGGCGGCGTCAGCACCCCCGAGGAGCTGTGGCGGCTGCTGGCCGACGGCGGCGACGGCATCGGCGCCTTCCCCGCCGACCGCGGCTGGGACCTGGACGGCCTGTACGACCCGGAGCCGGGCAAGTCCGGCCACTCCTCCACCCGGTCGGGCGGATTCCTGTACGACGCCGCCGACTTCGACCCGGACTTCTTCGGCATCGGCCCGCGCGAGGCCCTGGCCATGGACCCGCAGCAGCGGCTGCTGCTGGAGACGTCCTGGGAGGCGCTGGAGCGGGCCGGCATCGACCCGCACTCCGTGCGCGGCACCCGTACCGGCGTGTTCGCGGGCGTCATGTACCACGACTACGGCAGCCGCCTGCACCGCGTCCCCGAGTCCGTGCGCGACCACCTCGGCAACGGCAGCCTCGGCAGTGTGGCCTCCGGCCGGGTCGCCTACACCCTCGGTCTGGAGGGCCCGACGCTCACCGTCGACACGGCGTGCTCGTCGTCCCTGGTGGCGCTGCACCTGGCCGCGCAGGCGCTGAGGCAGGGCGAGTGCACCCTCGCGCTGGCCGGCGGGGTGTCCGTGATGTCGACCGTCGACACGTTCGTGGACTTCAGCAGGCAGCGCAACCTCGCCGCCGACGGTCACGCCAAGTCCTTCGCCGACGCGGCGGACGGCACGGCTCTGTCCGAGGGCGCCGGCATGCTCGTCCTGGAGCGGTTGTCGGACGCGCGGCGCCTTGGTCATGAGGTGCTGGCGGTGGTGCGGGGTTCGGCGGTGAACCAGGACGGGGCGTCCAACGGGCTGACGGCGCCGAACGGTCCGTCGCAGCAGCGGGTGATCCGTCAGGCGCTGGCGTCGGCCCGCCTCACCACCGCGGATGTGGATGTGGTGGAGGCGCACGGGACGGGGACGACGCTGGGTGATCCGATCGAGGCGCAGGCGTTGCTGGCCAC
>NZ_JBEXRO010000041.1:0-41900 GCF_040613095.1 Streptomyces sp. NPDC006309 | reverse complement strand
TCATGCGGCCGACCCTAGCCCGCGCGCGGGCCGTGCCGCCGTCGACAGTGTGTGGGGCATCGGGCCTGGTGAGGGGACGCCCCGGCCCGGGGCCGGGGCCGGGGCCGGGGCCGGGCGGAGGAGGTGACGGAGTATCCGCTCACCACGGTCGCGGGACGGTGGCGGGCGTCGCCCCCGCCGGGATCACCACCGGTCCGGGCCGCGCGCTGCGGTTGGCGGAGCACGGCGCCGGGCGGATCGGGCGGATGGCGGCCGACGGCAGGGTCACCGACTTCCCGGACTCCGGCCCGGAGTCCGGTCCGGACACCGGTCCGGCGGAGATCACCCCGGGGTCGGACGAGGCCCTGTGGTTCACCGGGCCGGGCGGCGGCAAGGCGGGCCGGATCACCCCTTCCGGCCGGATCACCGAGTTCCCGCCGCCCGGCGGTGCCGCCTTCCCCGCCGGCAGCACCGCCGGGCCGCGGGCGGCATGTGGTGCACCGCGCCCGGCACCCGCTCCGTGGACCGGATTCACTGCGCGGCGCAGGTCACCCGGTTCCCGCTGCCGGAACCGGACAGTGCGCCGAGCGGCATCACGGGCGGGCCCGACGGCCTGGTCCGCTACGGCGACCAGGCGGGCCGGACCGGCAGCATCGGCGCCACCGGCACGGTCACCGTCCTCCCGGTGCCGGACGGTACCGGGAAGGTGCCCCTGCGGCTGACTGCCTGCCCCGACCGTGCGGTGTGGTTCACGGAAATGCTCGGCAACGCCGGCGGCCGGGTCCGCGTGCCGGTCCGGTGCCCCCCCGCCCCTTGTTATGACAGCCGTCATAACGCAGGCTGGTGCCCGACAGCACGGCAGGCCGACGCGGTGGGAGGAAGCAGTGGCGGATGGAATGGCGCGGGCACTGTGGGAACGGTACGAACCGGTGCACGACCTCGTGTACTTCGCCCCGGAGGCGCACCGGGCGGCGGACGGGCTCGGCCTGCGCGGCTACTGGATGGGCTACTTCGCCCTGCGCGCCGCCCCCCTGGGCGCGGCGCCCCCGTCCGTGGTGACGAGCAGTTTCTACGTCTTCCATCCCTCCCGGGTGGCCCGGGCGCTGCCGGACGCCTGGGGGTACGCGGCCCCGGCGGACGTGCTGGCGGCCCGGGAAGAGGCGATGAACGCGGCGATGCCCCGCCTGTTCGGGGCGGACACCGTCGGCTCGGCGGACTTCGCCGAGGCCGCGGACCTGGCATGGGAGGCCGCGGCGGCGGCGGACACCACGGGCCGGGTGCTGGCCGCCGCCAACCAGGCGCTGGAGCGCCCGGAACGGCCCGCCGCCCGCCTGTGGCAGGCCCTGACGACCTTGCGCGAGCACCGGGGCGACTCGCATGTCGCGGTGCTGGTGAGCCTGGGGCTCGGACCGGTCGAGGCCATGGTGCTCAAGGCGGCGGCCGGCGAGTCCGACGGGTCGTTCCTGCGTACGACACGCAAGTGGGAGGAGTCCGAATGGGACGCGGCCGTGGCACGGCTGCGCGCGTCCGGCCGGCTCGCGGCGGACGGCACGCTCACGCCGGCGGGAGCCGCGGTACGCGCGGAGACGGAGGCGCGCACCGACGCGGCGGCGGAGGGGCCGTGGTCCGCGCTGGGCGCCGAGCGCGCCGGGCACCTGGCCCGCCTGCTGGAACCGCTGACGGCAGCCGTCCTCGGCTCGGGCCTGCTGCCCCCCGGCAATCCGGTGGGGCTGCCCCCCACGTCACACCCCGTCGCCGGCTGAGCCCGCGCGGACACGTCCGGTGCCGTAAGGGGGCGAACCGAGCGTCCGGTGCTTACAAGGGGCGGCGAGTTGCCGGCAAACGCACGGGGCCCGCCGCACGGAAGTGAGCCCCGGTGGGGCCGGCACCGCCGAGCGGACCCCCCGGGGGCGCACGGAGCGGAGCCCGCCAGGCCAGGGCCCACGGCGCCACCAACCGACAGCGCCACCCCCGCCTCACGCCCCCGTCCACCGGGCGGGAACCGGAACCCGCCAACAACTGCCCGCGCCCCGGTGCGGCCGACGCTACCGAGCGGACACCCCCCGGGGCGCACGGAGCGGAGCCCGCCAGGCCAGGGCCCACGGCGCCACCAACCGACAGCACCACCCCCGCCTCACGCCCCCGTCCACCGGGCGGGAACCGGCGCCCGCCAAGCCGGTGCCTACGACGGCACCAACCGGCAGCCCCGCCCCCGTCACCCCGCCTCGCGTTCCCGCCGGAGCGGGAACCGGGCCGGGCGGGGGCGAGGCTGAAGTGGTCTGCGCGTGTGCCCCGTTGGGGTCGTACGCTGGGGTCGTGGTCGACCGAGACGAGGGGCCGGGGCAGGTGGCGGCCCGGCTCACCGGGCGCCCGGCCGGCCGGGTGCGCACGACGCCGGGGTCACCGGCCGAGGTGCTGCTGGACGGCGGGACACCGGTGATGGTCAAACGCGGCGACGGCCCGGGGGCCGTGCGCGCCGAGGTGGCGGGACTGCGCTGGCTGGCCGCGGCGGACGCGGTCCGGGTGCCGGCCGTGCTCGGGCACGACGAGCACTGGATGGTGACCGAGCGGGTGGCGACCGGCAGCCCCAGCCCGGAGGCGGCGCTCCGTTTCGGCCGGGCCCTCGCCGCCCTGCACGCGGCCGGCGCGCCCCACCTCGGGGCGCCTCCGCCCGGCGGCCCCGACGACGCCTACATCGGGGCCGCGCCCCTGCGCAACGCGCCGGGCACCGACTGGCCCCGCTGGTACGCGGAACACCGCGTGCTGCCGTATGTGCGCGGCGCGGTCGACCGGGGCACGCTCAGCCCCGCCGAGGCGGCCCTGTTCGAGCGGGTCTGTGAGCGGCTGCCGGAACTGGCGGGTCCCCCGGAGCCGCCGGCCCGGCTGCACGGCGACCTGTGGAACGGCAACGTGCTGTGGGGCGCGGACGGCGAGGTCCGGCTCATCGACCCGGCCGCGCACGGCGGACACCGGGAGACCGACCTGGCGATGCTCCGGCTGTTCGGCTGCCCCCAGCTCGACCGCATCCTCGCCGGCTACCAGGAGGCGGCCCCGCCGGCGGACGGCTGGCGGCAGCGGGTGGGCCTGCACCAGCTCTTCCCGCTCCTGGTGCACGTCCTGCTGTTCGGCCGGTCGTACGCGGAGCGGGCCCTGGAGGTCGCACGGGAGGCGCTCACGCGCTGACCCGGGCCCCCGTCCGCCCGGTCACGGCCGGCCTCCCCCGCCCGGATGCCGGGTACCCGTACGCCAAGGGGTCACGGGCGCGGCGGGCCGCGGGCGGGCCGCGGCCACCCGGTCGCGTCGACGGAACGGCGCGGTGTCGTCTTCTTGCTCAGGCACGGTCCCGGGCCGCTTCCGGCGCGTGATCACGGACCGTAAGGAAACCAATCACCCGTTCGACTCGTATAAGGACGTGACAGCCTAATCAGGGAGAGACCATGCAACCGTTCACGCTCAACTACGCGCGGCCCGCAGTGCAGTTGGACGTCACCACACCGTACGCGTACGACTCCGGACTGCAATTGAACGTCCTCCCGGACGGGCGCGCGGCTGCCACCGATCACGCCACGTTGAGAGCGCTCGGCACCACGACCTCGACCGCCGGTTCCAAGACGCACTTCGACGACTGAACCGCGGGCGTCGAGAGATGACCGTGCTCATCCTGACCAGTGAAGAGGACGTGACAGCGGACATGGTGGTCCTCCGGCTGGGCGAGGCGGGCGTGCCCGTCGTCCGGCTCGACCCCGCCGATCTGACCAACGGGGTGGCGCTGTCGGGCGAGTTCGTCCACGGCGCCTGCCGGGGGCATCTGTCCGTCGGCGGGCGGCTGGTCGGCATCGGCGGTCTGCGCTCCGTGTGGGTGCGCAGACCGGGGATTCCCGCGGCCCGCGCCGCCCAGCCGTCGGCCTGGCTGACGGAGGAGTCGTCGCAGGCGCTGTACGGCATGCTGCGCGCCAGTGACGCCCGCTGGATGAACCACCCGGACGCGGCCCGCCGGGCCCGCCACAAGCCCTGGCAGTTGCGCCTCGCCCAGGGCAGCGGCCTGCCGGTGCCGGCCACGCTGATCACGACGTTCCCGCAGGCGGCGCGGGCGTTCGCGGAACGCTTCCCGGACCTGGTGGTCAAACCGGTCTCGGGCGCGCATCCGCAGGAGCCGCCGCGGGCGGTGCCGACCAGCCGGGTCGCACCGGACGCCGACTTCACCGCGGTCGCCTTCGGACCGACGCTGCTGCAACGGCGGATCGCCAAGCGGGCCGACATCAGGCTCACCGCCGTCGGCGGCACGCTGCTGGCCGCGCGCAAGCCCACCGACCCGGACGCCGGTCCCGACGACGTGGACGTCCGCTTCGCCCCGTCGGTCTCCCCCTGGCTGCCCGCGGATGTGCCGCCGCGCGTCGCCGAGGGCGTGCTGCGCTACCTGCGGGACGCGGAACTGGCCTACGGCGCCTTCGACTTCGCGGAGGACGCGGACGGCATCTGGTGGTTCCTGGAGTGCAACCAGTCCGGCCAGTTCGGGTTCGTGGAGATGGACACCGGGCAGCCGATCGCCGCCACCATCGCCGCATGGCTCGCTCAGGAGACGGATCCGGACCGCGGGTGTGCGGAGGGCGACCGGAGTACGGCATCTTGAGTCCGCGGGGGACGGCTCGGAGAGAGGAACGCGACATGCGCATCGGACTGCTGGGAACGGGCCCGTGGGCACGGGCGGCCCACGCCCCCGCCCTGGCCGGGCACACCGGCCTGGAGTTCGCCGGGGTGTGGGGGCGCCGGCCGGAGGCGGCCACGGAGCTGGCGGAGCAGTACGACGTGCCCGCCTACGCCGACGTGGACGCGCTGCTGGCCGACGTGGACGCGGTGGCGGTGGCCCTGCCGCCGTCCGTGCAGGCCGGATTCGCGGTGCGGGCGGCAGCGGCGGGCCGGCATCTGCTGCTCGACAAGCCGCTGGCGCTGTCGGTCGCCGAGGCACGGGCCGTCGCGGACGCGGTGGAGCGGGCCGGGGTGGCGTCGGTGGTGTTCTTCACCGCGCGCTTCCAGAAGGAGCCGGAGGCCTGGATCGAGGAACAGGCGTCCGTGACAGGCTGGTTCACGGCGCGGGCGCAGTGGCTCGGGGCGGTGTTCACGTCCGACAGCCCGTTCGCGGCGTCGCCGTGGCGGCGGGAGAAGGGCGCGCTGTGGGACGTCGGCCCGCACGCCCTGTCGGTGCTGCTGCCGGTCCTGGGCGACGTACGGCAGGTCGTGGCGGCGGCACACGGTCCGGCGGACACCGTCCATCTGGTCCTCGACCACGCCACGGGCGCGTCGAGCACGCTCACCCTGAGCCTGACGGCCCCGCCGGCGGCGGCCGGGGCCGACGTGGAACTGCGGGGTGAGGCGGGGGTCACCGCCCTGCCGGGGAGTTCGGAGGGGGCGGTTCCCGCGCTGGCCCGGGCCGCCGACGCCCTGGTGCGGGCGGCCCGCACCGGCCGCCCGCACCCCTGCGACGCCGGTTTCGGCCTCCGCGTCACCGAGATCCTGGCGGCGGCGGAGACCCGCCTGTCGGAGACCCGCCCGTGGGAGGGCACCGACTAGGCGGTTCCCGGCCGTGCGGGAGGGAGACCGGCCGGCGCGCGGGGCACCGCCTCGTGGACGGGCCAGGGCGCGGCCACCGGGCGGCCGGCGGGGTCACCCGGCGCCGGTGGCGCCGGCGGCCCAGTAGTTGACGCGTTCCCGTACGACGGGGTAGCCGGCCGTGGTGAAGTGCGCGGCCATCGGGAGGTTGCCCTGGTCGGTGGCGGCGGCGATGAACTCGGCGCCCCGCGCGGCGAGGAAGTGGGTGCACTCGGCGAGCAGGTCGTAGGCGTAGCCGTGGCCGCGGTGTTCCGGCACCACTCCGATGAAGCCGACGCACGGCCCGGCGGAGTTGCCCGCCGGGATGTGGATGCCGACCGGATCGCCGCCGGAGGTACGGGCGACCTGCCACCAGGCGCGCGGGGACGGGAGCAGGCGCAGGCCGTCCAGTTCCTCCTGGGCGGCGCGGTCCGTGCCGCCCTTCCCGATGGCCCGGCGGGCGTGCGCGTCGAGGGTGGCGGAGTGGATGCGGCGCAGCAGGCCGTGGAAGACGGCGTCGTCGGGTTCGGGGGTGAACCGGAGCCGGCCGGGCCGCTCGGGCAGGCCCAGGTCCCGGGTCCAGCGGTAGAGGAAGCGGTCCACCAGCGGGGTGTATCCGGCCTGGCGCGCGGCGGTGGCACGGGTGCCGGCGGCGGCCCGCAGGCGCGGGTCGTCGCGCCAGCCGGCGGGCAGGTCGAGTTCCAGTTCGGGGGTCTGCCAGGGCGCGGTCCGCAGCAGTTCGGCGCCCGCCGCCTCCTCGCCCTCGGCGACGTCGAACCAGTTGATGACCAGCGGCTCGGGGTCCTCGGGGCGGCCCCACCAGGCGGCGCGGGCCACGGTGCGGCCGTCACGCAGCGCGACGCGCTGCCAGTCGGGGCGGTAGCGGGTGCTCCGGTGCTTCTCGGCCAGGGCGAGCGGGTCGGGCATGGCACGGAACAGGGCGGCACTGCTCGCGTCGAGCGTGCGGATGACCAGGTCGGTCAAGGGTTCCTCCGGGATGCGTGCGGGGTGCGGCGCTCCCGGTCGGATCAGGCGTGGCACGCCGGCGGCACGGGGAAGGGGGAGCGCTCGGTGGTGGTGACCTGCATCGTGCCCGCCTCCTTCGTCCGTCCGCCTCGGTCGTGGTGCCCCACAGGCTAGGCGGCCCGCGGGGCGGGCGTCCACGGGTTTTCGGCGCGGTCCGGTGCGCCCGGCGGTGGGCTGCGCCGGCGGTGGCGGCGTAGCGTGGGGATGTGGGAACGGTGCGCGGCTGGTCGTCGCACGGGGACCGGGAGGATCGCGGCTGGCTGCGTGGCGCGCCACCGCCGTGGTGGGTACGGGTGCTGCCCGTGCTCCTGCTCGCGGCGGTCACCGCCGCCACGCTGGTGACGCCCGCCGCGCGTGATGTCGGCTTCCTGCTGGGCGCCATCCCGCCGCTGGCCGTCCTGTCGTACGGCCCGGTGATGACCGGTGTGCTGGGCGTGGGCGTGATCGTCGTGCTGAACGTGCCGGCCACGCATCTGAACCGGCCCGGCAGCACCGACCTGCTCACCATCGTGTTCGTGGCCGCGCTGAGCGTGTTCGTGTCCTTCGTGCGCAGCCACCGCGACGCCCAGCTGGACACGGAACGGGCCATCGGGGAGGCGGTGCAGCGGGCCGTGCTGCCGCCGCTGCCGGAGCGGGTCGGGCGGGTCTGCTGCGCGGCCTTCTACCGGGCCGCGCAGAACGGCACGCTGGTGGGCGGGGACTTCTTCGACGTCCGGGAGGGGCCGTACGGGGTGCGCGCGGTGATGGGGGACGTGCGGGGGCACGGGCTGTCGGCGGTCGCGACGGTGGTGTCACTGCTGGGGGCGTTCCGGGAGGCGGCCCTGGACCAGCCGGACCTGGAGTCGGTGGCGGCCCGCATGGACCGCCGGCTGGCGGTGGACTCGGCGGACGTACGGCACGGGGAGCTGTTCGCGACGGCGCTGCTGCTGGAGTTCGCCGGGGGTACGGCCGCGGTGCGGCTGGTGGCGTGCGGTCATCCGGCGCCCGTCCTGCTGTGCGCGGGGCAGGCCCGGGAGGTGGCCGTCGCGCCCGGTCCGCCGCTGGGGATCCAACTGGTGGGCGTCGGCCCGCCGAAGGAGGTCACGGTGGCGCTCGGTCCGGGTGACCGGCTGTTCGTGGCCTCGGACGGGGTGTGGGAGGCGCGGGACGCCACCGGCACCTTCTATCCGCTGCCCGAGCGGCTGGCCGCGCTGGCCGGTACCCCGTCGGCCGAGCTGCCGGGAGCGGTGTGGGCGGATCTGGCCCGGCGGCGCTACGAGGTCCGCGACGACGTCACCATGCTGGTGCTGTCACCTGAACTACCCGCGGCGACCTGACCCGCTCGCGGGCGTTCCGGCCGCTCTCCTTCGGTGGTCAGCCGACGTCCCACAGGAAGCGGTGGGTGTGGATGCCGAAGTACGGGAAGGACCGGATCTCGCGGACGCCCTCGACGGGGCGCACCACGTCGTTGACGAAGTCCAGCAGTTCCTTCGGGCCGGGGGCGACCACCTCGGCGAAGAGGTCGAAGCCGCCCGAGGTGAGGACGGAGTAGACGACCTCGGGGCGTTCGGCCAGGGCGTCGGCGACGGTGCGGGGGTCGCCGTCGACGCCGATGCCGAGCAGGGCCATGGCCTGTCCGCCCATGGCCATCGGGTCGGTGACGCCGACCACCTGGACGGCCCTGGAGTCCAGCAGGCGTTGCAGGCGCTGCCGGGCCGCCGAGGCGGACAGCCCGACCCTGGGGCCGAGGTCGGCGTAGGCGATGCGGCCGTCGGTCTGGAGTTCCCGCAGGATGGCGCGGTCGATGTCATCCATGTCCTTCATCTCCCTCATGTCCCGGCTCTCTCTCCCGGCCTCGCTCAGCCGGCCAGTTCGGCGAGCGCGGCGGCGAAGACCTCGGTGTGGGTGTCGACGTCCCGCTCGGTGGTGTCGGGGCACATCAGGGCCATGTTGTGGAACGGGGTGAGCAGGATGCCCCGGTTGGCGAGGTAGAGGTGCAGGAAGTCCTCCAGTTCCGGGTCGGCGGCAGCCGCGGACCGGGTGCCGGTGCGCGGGGCCGGGGAGGTGAAGCGGTACTCGGTACGGGCTCCGAGGCGGCTGACCGACCAGGGCAGTCCGTGTGCCTGGACGGCGGCCCGGACACCCGTCTCGAAGCGCTCGGCGAGGGTGGCCATCCGGGCGAACGCCTCGTCCGTGAGCACGTGTTCCAGGGTGGCCCTGGTCGCCGCGACCGACAGGGCGTTACCGGCGAGGGTGCCGCCGACGCCGCCCATGTCGACGAGGTCCAGGTCGGCGCGGCCCAGCAGCCGGTCGGCGAGTTCGGCGGACAGGCCGTAGGCGCCGGCCGGGATGCCGCCGCCGATCGCCTTTCCGATCGTGAGCAGGTCGGGCTCCAGGTCCCAGGCGGCCGTGCAGCCGCCGGGTCCGGCGGAGAAGGTGTGCGTCTCGTCGTTGATGAGCAGGGTGTCGTACCGCCGGGTCAGTTCGCGGACGCCGGCGAGGTAGCCGGGTTCGGGCAGCACGATGCCGATGTTGGTGAGGGCGGGCTCCATGAGGACGGCGGCGACGTCGCCGTGGGCCAGCTCCCGTTCCAGCCCGGCGAGGTCGTTGAACTCGGTGACCCTGCTGGTCAGCGTCACGTCACAGGGCGCGCCGACGTTGCCGGGGCGGGCGGTGCCGGTGCCGTCCGGCCCGGTGACGATCAGCGACTCGTCCACGCTGCCGTGGTAGCAGTAACTGTTGACGAGGATCTTCGGGCGTCCGGTGACGGCACGGGCGAGCCGGATCGCCCAGCGGTTGGCGTCGGTCGCGGTGAGGGAGAAACTCCAGCGCGCCAGGCCGAACCGGCGGGTCAGTTCGGCGCCGGTCCACTCGGCGTCCTCGGTGGGCAGCATGGCGGTGGCTCCGCCGAGGTCGGCGTACCGCCGCTGGACCGCCTCGGTGACCGGGGCGGGTGAGTGGCCGGCCATCGCACCGGTGTCGCCGAGGCAGAAGTCGACGTACTCGTGCCCGTCGATGTCGGTGACCCGCGCGCCGCGCGCCCCGGCGAGATAGCGCGGGAAGGCGCCGGCGGTCTTGTTCATCCACGTCATCGGCACCCGGCCGAAGAGGTGGTCGGCGCGCGCGTAGGCCGCTCGCGAGCGGGGGTTGCGGCGTTCGGCCTCGGCGCTCTCGCGGGACAGGAGGGCGGGCAGACGCGTGCGGTCCATGGAGTACCTCACGAAGACGGCGACGGAATGCCGTGACCATACGACCGAAGTGGCGGCTCGTTCAACAGATCGCGATCGATCCGAGCGTGTTGACGAGTGAAACGTGCGTCCAGTCTCGGTCGGTCACCGCGCGGGTGACGCGTCCCCCCTCGTCCGGCTGACGAACCGGCAAGCGGAGTTCGAACGTCCCGGCTCAAACGCCACGGTTCGCCACCCCTTCCGCGCCGTAGAAGTATCTACAACCATGCATATGCCGGGTGGCCGTACGGACACACGCGGGGCCCGGTCACGGTTGCTCCCTGCGCTCAGGCAGGCGGGCGAGGAGACCCGGAGCAGCGCATGACGAACACGATGTGGACGCGGGGCGTGGAGTGGCTGGCCGCGGCGGCGGCCGATCCGCGCGGCTGCAAATGGGAGTGGGATCACGGCGAGGGCATCGCCCTGCTGGAGGCGGGCCGCTTCTGGGACATGCTGAGCGTCCCCGACCGGCTGGGACTGCTCACCCTGGACCTGCTGTGGCGGCCCGCGCTGCCGGTGCCGGGGCCGACCCTGGTGGACACCGCGGCCGGGCGGGTCGGCTTCCTCCTGCCGCCGGACCCGGCCGGGGGCTGGGTGGGCGCCGGACTGCGGTACGCGAGCAAGGGGACGTGGGTGGCCGTGCCGCCGCCGTACCGGCCCGCCCGCTATCTGGAGTGGCTGGTACCGCCCGACGGCACCGGCACCCTCCACGCGCCCGGTGCCCTGGAGGACGCGCTGCGACAGGCCAACGGCGCCCTGGCCGTCCTGTCGCCGCTGTGCGGACGGTAGCGGATCACCCCGGGCCGGGCCGGCGCCGGGAGGGGACGGCGGGGCCGGAGAGGGCCGTCCACAGCGCCTCGGGCTCGGCGGGGACGGTCCGCCCCTGCGCCCGCCACTCCGCGACGAGCCCGGCGTAGACGGGCTCCCGGCCGCTGTCCACCCGGCCCAGCAGGCGCATCCGGTCCACGCGGTCCCTCCGGTCCATCCAGTCCAAGCGGTTCATGCCGGGGCAACGCCCCCGGCCCGCCGCCGGTACGCTCGGCGCCGGCCGCTCACCGGGTCGGGTGAGGCCATCGCCCGAACGGCCCTGCCACCCCCCGGACAAGCGTTCCAGCCCGGCCCGGGCTCGTCGCGTGCGTGCGGGACGAGGGCCGGCCGACCGGCGTTCCCGCCCGTCCGCTCCGGTCCCGCGGCGTGCGCAGGGGGGCGGCGGGGTGCGCAGGGCGCGGGGGCCGGCCGACGCGCAGGGTGGGCCGGGCGCTCCTATGCTGGGGAGATCCGGGCTCGGACGTCTCGCTCAGGTCGCCTCTCACGCGTCTGTCACGTGGTTGGAGTCAGCCCATGTCGCCTTCGTCCGCACGCCTGCGCAGGGGGGCCACCGCCGCCGCGCTCGCGGGAACGCTGTTCGTACCGCTCGCCGCGGGGACGGCACCGGCCGCCGTACCGGCCGCACCCGCCTCGGACACGCCGAGTCCCTCGAGTTCGGATGTCCGCGCCCTCACCCCCGACGTGGCACGCCAGGTCGACGCGGCCGTACGGCGGGTGCGGCGCGAGACCGGCACCCCAGGCGTGAGCGTGGGCATCTGGACGCCGGGACAGCCCGGTTACGTCCGCTCGTTCGGCGTCGCCGACAAGTCGACCGGTCGCCGGATGACCCCGGACATGTACACGCGCATCGGCAGCGAGACGAAGACGTTCACCGTGACCGCCCTGCTCCAGCTCGTGGACCGGGGCGAGCTCGGCCTGGACGACCCCATCGGCAAGTACGTCGACGGGGTACCCAACGGTGACAAGATCACGTTGCGTCAGCTGGCCGGCATGCGCAGCGGGCTGTTCAACTACTCGGAGGACGACGCCTTCTTCAAGGCGCTCACCGGCGACCCCCGGCGCCCCTTCACACCCCAGCAGTTGCTGGCCTACTCCTTCAAGCACCCGGTGCTCTTCCAGCCCGGCGAGAAGTTCTACTACAGCAACACCAACCTGATCCTGCTCGGCCTGGTCGTGGAGCAGAAGAGCGGGCAGCGCCTCGGGGACTACATCCAGCGGCACATCCTCGATCCGGCCGGCATGAAGCACACGCTCTTCCCTGCCGGCAACGAGTTCCCCGCGCCGCACCCGCAGGGCTACACCGACCAGACGGCGGACGGGAAGACCGCGGACACCACCGACTGGAACCCGTCCTGGGGCTGGGCGGCCGGGGCGATGATCTCGACCCTGGACGATCTGCGCGTCTGGGCGCGCACCGTGGCCACCGGCCGACTGCCCGACGGGAAGCGGATGGTCAGCGCCGCCACGCAGAAACAACGCCTCGTCACCCCGGCGACCGCGATTCCGGGCGCCGGGTACGGGCTGGGCATCTTCGACGTGCAGGGGTGGATCGGCCACAACGGGTCCCTGCCCGGCTACGAATCGCTGACCATCTACCTCCCGTCGACGCGCACGACGCTGGTGATCGTCCTCAACACCGACATCAACCACGGCAAGGACGAACCCAGCACGCTGTTCGGTCAGGCGGTCACACAGATCGTCTCCCCCCGGCACGTGTTCAACCTGCCGGCCGAGCCGGCGGCCAGGTGAGACGCGCAGCCGCGCAGTGGCCAGGAGCGGGGCGGCACACCGGACATGGCTCCGCCGGCGGCCTGGGGGGGATCGGCCGCCGGCGGAGACGCCACGCCCGGGGCGGGGGGACGTCCCCGGGCGGTCCTCCCTCGTTTGCCCCGGCTCCCGGAAAGTACGCACACCAATTCCGGCCGATCGCGACAGTGTCGGGCGCGCCCCTTGCGCATGCCGGCTGCCGCGAGGGCCGCGCCGAGCACACACAGCAGACCCGTGACCACCGCGGCGGCGTGCGGGCCGTCCACGAACGCGCGGGTGCTGCCCTCGGTGACGGCCGAGCCGAGGCTCCCGGGCATGCCGTGGGAGAGGGGGGTGACGCCCGTCGCCGCCGCATCCTTCGCCCCGGCCGGCTTCCCGGCCAGCGCACGGGGCACGCCTGCGCCGGCCGGCTCGGTCTCCAGGGTGTCGCCGACGCGGGCGCTGATCACGGAGACCAGCACGGAGATGCCGGGGCGCCGCGGTCTGGAGGGTGGTGGCCTGGAGTCCGCCGGCCACACCGCCGTCCCGCAGGGGCGCGTCGGCGACGATCGCGTCGGAGGAGGCGGCACGGCTCCCGGCGGATGCCGACGGGGCACCGCCCCTGCGCGCCGGGCGTCCACCGACGGAATAAGCTCGTCGAATGGCGAAGTACTTCGACGTGCACCCCGACAATCCGCAGGCGCGCAGCATCGGCCAGGTCGCCGACGCGGTCCGCTCGGGGGCCCTCATCGCATATCCGACCGACTCCTGCTATGCGCTCGGCTGCCAACTCGGCAGCCGGGACGGCATGGACCGGATCCGCTCCATCCGCCGGCTGGACGACCGGCACCACTTCACGCTGATGTGCCGGGACTTCGCGCAGCTCGGCCAGTTCGTCCGGGTGGACAACGACGTGTTCCGGGCCGTGAAGGCGTCGACGCCCGGCAGCTACACGTTCATCCTGCCGGCCACCCGCGAGGTGCCGCGCAAGCTGCTGCACCCGAAGAAGAAGACCGTGGGTGTGCGCATCCCCGACCACGTGGTCACGCAGGCGCTGCTGGCGGAGCTGGACGAGCCGATGCTGTCCAGCACCTTGCTGCTGCCGGACGAGGAGGAGCCGCTGACCCAGGGCTGGGAGATCAAGGACCGGCTCGACCACGTGGTGGACGCGGTGGTCGACTCCGGAGAGTGCGGTACCGAGCCCACGACGGTGGTCGACTTCTCGGGCGGGGAGGCGGAGATCGTCCGCCGGGGAGCCGGCGACCCGAGCCGCTTCGAGTGAACGCGCGGGAGGCCGCGTACCGCGGCCGTTGCCCCGCCTGCCACCACCGAAGCGATAGGCGACGGAGGAGCCGCGCCCGCCCAGGTAGCGACCGCCGAGCCGCACCCGCCCCGGTAGCCGACCACTGGGCCGCGCCCGCCCGGTAGCCGGGCCGCGGCCCGGGCCGCGGCCGGGCGCCGCTCTCGCGGCACGGCTCGGCGATCTTGCGTGGCAGCATGGGATCCGTCGCGGCGCCGGGCAGGGAACCGCCCGCGTCCGTCCCCGAGGGAAGGGCTTCTCACCATGACCGATGTCCGGGCGACCAGCGTCGACATCACCACCGAGGACGGTGTCGCCGATGCCTGCCTCGTCCAGCCGGCCGACGGGCGCCCCCGCCCGGCCGTGCTCCTCTACCAGGACGCCTACGGGCTGCGCCCGCACCTGCGGTCGATGGCCGAACGGCTCGCCGCCGCCGGCTACACGGTGCTGGTGCCGAACGTGTTCTACCGCCTCGGCCGGGCCCCGGTGCTGGACCTGCCCGCGTTCATCGACCCGGCCGCCGACCCCACCCTCTGGGAGCGGCTCGGCCCGATGCTGGCCGGCCTGACGCCCGACCTGGTCAAGCGGGACGCGGACGCCTATCTGCGGTGGCTGGCCGGCAGTCCGGCGGCGGCCGACGGCCCCGTCGCGCTGACCGGCTACTGCATGGGCGCCCGGCTCGCCCTGTGGACCGCGGGCGCCCACCCGGACCGGGTCGCGGCGGTCGCCGGCTTCCACGGTGGCCGCCTGGCCACCGACGACCCGGGCAGCCCGCACCTGGAGGCGCCGGGCATCACCGCGGAGCTGTACTTCGGGCACGCCGACGACGACCCGTCGCTGCCCCCGGAGCAGGTGACGCGCTTCGAGGAGGCCCTGACGGCCGCCGGGGTACGGCACACCTGCGAGGTCTACGCCGGCGCGCACCACGGCTTCACCCAGGCCGACACCCCCGCCTACGACCGGGAGGCCGACGAACGGCACTGGGCGGCCCTGCTCGGCCTGCTGGCGCGCACCTTCTGACGCCGGGTCCGGCGCCCGCGGACCGGCGGGCGCCGCACCGATTCGGTCCGGAACATTGACATGAACGTGTCGTGGCATGAACCTGAGAGCGCTCTCAGAACAGGTACGGACCAGACCGTACGACCCCGACCCCACACGGAGGTGGAGAGTGCCTCACAGGCTCACCCGTCCCGCCCTGCCGCTGGCCGCCGCCGCGGCGCTGATCGGCGGAGCGCTCACGCTCGGCGCACCGGTCCGCGCCGACGCCGCCGTCCCGGACACCATCCCGCTGAAGATCACCAACAACTCGGGCCGTTCCGACCAGGTCTACGTCTACGACCTCGGCACCCAGCTGTCCTCCGGGCGGCAGGGCTGGGCCGACGCGAACGGCACGTTCCACGCCTGGCCGGCGGGCGGCAATCCGCCGACCCCCGCACCGGACGCGGCCATACCCGGCCCGGCCGCCGGGCAGTCCACGACGATCCGGGTCCCGAAGTTCTCCGGCCGGATCTACTTCTCGTACGGCCAGAAGCTCGACTTCCGCCTCACCACCGGCGGGTTGGTGCAGCCGGCCGTGCAGAACCCCACCGACCCCAACAGGAACATCCTGTTCAACTGGTCGGAGTACACGCTCAACGACTCCGGACTGTGGCTCAACAGCACCCAGGTGGACATGTTCTCGGCGCCGTACGCGGTCGGGGTGCAGCGGGCCGACGGCAGCGTGAGCACCACCGGGCACCTGAAGTCCGGTGGCTGGGCCGGCTTCTTCAACGCGCTGCGCGGACAGCCGGGCGGCTGGGCCAACCTGATCCAGACGCGCTCCGACGGCACCGTGCTGCGCGCGCTGTCCCCCCTGTACGGCGTGGAGACCGGCGCCCTGCCGGCGAACGTGATGGACGACTACGTCAACCGGGTCTGGCAGAAGTACACGACGTCGACCCTGACGGTGACACCGTTCGCGAACGACCCGAACACCAAGTACTACGGCCGGGTCTCGGGCGGCGTCATGAACTTCACCAACTCCGCCGGCGCGGTGGTCACCAGCTTCCAGAAGCCGGACGCCTCCAGCATCTTCGGCTGCCACAAGCTGCTGGACGCACCGAACGACAACGTGCGCGGCCCCATCTCCCGTACGCTGTGCGCCGGTTTCAACCGGTCGACCCTGCTGGTGAACCCCGACCAGCCGGACACGACGACGGCGAACTTCTACCAGGACACGGTGACCAACCACTACGCGCGCAAGATCCACGCGCAGATGGCCGACGGCAAGGCCTATGCCTTCGCCTTCGACGACGTCGGCAACCAGGAGTCACTGGTGCACGACGGCAGCCCGCAGCAGGCGTATCTCACGCTGGACCCGCTGAGCTGACATGACGGCGGTCCCACACCCGGGGAGCGGGTGCGGGACCGCGGTCAGGTGCGGGATCAGCCGGTCGTCAGGGCCGTGTCGTCCACGACGAAGCTGGTCTGGAGGGAGGCGTCCTCCACGCCGTTGAACTTCAGCGTGACGGTCGAGCCCGCCAGCGAGGACAGGTCGAAGGACTTCTGGCTGTAGCCGGAGGCCGCGTTGGCGTTCGAGTAGGTCGCGAGGGTCTTCGAACCGGCGGTCACCGTCAGCTTGTCGTACGCGGTGGTGCCGGTCTCCGCGGTGTCGATGTGCAGGTAGAAGGTCAGGGTCGCCTTGCAGCCCGCGGGGATCGTGACCGACTGGGACAGCGAGTCGGTGTGCGTGGAGCCGTAGCCGTTCAGCCAGGCCTTGTAGGAGCCGCCGTGGGCCGCCTCACCGCTGTCGGTGGTGATGACGCCGCTGGTCGAGGTCCAGCCGGTGCTGCCGGACTCGAAACCGGGGTTGCTCAGCAGCTGGGCCGAGCCGCAGCCGCCGCCGGTCGAGCTGACCGTCCAGCCGAAGGTGGTGGTGCCGGTCGCGCCGGTGGAGTCGGTCACCGTGACGGTGGTGCTGTACGTCCCCGCCGTGGTGGGAGTGCCGGAGATCAGACCGGTCGAGCTGTTGACCGACAGGCCGGCCGGCAGGCCGGAGGCGCTGTAGGACAGCGCGCCGCTGTTGGTGCTGCTCGCCTGGATCTGGAGGCTGACGGCCGTGCCGACGGTGGTCGACTGGCTGCCCGGGTTGGTGACCGTCACCCCGCTGCTCGGCGGGTTGATGTGGCTGCCGACGTTGATGCCGGCGAAGGCGTTGCCCACCCCCGCGTACTGCGTGGAGTTGGTGCCGTACAGCGCGGCGGCGGCGTTCAGGGCGGCGGTGCGGGCGGCGGCGTAGTCGGTGCTGGACGTCATGTACGTCGTCAGCGCCTTGTACCAGATCTTCAGGGCGGCGTCGCGGCCGATGCCGGTGACGGCGACCCCGTCGGAGGTCGGGCTGTTGTAGGTCACGCCGTTGATGACCTTGGTGCCGCTGCCCTCGGACAGCAGGTAGAACATGTGGTTCGCCGGGCCCGAGGAGTAGTGCACGTCCAGGTTGCCGACGCCGGAGTACCAGCTGTCGGCCGAGCCGCCGTCCTTGCTGGGCTTGTCCATGTAGCGCAGCGGCGAGCCGTTGCCGTTGATGTCGATCTTCTCGCCGATGAGGTAGTCACCGGGGTCGGACGTGTTGTTCGCGTAGAACTCCACACCCGTGCCGAAGATGTCCGAGGTGGCCTCGTTCAGGCCGCCCGACTCACCGCTGTACTCCAGGCCGGCGGTGTTCGAGGTGACGCCGTGGCTCATCTCGTGGCCGGCGACGTCCAGCGAGGTCAGCGGGTCGTTGTTGCCCGTGCCGTCGCCGTAGGTCATGCAGAAGCAGCTGTCGTCCCAGAACGCGTTGACGTACGCGTTGCCGTAGTGGACGCGGGAGTACGCGCCGACGCCGTCGTTGCGGATGCCGCTGCGGCCGAACGTGTTCTTGTAGAAGTCCCAGGTCTCCTGCGCGCCGTAGTGCGCGTCGGCGCCCGCGGTGGCGGCGTTGGAGTTGGTCCCGTCACCCCAGGTGTCGCTGGTCTGCGAGAACAGCGTTCCGGTGCCCGAGGTGCCGTGGTTCAGGTTGTACGTCTTGTGACCCCCGCGGGTCCCGTCGGTCAACGTGTAGTTCGAGCCCGACTGGGTCGTCGTCAGCGTCACCTGACCGCTGTACCGGGTCTTGCCGACGCCGGTGTCGACGGCCTGGAACCGGTGCAGCTCCTTGCCGGTGTTGGCGTCGGTGATGACGTGCAGCCGGCTGGGTGTGCCGTCGTCCTGGAAGCCGCCGATCACCGTCTCCCAGGCGAGCTTCGGGGTGCCGGTGCCCGCCCAGATCACCTTGCGGGCGCTGTCGGCGGCGGGCTTCTTGGCGTCCAGGGCCTTCGCGGCCTTCAGCGCCTTGGTCTCCGCGGCGGCCTTGGTGTAGGTCGCGGTGGTGGAGCGCACCCGTATCGTGCGCTTGTTGTTGAAGGTGGTGCTCACGGTTCCCGCGGCCTTCGAGGCGGGCGGGGTGTGCACGACGAGGTCGCCGCCGAGGACGGGGAGTCCGGCGTACGTGCGCTCGTACCGCGTGTGCACGGTGCCGTCGTTGTCCTTGACGACGTCCCGGACGACCAGCTTCTCCTGGGCGCCGAGCCCGAGGGTGCGGGCGACGGTGCCGGTGCTCTGCCGGGCGCTCTTGATCAGCGCCTGGTGCTGGGCCGGGCTGAGGCCGGCTGCCAGGCCGCCGCCGCGCACGGGGCTGGGGTGGGGAGCGGCCGGTGCGGCGGTGGCCGGTACGGCCTGGAGACCGACGGCGAGGAAGGCGGCGGTGGAGACCAGGGCGGCTCCGACCGTGGCCCGCTTGTGGGGAAGGGCTCTGTGGGGTCTCACTCGTACTCCTACTGCTGCGGCCGCCGGTGAGCGGCCGATGACAGACCGGGCGGACGGGTCTGCCGCCCGGGCGAGCTGAGCTGTGCGGGACCGTGATCCGTGTACGGGTGGGGTGGATCAGCGTTCGGAGGGAGAATGACAGCCCTGACCGGACCATGTCACCCAACGGCGGGTCAATCGAGGGTTTTCCCCCTGTCCGCCCGCCACCGCCTCGCAGCCGGAGCCCGGACACCCCGCACCGGCCGGCGCCCCCTCCCGGCGGAGGAGAGGGCGCCGGCCGGTGCGTGCGCGGCAGTTACGGCTTGCGGGCCAGTCCGCCGTGTTCGGCGACGACCTCCGGCGTGGGCGCGCCGGGCTCCGGGCGCCACTGCGTCACCGGCACGACGCCGGGCTCGATCAGTTCCAGGCCGTCGAAGTACGCGGTGATCTCGTCGACGGTGCGCAGGTTGTACGGGACGGCACCGCTGTCGTTGTAGGCGTCCTGCGCCTCCTCGAAGACCGGGTCGATGCCGCGTGAGCCGTCGTTGACGGCGAGGTAACTGCCCGGCGGCAGGGCGTCCATGAGCCGGGTCACGATGGAGCGGGCCCGGTCGTGGTCGGCGACGTGTCCCAGGATGTTGCTGAGGATGAGCGCGGTGGGCCGGCCGAGGTCCAGCGTCCGGGCGGCGGCCTCGAGGATGCGGTCCGGGTCCGTCACGTCGGCGTCGATGTAGGCCGTCGCGCCCTCGCGGGAGGAGTACAGCAGCGCGCGGGCGTGGGCGAGGACCATCGGATCGTTGTCGACGTAGACGATCCGCGCCTCGGGGGCGAGGCCCTGCGCGACCTCGTGGGTGTTCTGGGCGGTCGGCAGACCGGTGCCGACGTCCAGGAACTGCCGGATGCCCGCCTCGGACACCAGATACGTGATGGTACGGCGCAGGAAGGCACGGCTGCTGCGGGCGATGGTGACGATGCCCGGGAAGACGGCCGTGTACGCGTCGCCGGCCTCCTCGTCGACGGGATAGTTGTCCTTGCCGCCGAGCCAGTAGTTCCAGATGCGGGCCGAGTGCGGCACCGACGTGTCGATCTTCTGGCGCATCGATTCTTCGGGCGTCGTCACAGGGTCGGTCATGGGTCGAGTCCGTCTTTCAGCCGAGGCGTGGATCATTCACGGCACAACTTACGTGCTCCTGCTGGTTCCTGACCCGCCGGTCCGGGTTTCCGGGGACGCTGGTTGTTACCGTGCACCGCGTGTCCGACTCCTCACGCGATACCGCACAGGGCGCCGGCTGGGGCGCCGCCGAACGCGGCGCGTACCGGCGGCTGATGCCGGCCCGTACCGAGAAGCTGTCGTGGCTGGACCCCCGGATCCTGTGGGCCGCCCGCAACGGCGTGCTGGCGTCCTGGTTCGGTGACCCCACGGGCCGTACCCGCAGCCGCTGGGTGGCCCGGCGGGCGGCGGCGGGCGCGCCCGCCGACAAACTCATCCGGCGGGACGTACCGGACCGGTTCTCGTTCATGGTGATCGGGGACACCGGGGAGGGCGGCGACTCGCAGTACGCGGTGGTGCCGGGCTTCCTGAAGGTGGCGCGGGACACGGAGTTCGCCGTCATCGCCAGCGACATCGTCTATCCCGTCGGCAGCGCCGACGACTACGGCCGCAAGTTCTTCCGGCCGTACCAGGACTATCCCGCGCCGGTCTACGCGATACCGGGGAACCACGACTGGTACGAGGACCTCGGCGCCTTCATGCGCGTCTTCTGCGCCGAGCCCCGGCCGCTCCCCCCGGAGCCCCGGCCCGGCCCGCTGACCCGCGCCTGGTGGCGTTCGCTGCTGTGGCACCGGGCACGCCCCGCCGACGAGCAGCGGCTCGCCGAGGCGCGGCGGTTGCGGTCGGCGCCGGAGCAACAGGCCGTACAGCCGGGGCCGTACTGGGCGATCGACGCGGGGCCGGTGCGGATCGTCGGCATCGACACCGGGCTGCTGGGCACCATCGACGCCGAACAGGGCGCCTGGCTGCGGGAGATGTCCCTCGGGCCCCGGCCGAAGATTCTCCTGACCGGGTCGCCGCTGTACGTCGACGGTGAGCACCACCCGTGCCCCATCGACGGCGGTGGCACGGTGGACGGCATCGTCCGGGACCCGGAGCACCACTACGTGGCGGCGATCGGCGGTGACATCCACAACTACCAGCGGTACCCGGTCGAGGTGGACGGCCGCACCGTCCAGTACGTGGTCGCGGGCGGCGGCGGGGCGTTCATGCACGCCACGCACACCATCCCGCGGGTGTCGGTCGGCGGTGTCACCGAGCGCGACTTCCGCTGCTATCCGCTGCGCGGCGACTCGCTGGCCTTCTACAGCCGGCTGTACGGCCGCCGGCTGCGGCTGCCCCGCCTCTTCGGGCTGACGGCGGCCGAGGCGACGGCCGTGATCGCCGAACGGCTGGGCATCGAGCCGGGCCGTACGCCGGAACCCGGCGTACGGATCACCCGCCGCACCCGGCTGGTCGCCAGCCTGCTCGGCGCCGGCCGCCGGCCGGAGCGGACCGCCCGGTTCCGGCTGCCGGTGCGGAAGATCTACACCCAGCTGTTCTCGCCGTCCTCCACCACCCACAGCCCCCCGTTCTTCAAGTGCTTCCTGCGGCTGGACGTCGGTCCCGGGGCGGTCCGGCTGCGCTGTTTCGCCGCGACCGGCAACCGCCGCCAGGAACTCGACCCGCCCGTCGAGGACGAGGTCGTGATCCCGCTCCCCGGCCCGCCGAACTGATCACACGGTTGTCACACTCGCCTGCCAGAATCGGTGCCGTACCGACGTACGACCGCTGGAGGAGCCCGTGCCGTCCACCCCTCGCCCCCTGCGCAGGCTGGGCTTCCTCACCATCGGCCTGTTCGACGCGGCGGACCCCGGCCGCGGCCACGAGTCCACCCTGGAGATCATCGAACTGGGCGAGCGGCTCGGCTTCGACAGCGCCTGGGTCCGCCACCGGCATCTCCAGTACGGCATCTCGTCCCCGGTCGCCGTCCTCGCCGCCGCTTCCCAGCGCACCCGCCGCATCGAACTCGGCACGGCGGTGACACCGCTCGGCTGGGAGAACCCGCTGCGGCTCGCCGAGGACCTGGCGACCGTCGACGTGCTGTCCGGCGGCCGGCTCAACCCGGGGGTCAGCGTGGGCCCGCCCCAGCACTTCGACGAGGTCAGGGACGCCCTCTATCCGGACACCGCCGACGCGGAGGACTTCGGGCACGAGCGCGTACGCCGGCTGTTGGACCTGGTGCGCGGCGAGCCCGCCACCGGTTTCCGCGGGGAGGAGGGCTTCGAGGTGTTCTCCCGCGTGGTCCAGCCGCACTCCCCCGGCCTCGGGCGGCGGCTGTGGTACGGCGCCAGCAGCCTCGGGTCGGCCCGCTGGGCGGGCGAGCACGCCATGAACCTGCTGACGAGCAGCGTCGTCAAGGCCGAGGACGGCGCGGGCGGGACACCGGACTTCGCCGCGACACAGCTGTCCCACATCCGGGAGTTCCGGGCCCATCACCCCGACGGGGACGCGGCCCGCGTCTCCCAGGGGCTGGTGGTGATCCCGACCGACTCCGCGAGCCCCGGGCAGCGCGCCCGGTACGCCGAGTACGCGGCCCGGCGGCTGCCCCGTACGGCCTCCCCGCAGGGCCCGGCACGGCTGCTGTTCGCGCCGGACCTGGTCGGCACCTCGGCGGAGCTGGCCGAACGGCTGCACGCCCACGCCGCGTTCCGCGAGGTCGACGAGGTGGCGTTCGCGCTGCCGTTCACCTTCGGGCACGAGGACTATGTGCAGATCCTGACGGACATGGCGACGAAGCTGGGTCCGGCGCTGGGGTGGCGGCCCGCCCGCTGACTCACCACTGCCCCACCGCCGGGCCGGTGACCGGCTCCGACGGCCGGCCGTCCACGCCCACCGGCACCTCTCCGGCGAGCATCACCCGGTGCATGATCCGGGGGGCGCCGAGGTGGGCGTTGTCACTCGGGGCAAGGTGGATCGTGGCCCGGTTGTCCCAGAAGGCGACGCTGCCGGGCTCCCAGCGGAAGCGGACGGTGTACTCGGGGCGCACCGCCTGCTCCAGCAGCATCTCCAGCAGCGCGGCGCTCTCCGGCCGGGAGACGCCGGCGATCTGCTCCACGTAGTAGCCGTTGACGAACAGCACCCGCTCCCCCGTCTCCGGATGCATCCGCACGAGCGGGTGCACGGAGGCGACCTGGTGGTCCAGGAGGTGCCGGACGTACGCGTCGTCGCCCGGCCGGGGCTGGTAGCCGACGCCGAGCCGGTGCTCGGCGCGCAGCCCGTCCACGAAGGCGCGGACCGGCGCGGACAGCCCGGCGTAGGCGGCGGCCAGATTGGCCCAGGTGGTGTCGCCGCCGTAGGGCGGTACGGTCTCGGCGCGCAGGACGGTCGCGGCCGGCGGGTCGATCCGGGCGCCGTGGTCGCAGTGCCAGCCGCGCAGCAGGGTGTGCCGGCGGCGCCGCAGCCACTCCTCGTGCTCCATGCCGAAGCGTCCGCCCAGTTCCAGCCGGTCCGCCGTGGTCTCCACCTCGGGGAAGCCGGCCGGTGAGGCACCGCCCCGCCGGGCGGGGACGACGGGTTCGCCGAAGCGGCGGGCGAAGGCGACATGGCCGGCGTGGTCCAGGTGCTGGTCCCGGAAGAACACCACCTTCCAGCGCAGCAGGGCCTGCCGGACCAGGGTCACCACGGCGTCGTCGAGCGGCCCGGTGAGGTCGGCACCGGTGATCTCGGCACCGATGTGCCCGGCCACCGGCCGGACCTCCACCCCGGAAACCGTGAGGTCCGAACCGGGGGCCGTCACCCCGGCACGGGCACCCGCCGCGGTCCCGTGTGCGGGCGGCTGTCCCTGCGCGTCCGCGTCCCGCTCCGGCTGCCCCGCTGTGACCCTGTGCGTCGTCATGCGCGCTCCGATGCTCGTCCGGTACCGGCTCCGCTCAGATCCTGACACCGAGGCCCCCGCACCGCGAACTCCCCCCGCGTCACGCTCCCGCCGGACGGCACCGCCGGCTGAACCGGCCGGGGTACCCCGGCGCGTGAGGCGGACACGCGGAAGGAGCCGCAGGTGGCAGCGGAGGACCGGCTGCGGACGTACCGCGGCGGACGTGACTTCGAGCGGACCCGCGAGCCGTCGGACCGGCCGGCCCCCGCCGGCGACGCCGGGCCCCGGTCCGTGATGCGGATCCACGACGCCCGCCGGATGCACTTGGACCGCAGGCTCCGGGTCGGCGGCGTCCTGAAGTCCTGGTCCGGTCCCGAGGGCCCGTCGGACGACCCCGGGGACGAGCGGCTCGCGGTGCCCACGGAGGACCAGCCGCTGGCGTACAAGGACTTCGAGGGCGTCATCCCGAAGGGTGAGTACGGCGGCGGGACGGTGATCGTATGGGACCGGGGGACGTACGAGCCGCTGACCCACGACCGCCGGGGCCACCCGGTCGACTCGGCGGGGTCCCTGGAGCGCGGGCGCGCCACCTTCCGGCCGCGCGGCGCCGAGCTGCACGGCGAGTACGCCCTGACCCGCTTCCGCAGCGGCACGGACGGTCAGGAGGCGTGGCTGCTGGTCCGCGAGGGGCCGGCCCGCCCGGACGCGCACGGCATGCCGGATCCCCGGCGGGCCCGCGCGGCGCGCACGGGACGGACGCCGGCCCAGGTCGCGGCGGCCGACGGCGAGCGGTGACGGCCGGGCTGCCGGCAGGCCCGGTCAGCCGGTGACGGTGGGTCCGTCGTGCCCGGTGCGCCGGTCCACGCGGTGGACGTCGGGGACGCAGAGGTTGAGGACGGCCGCCGCGGCGATCATGCCGGCGCAGGCAAGGAGCACGCCCCTGGTGTCCCAGGCGTGCGCGGCGAGGGCGGTGACGAGGTAGCCCAGGGGGACGGCGAGGCGCTCGCCGACCCCGTTGAAGGCGCTCATGCGCCCCTGCTCGCCCGGTGGCACATGGCGCTGGAAGGCGGTGGTCCAGGCGACGATCGCGATGTCGAGCCCGGTTCCGGCGAGCGCGGCGGCCGGCAGGACGAGGGCCAGTGGTGCGCCCGCGCCCATGGCGGCGAGCGGGAGGGCGAGGGCGCCGCTCGCCGCGACCGCCACAGTGAGCTGCCGGGCCGGTGTCCAGCGCAGGCAGACCAGGGTGCCGGCCAGCAGCCCGCAGGCGAAGGCCGCCTGGACGAGACCCCAGTCGCGGGCTCCGCCGTAGTCCCGGGCGGCGACGAGGGGACCGAGGAGCTGGAAACCGGCGAGCCAGGCCGCGACGAGGACGGTGCCGGCGGCCGTGTAGGTCCACAGCCAGGTGCGCGACCGGAAACCGGACCAGCCCGCGCGCAGGTCGGCCAGGACGCCGCCGCGGGGGGTCGCGGGAGCGCCCAGGCGCAGACCGAGGAGCAGGCAGGCCGCGACGGCGTACGTGACCGCGTCCCAGGCCAGGGCCCAGGCCGCGCCCGTGGCCGCCACGACGAGACCGCCGGCGACCGGGCCCAGCACCCTGACCGCGTTGCCCGGCAGCCGGAGCAGCGCGTTGGCGCGCTGGAGGTGTTCCGGGGCCACGATCTGGGCGACGGCGCCCTGGGCGGCGGGGACGGTGAAGGACGCCGCGGTGCCGGAGAGGAAGCCGCACGCGGCGATCGACGTCGTCGTCGCCTGTCCGGTGGCCACGGTGACGGCCAGCGCGGCCTGGGCGCCCGCCGCGAGCAGATTGCCGAGGAAGAGGATGCGGCTGCGGGACAGGCGGTCCGCGAAGAGGCCGCCCGCGAGGAGGAAGACGATGGTCGGGACGGTGTTCATGGCGAGCACCAGCCCGAGGGAGCCCGCTCCGCCGCCCTGCTCGATGACGGAGTAGGCCAGGGCGAGCGGGGCCATCGCGGTCCCGGTGGCGGAGACGAGCTGGGCCGTGGCGAACCGCCGAAAGGGCGCGGTCCGCCACGGCGTGCCGGGCATCGTCGGTGCGTCGGCGGCGGTCTTCATGGTCTCCCTCGGGCGGAGGGGTGGCCGGGGCGGCGGACCGGTGCCCGAGCGACGGCTGCGGCCCCAACCGGCTTACCGGGAGCTTACGTTCGCGGCCGCAACGGCCTCCCGCCCCGCGCACCAAGAGGCTTCCCGTGCGTACCGCGCGGCGCGGTGTCCGACGGCACCGCGCACGCCCTGTCGCCGGACCGGGTGTCGCCGCCCGGCCGACCAGTCCACCGGAGCGGCGCGCTACCGCCCGGCCCGGGGCCGTACGTCCCGAAGGAGGCGCGGGGAACCGCGCGACCGGCCCCCGCGCACCCGCGCCCGGACGGCGGCCGTCGGGTCACCGTGCCCGGCGCCCCTGCGTGGGAGCCGTCTCAGCCCTTGCGGGCGCGCAGGGCCGCGAGGGCCCGGTCGGCGTGGGTGTTCATGCGCAGTTCGCTGCGGACGACGTCCAGGACGGTACGGTCCGTGTCGATGACGAAGGTGACGCGCTTGGTCGGGGCCGGCGAGAAGCCGCGCCGGACGCCGAACCGCTCACGGACCGTGCCGTCGGTGTCGGAGAGCAGCGGCATGCCGAGGCGGTGCCGGCCGGTGAACTCCCGCTGCTTGTCCACGCCGTCCCCGCTGATGCCGACGGGACGGGCGCCGGCCGCGGCGAACTCGGCGGCGAGGTCGCGGAAGTGGCAGGCCTCGGCGGTGCAGCCGGCGGTGAGGGCGGCGGGATAGAAGAAGAGGACGACCGGTCCGCCGGCCAGCAGCTCGCTGAGCCGGCGGACGGTCCCGGTCTCGTCGGGCAGGGCGAAGTCCTCGGCCCTGTCCCCGGCCGCCAGGGGACGCTGGCTCACCGCTGCCCCTGCCCGGTGTGTCCGTTCCCGTCCGCCGCGCCGCGGGCCACCTTGCGGGCCCACAGCACCAGGGGCGCCTGGAGCGGAAGCCGGGCGAGGGCGGCGGTCCGCTGGGGGGCGGGCCGGTCGCGCGAGTCGACGGCCAGCTGGACGTTGGCCGGGAACACGCCGACGAAGAAGGCCGCTGCCGCCCTGGCCGCCGCGGCGCGCGTCCTGGGTGCCGCGATGCCGGCCGCCAGGGCCAGCTCGACGGCGCCGCTGCCGTACGTCCACATCCGGGGCGAGCCCGGCAGCCGGCGGGGGATCGTGGCGTCGAACCGCCGTGGGGCGGCGAAGTGGGCGACCCCGGACACCGCCAGGAGGCCGGCGAGCAGCAGGGGTGAGCGTTCGGACCGGGACACGGTTTCTCCTCTGGTGGCCTGCCGCCGGATATTACTGGACGGTAGGCGTGGACGCTCAGGACGGCCCCGCCCTCGTCACGTCCGTGCAGCGAGCCCTCCGCCTGCTGCAAGCGCGGTCGGGGCATCGATCGGGAGGTCGTCGACTGCGGCCACGTGCCCCCGCTGCTATATCCGCGCCCGGCGAGGTCCGCGCGGTGGAGCCGGCCCCGCCCGCTCCGTCCCTCGGACTGCGCGCCCTCTCGGACCGGGCGCCCAGGTCTCCAGCGGCCGCCCCTGGCGGTGGGGGACCAGTTGCTGCTCCACACCTACGGGGTCACCGAGGCGCGCGATCGCGCCCGCGCGTTCCATCCACCGGCCGAAGGCGTGGCCCGGCACATGTCCGAGGAGCCGGCACGCACGCTCAGCGCGCTCCACGACGAACTGCTCGCGCGTGTGGGCGGGCGGCTGTACGACGCCGCGGCCGTGCTCCTGCTCCGCGGACGAACCGCGGACGAACCGCGGACCAACCGGCCGCCGTACGGCCGGGACAGCGGCGGCGGCATCTCGGGCCGCGACCGGCTCTGTACCGCCCGGATCGCGGCGGAACCCAGGGCGGCGACCGTCTCCGTACCGTCCGGGTGGCAGTGGCATCTTCGGGCCGCGACGGTCTCCGTACTGCGGGATCGCGGCGGAACCTAGGGCGGCGACGGTCTCCGTACTGTCCGGATGGCAGGGGCATCTCGGGCCGTGACGGTTTCCGTACCGCCCAGGCAGTGGCGGCGTCCCGGACCGCGACCGGCTCCGTACCGCCCAGGCAGTGGCGGCATCTCGGACCGCGACCGGCTCCGTACCGCCCGACTCGTGGCGGCGTCTCGGACCGCGACCGGCTGTAAACCGCCCGGATCGTGGCGGCGTCCCGGACCGCGACCGGCTCCGTACCGCCCGGATCGTGGCGGCGTCCCGGACCGCGGCGCTCTCCGTACCGGCGCGTTCACGGGCGGCGGCGGTCTCAGGCCACGACGAGTTCGGCCCAGCGGGTGATCCCGGCGCGGTGGACCCGTATGCCGTGCCGGGTCGCCAGGGCGTGGACGATGGCCTCGCCCCGGCCGTGCTCGTCCGGGTCGGTCCCGGGGAGGGAGCAGCCCGCCGGCAGCGCGGGCCCCGCGTCGGTGACCTCGACCCGCACGGTGCGGCCGGCGTCGCCCCAGAGCCAGGACAGCCGCAGTTCGGCCGGCGGCCGGGCGTGGATGACCGCGTTGGTGGCGAGCTCGGACACCACGAGCAGCGTGTCCTCGACGATGTCCGGGCAGACGCTCCACTCGGCGAGGATCGCCGCCACCCGCCGGCGTACGGCCGAGACCGCGCCGGCGACGGGCGGCAGCGGACACACGTGTTCGCATGCCGCCCGAAGCAGCGTGTTGAGCTGTGCCGCCATGTTTCCTCCGGTGGTGTGCTGCCGGTCCGGCGCCGTCCGGCGCGTTCCGTGCTCCAAAGCACGCTATGGAGACAAATCGGGCCCGTCAATGAACGGCGGTCGGCATTACCGAACGTCCCCGCTGCCCGGCGTCCCGGCGCCCGCGCGGCGAAGCGCCCGTGGCGGTAATAGGCTCGCCTCATGGCCGGCCCAGTCCAGTCGATCGAACGGGCGGCGGCGATCCTGCGCCTGCTCGCCGGTGGGCCCCGCCGACTCGGACTCGGCGAGGTGGCGGCCTCGCTCGGCCTGGCGAAGGGCACCGCGCACGGCATCCTGCGCACACTCCAGCACGTGGACTTCGTGGAGCAGGACGCGGCGACCGGGAAGTACCAGCTGGGAGCCGCCCTGCTGCACCTGGGCACCAGCTACCTGGACGTCAACGAGCTGCGCTCGCGCTCCCTCAACTGGGCCGACGCCCTGGCCGCCCGCAGCGGCGAGGCGGTGCGCCTGGGGACGCCCCTGGAGGGCAGGGTCCTCGTCGTCCACCACGTGTTCCGGCCGGACGACACCTTCCAGACCCTCGACGTGGGCTCGCTGCTGCCCCTGCACGCCTCCTCACTCGGCAAGGTGCTGCTGGCCTACGGGGCCGCCGCCGTCGAGCCGTGCCGGGAACCGGGACTGGAGGCCTACACCCGGCACACCCTCGTGGACCCCGAACAGCTGGCCCGGGCGCTGGCCGCGGTCAGGGAGGCGGGCTGGGCCGCCGAGATCCAGGAGATGAGCATGGGCGAGGCCGGGCTCGCCGCGCCGATCCGGGGGCACGGCGGGCTCGTCGTCGGCGCCGTCGGGCTCTCCGGGCCGGTCGAGCGGATCTGCGACGGCCAGGGCCACCCCCGCCCGGGCCTGGTCACCCTGATCCGCGAAGCCGCGCGGGCGATCTCCAGGGACCTGGGAGCCGCCCGCTGGTAGCCCAGGACAGCCGCCCCTCGATCCGTCGGAAGGCAGACCCGATCATGGCTGAACGGTACGTGATGTCCATCGATCAGGGCACGAACTCGACCCGGTGCATCCTGTTCGACCACCGCGGGCGGCTGGTCTCGGTCGCGCAGCGGGAGCACCAGCAGCACTTCCCCCGGCCGGGCTGGGTGGAGCACGACGCCGTGGAGATATGGCAGAACCTGCGCCGCGTCGTGCCCGAGGCTCTGTCCGACGCCGGTGTCGAGGCGGGCCAGGTCGCGGCGCTCGGCGTGGCCAACCAGCGCGAGACGACGGTGCTCTGGGACCGGCGGACCGGTGCCCCGCTGTGCCGGGCGATCGTCTGGCAGGACACCCGCACGGGGCCGCTCGTCGAGGACCTCAGGAAGCATCCCGGGGAGGCGTTCTTCCTGGACCGCTGCGGCGTGCCGCCCTCGACGTACTTCTCGGCGCTGCGGATCCGCTGGCTGTTCGACCACGTCAAGGGCGTCGAGCAGCGCGCCCGGGACGGCGAGGTGCTGTTCGGGACGATGGAGAGCTGGCTGATCTGGAACCTCACCGGAGGCGCGGGCAGCGGGCTGCACCTCACGGACGTGACCAATGCCAGCCGCACGATGCTGATGAACATCCGCACCCTCGCCTGGGACGAGGAACTGCTGGACTTCTTCGGGGTGCCCCGCCCGATGCTGCCCGAGATCAGGTCGTCGGTGGAGGCGTACGGCGAGGCCCGCTCGGTGCTGCCGGGCATCCGCATCACGGCCGCCCTCGGCGACCAGCAGGCCGCCCTGTTCGGCCAGACGTGCTTCTCCCCGGGCGAGGCCAAGTGCACCTACGGAACGGGCGGCTTCCTGCTGCTCAACACCGGCGGCGACCCCGTGCGCTCCCGGCACGGACTGCTCACCACCGTCGCCTACCGGATCGGGGCCCAGCCGCCGGCGTACGCCCTGGAGGGGTCGATAGCCGTCACCGGCGCACTCGTGCAGTGGTTCCGTGACCGACTGGGCCTGATCAGCAGCGCCGCGGAGATCGAGACCCTCGCGCGCACGGTCGATGACAACGGCGGCTGCTACATCGTCCCCGCCTTCTCAGGCCTCTTCGCGCCCCGCTGGCGCAGCGACGCGCGCGGGGTCGTCGTCGGGCTCACCTCGTACATCACCAAGGGGCATCTGGCGCGCGCCGTCCTGGAGGCCACCGGATGGCAGACACGGGAGGTCGTCGACGCCATGAACGCCGACTCCGCTCTCCCCCTGCGGGAGCTGAAGGTGGACGGGGGCATGACCGCGGACAACCTGCTGATGCAGTTCGTCGCCGACGTGCTCGACGTGCCCGTGGTACGGCCCATGGTCGCCGAGACGGTGTCCCTCGGAGCCGCCTACGCGGCCGGGCTCGCCGCCGGCTACTGGTCCGACCTGGAGGTGCTGCGCCGCAACTGGCACCGCGCCGCCCAGTGGCTGCCCGGCATGGACCCCGGGCGCCGCGAGCGGGAGTACGACAACTGGCGGCGGGCCGTCGAACGGTCCCTGGACTGGGTCAGACCGCCGCACTCCTCCTGACCCCGGGGGCGGATCCGGGTTTCGGCCCCGGCCGGCACGCGGGGCCGGGCCCCCTCCCGGCCCCCCCACCGACGAGCGCCGCACCGTTGTTTGCGCGGGCTGCCGGACGGACCCCGAAGTACGTGCACCGGGTGGTCGGGCCGGAGAGGGTGCGCCGTCGTGCCTGCCACACCCACACGCACGCCCACGCCCGCACCGAACGAGAGGCCGTCGACCAGGTGACACACCGCGTCGCCCGCCGGCGACACGATCTCCACCCAGTGGGCGCTCAGCCGAATCGGCCGTTCGGCACGGTGTACTGACTGATGTGCGCATTCGCAGGAGAGCACCCGGTGAAGGCCGCCGCACGGGCCTGTACCGCACTCGGCTGGACGACACGTGGCAGGCGGCGGGCAGGCGCCTGGGCGCAAGCGCGGTGGGACGTTTGTGGGGACGCCTCAGCGCGGCGGACTTCTTCGGCCATTCGTTCCAGCTGGCGTCGCTCGCGTTCCTTTGCTTCTTCCCCTTCCTGATCCTTGTCACCGGTGCGTTCGGCCAGGACGCGGCGAAGGTCATGGCGGGATGGCTCGGACTGGACGAGCAGGCGGCCCAGGCCGTGGCCGGCCTGTTCACATCCGATTCCGGTTCGGTCACCCTCACGTTGGTGAGCGCTTCGCTGATGGTCGCCGGGGCGGTCGCCGTGGCCGGCACCTTGCAGGGCTGGTACCAGTTCCTCTTCGGCGTGCCACCACGCTGGTGGCGGGACCTCGCGGCGCAGCTCGCGTGGCTGGCGGCGCTGGTCGCCTACAGCGCGGCCCGGGCCGGGATCGGCGCGGTGCCCGGATCGCGGCTGAGCATCCTGTCCGGATTCGTCCTGGCGGTGTTCTTCTGGTGGGGGACCATGCGACTGCTGCTCACCGGAGCCGTCGCATGGCGCTTCCTCCTGCCCGCGGCTTTGGCCACTGGTACCGCCTGGACCGGCCTCGGGTGGTTCTCCTCCCGCTACTTCTCCGCAACCATCGTGGCCAACAATCAGAAGTACGGCCCTGTGGGTGTCGCCATGGTCATCCTTTCCTGGCTGGTGGCCGTGGGCGTGGTCATCCACCTCGGTGCCGTCGTCGGACATGAGCTCGCCAGGCGTCGCGCCACTCGCTCACAGCGCTGACATAGGGAACACCTCGACCGGGCCGGCGTGCCGCACCCACCGGCTCAGACGTGACCTGGCACCGGCCTCCGGCTCCGCCTCCACCCCGACATCGAACGGTCCACGGACTCCGAGCTCATGTTCTGCCTCGTCCGGGCACCACGCCGGCCAAGGAGACAGAACCCGGCCGGTCGGCCCGGGGCACCCGCCCCGGGCGGGTCCCCGCGGTGGGGCCCGTTCAGGGGAACCGGGGGTGAAAGGCGCGTGGGGGCGCCGGGGCCGGTCGAGACCTTCTGCCGTGACCGCCGTGACCCTGCCGCTCATCCCGCCGATGCTCGCCACCCCCGGCGGCCTGCCCTCCGCCGCCCAGGACGAGCGGTGGGCGTACGAGACCAAACAGGACGGCCAGCGGGTGATGGTCTACCTGCCCGGCGACGGCAGCGTGCTGCTGCGTGCCCGCTCCGGGGAGGACATCACCGCGGCCTACCCCGAACTCCGGCCGCTCGGCGCCGCCCTGGGTGCCGCGCCCGCCGTGCTGGACGGTGAGGTACTGGCCCTGGACGAGCGGGGGCGGGCCGACTTCCAGCTGCTGCAGAGCCGGATGGGCCTCGCGCACGCCCCCGCGCGGGCGGCGCGCCGGGCCGCCCAGGTGCCGGTGCACCTGGTGCTGTTCGACCTGCCGTACCTGGCGGAGCCCCTGGTGCGGCTGCCGTACGTCCGGCGGCGGGCCCGGCTGGAGGAGCTGGGCCTGGCCGGGCCCCACTGGTCGACGCCGGGTGCGGTGACCGGGCACGGCGCCGAGGCACTGCGGGCCACCCGGGAGCACGGTCTGGAGGGGCTGGTGTGCAAGCGGCTCGACTCGGTGTACGAACCCGGGGTCCGCTCCCGTGCCTGGATCAAGATCCGGAACATGCGCGCCGAGGACGTGATCGTCGGCGGCTGGCTGCCGGGCAGGGGGCGGCTGGCCGGGCTGCCCGGAGCGGTGCTGGCCGGCCAGCGCGCGGGCGGCCGGCTGCGGTACGTCGGCGGGGTCGGCACCGGCTGGAGCGAGGCGGAACGGGCGGAACTCGCGGAGCTGCTGCGGGACGCGGCCAGCGAGCGGTGTCCCTTCGACCCGGTGCCGCGCGTCCCCCACGCCCGCTGGGTGCTGCCCCGGCTGGTGGGCGAGGTCAGCTACAGCACACGGAC
The DNA here is from genome assembly GCF_040613095.1 of Streptomyces sp. NPDC006309. Classification (NCBI taxonomy): domain Bacteria; kingdom Bacillati; phylum Actinomycetota; class Actinomycetes; order Kitasatosporales; family Streptomycetaceae; genus Streptomyces; species Streptomyces sp. NPDC006309. Next base: position 8,983 of record NZ_JBEXRO010000041.1, on the reverse strand, counting down.
CCGCGACGGGATGCTGCGTCAGCCGTCCTGGCTGCGGCTGCGCCCGGACCTCACCCCGCGGGAGTCGGCGGCGGACCTGCCGGACGGCTTCGGCCGGTGACGGACGTCCGACGGGACGTCATCTCCGCTGCACCGGCGACCTCTTGGCAGCGCGGCGTGCGGCCGGGATGCTGAACTCCCGTGTGCCCGACAGATGTTGGAGGAAGTCCGTGTCCTCGATCACCTCGCGCGTCCGGCGCGGCAGATGGTTCGCCGTCCTGGCCGGCGCCGCCGCCCTGGTCGTCGCCTCCCCCGCCGCCGCCTTCGCCGCCCCGCCCCTGGCGCTGCCGCAGAACGCCGGGGCCGCCGAACTGACGTACCAGCCCGCCTTCGACTACGACACGGACGGCTGCTACCCGACGCCCGCGATAGGCCCCGACGGCACGGTCAACCCGGGGCTGAAGCCGACCGGCGCCCTCAACGGCAGCTGCCACGACGCCTCCGACCTCGGCAACACCAACAGCTACTCCCGCTCCACGTGCAACAACGGCTGGTGCGCGTACCTCTACGGCCTGTACTTCGAGAAGGACCAGGCGCTGCCCGGCAGCGGCATCGGCGGGCACCGCAACGACTGGGAGCACGTCGTGGTGTGGGTGCGGGACGGGCGGGTCCAGTACGTGTCGACGTCCAACCACGGCTCGTTCACCGTGCACCCGGCCTCCGAGGTCCGCTTCGAGGGCACGCACCCGAAGGTCGTCTACCACAAGGACGGCATCGGCACCCACTGCTTCCGGCTCGCCAACACCAACGACGAACCGCCGGAGAACCACCGGCACACGTGGCAGTACCCGCCCCTGGTCGGCTGGGACGGCTATCCGGCGGGCCTGCGCGACGAGTTGAGCGCCTACGACTTCGGCAGCGCCCACTTCGGCCTGAAGGACGGGGCCTTCGCCTCCCACCTCGCGTCGGCGGAGCCGTCCGGGATCCCGTTCGACCCCGGCGCCTGAACCGCTCCGCCGTCACGGCGGTCTATCGTGTCCCCATGTCTGTGCCGGAACTCATCCGTATCGTCTCCCGCGACTCCCCCATGGCCCTGGCCCAGGTGGAGCGGGTCCGCGCCGAGCTGGCCGCTCCGTACCCGGGGGTGCGGACCGAGGTCGTACCGGTGCGCACGACCGGTGACAAGTGGCTGGGCGATCTGTCCCAGGTCGAGGGCAAGGGCGCGTTCACCAAGGAGGTGGACGCCGCCCTGCTGGCCGGAGAGGCGGATCTCGCGGTGCACTGCGTCAAGGACGTGCCCGCCGACCGGCCGCTGCCCGCCGGGACGGTGTTCGCCGCGTTCCTGAAGCGGGACGACATCCGGGACGCGCTGGTGCACCCCGGCGGTATGACCCTGGACGAGCTGCCGGCCGGCACCCGGATCGGCACCTCCTCGGTGCGCCGGGTCGCCCAGCTCGCCGCCACCCACCCGCGGCTTCAGTGCGTGCCGTTCCGCGGCAACGCCAACCGCCGGCTCGAGAAACTGGCCGCCGGCGAGGCGGACGCGCTGCTGCTGGCGGTGTCCGGCCTGGAGCGCATCGGCCGGACGGACGTGATCAGCGAGGTGCTGTCGCCGGAGACGATGATGCCGCCGATCGGCGCGGGCATCCTCGCCCTCCAGTGCCGGCAGGACGACACCGAGCTGATCGACGCGGTCAGCGGGCTCGGCGACCCGGCCACCCATCGGGAGGCGACGGCCGAGCGGATGTTCCTGCATGTGCTCCAGGGTCACTGCAACAGCCCGATCGCCGGATACGCGCGTATGGACCACGGCGGGGAACTCTCCCTGCGGGCCTGCGTGTTCACCCCGGACGGCAAGACCCGGCTGAACGCCCACGAGTGGGCCGGCCGGCTCGATCCGGCCACGCTCGGCACCTCGGTCGCGGTGGCGCTGCTCCGGCAGGGCGCGCGGGAGATCATCGACGGCATCCCGCACTGAGCCCGGCCGGGCCGGGCGGCCCGTCTCAGGCGGTGCCCGGCTCCGCCTGGTCCTTCAGGAAGGCGCTGACCTGGTGGGCCAGACCGCACGGTCCGGCACCGGCGGGCGTGGCCGCCGTGGTCCCCTCCACGACACCGATCCCGCCCGCCCACAGCCGGCGGTCGCCCCACTCGTCCTCCACCCGCAGCTGCACCTGTACGTCCACGTGCGTGAGGGCGGGCTCGGGTGCGGCGGCGTAGAGCACGGCGGTGGCCCGGCGCAGCGGGTAGACGTCGAAGCCCTCGATGAACTGCGAGTTGCGCCAGTCGATGAAGGCGCCCTCGCCGTCCGGGCCGACACGGACGTCGATCTGACCGTCCTCCAGATGGATGCCGTAGTGCCGTGTGCCGCGGTTCTCGACGGTCACCCGGACGCTGAAGTACGTCAGCCCGGCGGCGGCGTCGTCGCGTCCGCGCGGCGGCTCGGACGGCTCCAGGCGGTGGACGCGGACCCGCAGACCGGCATGCTCCTCGTACTCCTGCCAGTCCCCGACCACGTTCGGCTCGTACACGGTGCCCCTCTCGACCCTCGAGAGCTGCTGTCTATCTGTGCGCTCAGCGCACTGTCAAATGAGCAGAATGCGCTGTGGCCAGGGGATTCACCGGCGTTGATCGCTGATCAAGCGCTGCCCAGGAAGAATCCGTCCGCGGCCCCCCACCGCCGGGTACGCGCGCGTGCCGCACATCACGTCCGGCGGCGGGATCGGCGGCCCGCGCCGGAGCCCGGTGAGCCTGCGGGGGCAGTCGACGATATTCTGGTGAATTGACCGGTATGTATACATTTGATTTGAGATGCGCGAGAACGGGAAAACGGACATCAGTGCTTCGGACAGGAGGCACGTCCGTGGGAGCCGGCCCGGCCGCACGCCCCGGCGTCCCTCCCTGGTCCGAGCGCACCTCCCACGGTGTCTGTCCATCCAGCACCTGCCGAAAGAGGTGCGCGCCATGCGTGTCACTGGCAGCACGAAGCCCCACCCCCATGACGACGCCCCGGACACGGGCAGCTCCTTCGAGCGGCTGGCGGGGCTGCCCGACGGCCCCGAGCGTCAGGCGCTCAGGGACGAACTGGTCCGTCTGTGGCTGCCGATGGCCGAGCGGATCGCCGTGCGCTTCCGCGGCCGCGGGGAGGCCCTGGAGGACCTCTACCAGGTGGCCGCGCTGGGCCTGGTCAAGGCCGTCGACCACTACGATCCCGCGCGTGGCCGCGCCTTCGAGGCGTACGCCGTCCCCACCATCACCGGCGAGATCAAGCGGCACTTCCGTGACCACATGTGGACCCTGCACGTGCCGCGCCGGGTGCAGGACCTGCGCAACCGGGTCCGCTCGGCGATCAAGGAGCTGGCGCAGACCACGTCCGGCCGGGCGCCGACCGTCGCCGAGATCGCCGCGCACACGCGGCTGACCGAGGACGAAGTGCTTACGGGCATGGAGGCACTGGAGTGCTTCTCCGCGCTGTCCCTGGACGCCGAGGTCGCCGGCACCGACGGGTACGCCCTCGGCGACTCCCTGGGCGCGCCCGACCCGGGATACGATCTCGTCGTGGACCGCGCAGCGGTCAAGCCGTGCCTCGCGGCCCTGCCCGAGCGTGAGCGCACCATCCTCTACCTGCGGTTCTTCGGCGGCATGACGCAGAGCCGGATCGCCCAGCAGCTCGGGATCTCGCAGATGCACGTCTCGCGGCTGCTCAGCGGCTGCTTCGACCGGCTGCGCGAGGAACTCCTCGCGGAGACCCGCGCCCGCTGACCGCGCGCCGCCGGTTACGCCCCCTCCGCTCCCGGGATCGGTGTCTCAGCGCCCGGGATCTGTGCGGGGCCGTACCGGTCCAGGGCGTCCTCCAGCTCGGCGCGGACGTGCGGGGGGAGGTCACCGCGGCGGCCCCAGACGAGGATCATCTCCGCGATGTTGCGCAGCTTGATGTTGGTGTGCTGGGAGACGTCCTTCAGCACCTGCCAGCCCTGGTCCGGCGTGACCCGGCCGAGGGCGACCACCATTCCGATCGCCTGGTCGACGACGGCATGCGAGACCATCGCCTCCTTCAGCTGGTCGACCTCCGCCTGAAGCGCGGCGACGCGGTCCGGCTCGCTCTCCTCCATGCCTCCATCCTGCGCAGAGGCCTGTACCCCTGCCACCCGGGGTACTCGGCATGCACTCCACCCCTTCCCGGTCGGACACTGGTGCCAGACCGGTGGCCGCCCGGCCCCGAGAGCAGGACGCGACTGCCATGAACCACGAGACCCCCGCCGGCGTACCGCGCAGGAGAGACGTCGTCTCCACGGACTCCGTCTTCGGCGCTCCGTGCTGGGTGAGCCTGACCAGCCGCGATGTCCAGGCCACCCAGGACTTCTACACGGCCGTGCTGGGCTGGCGCTGGCGCGGCGCCGACCTCGGCGAGCACTTCCGGATCGCCCTGGCGGACGGCGTGCCGGTGGCCGGGATCGCCGCCGTGGCGTCCATGTGGCAGATGGCGGTCGCCTGGACGCCGTACTTCGCGGTGCCGGACGCGGACGTGGCCGCGTCCCGGGCCCGGGAGCGCGGCGGTACGGTGGCGGTCGGGCCGCTGTCCTTCCCGCCCGGCCGGGCGGCGCTGCTCGCCGACCGGGACGGGGCCACCTTCGGCATCTGGCAGGGCGAACTGGTCTCCAACTGGGAGACGTGGCGGCAGGCCGCGCCGGCCTTCGTGCGGCTGCACACCCGGGACGCCTTCGACGCCGCGATCTTCTACGGCGAGATCCTGGACTGGGCGTCCGGGCTGCCGGGCTGCTGCGAGGTCGAGTACGAGGGCGGTGAGGTGGTGCTGCGCAGCCGGGGTGACGTGGTGGCGCGCATCGACTCGGGTGCGGTGGGGGCCGCCCCGGACCCCTCGGTGCGGCCCCACTGGCAGATCAACTTCGCGGTGACCGACGTGGCCGGCTGTGCCCGCGCGGCGGAGAAGCACGGTGGCAGTGTGCTGCGCGAGGACGAGACCGAGGCGATCCTGCGCGACGCGGACGGCGCGCAGTTCACCGTGACGTCGCGGCGCGGCCACTGAACGCCGCCGGCCGCGTCAGCCGCCGGCGCGCGAGGGGCGGGACAGCAGGACCAGGCTGCGGGACTCCACGCGGAGCTTCGTGCCGGCCTTGCGTTCGCGTTCGTCGGGGACGCCCTCGGGGTCGGCGGTGTCGACCAGGGTGGTCCAGCGCTCGCCGTAGGAGGCGTCGGGCAGCCGGAAGTGGACCGGCTCCCAGTAGCCGTTGACGAGCAGCAGGAAGGAGTCGTCGGTCATGCGGCGCCCGTAGGCGTCGCGTTCGGCGATGGCGTCGCCGTTGAGGAACACGCCGACCGAGTGCGCGTCGTCGCGCTGCCAGTCCCGGTCGGTCATCTCACGGGCGTCGGGCCGCAGCCACATCAGGTCGGGCAGCGGCTGCTCGGCGTTGGTCACGGTGTCGCCGCGGAAGAAGCGGCGGCGGCGCAGCACCGGGTGCCCGGCGCGCAGGGCGATCAGGTGCCGGGTGAAGTCGGCGAGGCCGCGCTGCTCGTCGGTGAGGTCCCAGTCCACCCAGGAGATCTCGTTGTCCTGGCAGTAGGCGTTGTTGTTGCCGCGCTGGGTGCGGCCGAGTTCGTCGCCGTGGCAGAGCATCGGGATGCCCTGCGAGAGCAGCAGGGTGGCCAGCAGGTTGCGCTGCTGGCGGGCGCGGAGTTCCAGGACGGCGGGGTCGTCGGTGTCGCCTTCCACCCCGCAGTTCCAGGACCGGTTGTGGCTCTCGCCGTCGCGGTTGTCCTCGCCGTTGTCCTCGTTGTGCTTGTCGTTGTACGACACGAGGTCGCGCAGGGTGAACCCGTCGTGCGCGGTGACGAAGTTGACGCTCGCGCGGGGCCGGCGCCGGCTGTGCTGGTAGAGGTCGGAGGAGCCGGTGAGCCGGGAGGCGAACTCGCCGAGCGCGCCGGGCTCGGCCCGCCAGAAGTCCCGTACGGCGTCGCGGTACTTGCCGTTCCACTCCGACCACAGCGGCGGGAAGTTGCCGACCTGGTAGCCGCCCTCGCCGACGTCCCAGGGTTCGGCGATGAGCTTGACGCGGCTGATCACCGGATCCTGCTGGATCAGGTCGAAGAACGCCGAGAGCCGGTCCACCTCGTGGAACTGGCGGGCCAGCGTGGCCGCGAGGTCGAAGCGGAAGCCGTCGACGTGCATCTCGGTGACCCAGTACCGCAGCGAGTCCATGATCAGCTGGAGCACGTAGGGATGCCGCATCAGCAGGCTGTTTCCGGTCCCGGTGGTGTCGTAGTAATGCGCCCAGTCACCGTCGACCAGGCGGTAGTAGGAGGCGTTGTCGATGCCCCGGAAGGACAGCGTGGGCCCCATCTCGTTGCCCTCGGCGGTGTGGTTGTAGACCACGTCGAGGATGACTTCGAGGCCGGCCGCGTGCAGTGCCTTCACCATGGCCTTGAACTCGTTGACCTGCTGGCCGCGGCTGCCGAAGGCGGCGTAGGCGTTGTGCGGGGCGAAGAAGCCGATGGTGTTGTAGCCCCAGTAGTTGACCAGGCCGCGGTCCTGGAGGACGCCGTCCTGCACGAACTGGTGCACCGGCATCAGCTCCACCGCGGTGACGCCGAGCGAGGTCAGGTGCTCGGTCACGGCAGGGTGCGCGAGACCGGCGTAGGTGCCGCGCAGCCGGTCGGGGACGTCGGGGTGGGTGCGGGTGAGGCCGCGGACGTGGGCCTCGTAGATGACCGAGTCCGCGTACGGCGTCCTGGGCGGGCGGTCGTCGCCCCAGTCGAAGAACGGGTCCGTGACCACGCCCAGCATGGAGTGGCCGGCGCTGTCGGACGGGTCGGGGCCGTCCGGGGCGCGCTCGTAGAGAGAGGGGTGGTTGTCGATCTGGCCGTCGACGGCGCGGGCGTACGGGTCGAGCAGCAGCTTCGCCGGGTTGCACCGGTTGCCGAACGCCGGCTGCCAGGGGCCGTGCACCCGGAAGCCGTAGCGCCGGCCGGGGGCGACGCCGGGCAGGTAGGCGTGCCAGACGAAGCCGTCGACCTCGTACAGCGGGACGGCGGTCGCGCGGCCGTCGTCGTCGAAGAGGATCAGCTCGACACGCTCGGCGACCTCGCTGAAGAGGGCGAAGTTGGTGCCCTGTCCGTCGAACGAGGCACCCAGCGGGTAGGGGTGCCCGCTCCAGACGGGCACCCCTTCGCGGACCTTGCGGGCGGTCACCGGCTGCCCTCCAGAACGTGGTCGCCGGCGGACGCGGCGAGCGCGGGCACGCGCTGGGTGCGCGGCACGTTCAGGCCGGTGCGCAGGGTGGGCGCGGGGGCGGTGGGCACCAGCGGGACGCGCTGGCCGGCGCGGGCCCGCTGCGAGAACCAGATGATCTTCGCTCCGGTGTCCGAGGCGCAGCAGCCCCAGCCGTCGCTCATGGCGGCGATGTCGGCCAGGCAGGCCCGCAGGTCCTGGTCGGGGCGCAGATCGGGGTCGTCGCCGCCGAACGCCGTGATGAGATGCTGGCCGTTCCACCACATCTCGATGGAGGTGTGCTTGTCCGTGGCGTGCGCGTCGATCGCCCGCAGCAGCATCTCCGCGCCGCGGCAGACGGGGTCCACGATGTTGTCGAGGTCCCAGTGACGGAGGTGGGCGGCCAGGATGCGGCTGACCTGTCCCACCCGTTCCGGGCTGACTTCCACGTCGAGGTGGTAGTAGCAGGGCACTGCGGTCTTCATCGTCGCTTGCTCCTCACCGGCGAAGCTCTCGCTCCCTTTACCCCGTCCGGGAGGGATCCCGGACACGAAGCGTGAGCGTTCATCGCTTCTGAGTCATCTCCACCGTGAGGCTGCTACGCCATTCGTGCAACACGAGCACCGGGCACCCGAAATGGTTGAAGGACCAACAAGACGCTGGGTCGTGGTGCGTGCACCATGAGTGAAAGCCTCGATCGCCGTAACGGTGCCGTACCTCCCCGTGTGCGGACACCACCCGACCGTCGGGAACGCGCCCAGTCGAGAGCGTGGAAGGTGAACAGGGCCATGCTGCTACCGGCCAAGGCCGAAGTGGCCCGGCAGTTGCGGCGGTACCGGGCGTGGGAGCGCGTGATGCTCGCCTCGCCGTACGACCGCACGGTCCGGGCCACCTTCGAGGACTCGGGGTACACGCTGTGCGTTCTGATGGGCAAACGCTGTGCCCGCGAGGCCGCGGACGCCGCCGAACGCTATCTGCGCACCAACCTGGTCACCTACCTGCGCGAGCAGGGCGGTCGGCCGCAGCCGCGCCGGGCGGCCAGAAGAGCGACGCCACCGGAGCGGCGTTCCACGGCGCCAAGCCCCTGACCTGGCACCGTACAAGGCGTTCCCCTCGGGACCGGCACGCGCCGGCCCGACTTCGGATCGCGGAGCCGGGCCGGGTGCCCGGCTTCGCGCACGGCGGAGGTGAGATACATGCGCAGGACCCCGGCCATCGGCCGTGTACCGGTACGTGACGTCCGGCCGGCCGTGGACTGCGGCAGGCGCCCGGCGAAAGCGGTGACCGGGGAGACCTTCCAGGTGACGGCCACCGTGTTCCGCGAGGGGCACGACGCCGTCGGCGCCAACGTCGTCCTGCGCGATCCGAAGGGCCGCAAGGGCCCGTGGACACCGATGCGGGAACTCGCCCCGGGCAGCGACCGCTGGGGCGCCGACATCACCCCCGACGCGACGGGACGCTGGACCTTCCGCGTGGAGGCCTGGAGCCATCCGCTGGCGACCTGGCGGCACATCGCGTCCGTCAAGGTGCCCGCCGGCATCGACACCGGCCTGGTGCTGGAGCAGGGCGCCGAGCTGTACGAGCGGGCGGCGGCCGGAGTGCCCAAGGGCCCCGAGCGGGATCTGGTGCTGGCCGCCGCGCGCGCCCTCGGCGACGACTCCCGTTCCGTCCACCACCGTCTGAAGCAGGCGCTGTCGCCGGAGGTGGAGGCGTTGCTGGGCCGGTATCCGCTGCGGGAGCTGGTCACGGCCTCGGAGGCGATGCCGTTGCTGGTGGAGCGGG
>NZ_JBEXRO010000040.1:0-42199 GCF_040613095.1 Streptomyces sp. NPDC006309 | reverse complement strand
CCGCTACGACAAGAGGGCCTACGTCTTCCACGGCACCGTCACTGTCGCAGCGGTCCGCTTATGGCTCCGGCCGTGATCCGCCGGACAGAACCTAGCTGCATTGACCACAAGCGTTGTCAACAGTGGGCGGTGAAGAGGTGGCCGAGGTTAGCGGCGCGTTGTGGATAGGGGGATGTCAGCTGGAGCTGTGTGGTCGCCCACGACCCCATCTCGGCGGACGCCGCTTGGTGAAGGATCTCTGCTCGCGACCCTCGACCTGCACGAGGTCGGCTGACGGAGGATCAGGCCTACCTACGGCATGCCGCCGTCTGCCGCCAGGCGGGTGAGCCACTCGCGCAGCAGGCGCTGCTCGGCGTCGCTTAGTACGTCGGCGTTGTCGGGGAGAGCGGCGCGCAGCACGCGGGCTGCTGGGGCGGGGCCGGACTCCGCGGCGGGGACCGTCGGTTCGGCGCGGGTGACGGCGGCGACCATGGACTCGCGAAGGATGCTCAGCAGCGCCCGATTGCGGCGTTTTGCGGGGGTGGAGTGCCAGGTGGTGACCGCGCCTTGGCCGGTGGCCTGGATGATCTGGACGGCCAGTTCCTCGTCGACCCGCAGCCATCCCGCGGCCGCCAGTCGGCGCACCCGGCCGCGGAGGACCTCCAGGCCCGCGCGGTGCGCCGCGTCCGACGCCGAGCCGGTGGCCCTGTTCATCACGGCGAACAGTTCGGGGCGCGAGATCCCGAACTCGACCACCATGTCCCAGCCGCGGCGCAGCTCCTCCACCGGGTCCTCCGGCGCGGGGTCGAGCTGTGCGCGCTTGCTCTCCAGGAACTGCGCATAGCCGTGCTCGGCGACCGCCTCCAGCAGCCCGTCCTTGTCGCCGAAGTGGCGGTAGATGGCCGGCGGCTGCATCCCGGCCGCAGCGGCGACCGCGCGGGTGCTCACTGCGTCGGGGCCGCCGCTCTCCAGCAGCTCGATGGCTGCCTCGATGATGCGCTGGCGGGGGTTGTCGGTGGTGTCGCGGATAGGCATGTATCAATGATATCGGGAGGTTGCTTCCAGCGTTAGTTTCGATGTTATCGTGGAATTGATTCCATTGGAAACATCGCTTGGAGAACCCCATGATCATCGTCACCGGAGCCACCGGAAAACTCGGCCGCCGCACCGTCGAGCGACTCCTGCAGCGCCTCCCCGCAGACCGCGTCGCCGTCAGCGTCCGCGACCCCCGCAAGGCCCAGGACCTCGCCGACCGCGGCGTCCGCGTCCGGCAGGGCAGCTTCGACGACCCCGCATCACTCGTCCACGCCTTCGAGGGAGCCGAGCAACTGCTGCTCGTCTCCCTCGACCGCACGGGCGAGGAGTGCGTCACCGGCCACCGCGCCGCGATCGACGCCGCCGTGAAGGTCGGAGTCGGCCGCATCCTGTACACCAGCCAGATGGGTGCCTCCCACGACTCCGGCTTCCAGGCATGCCGTGACCACGCCCAGACCGAGGACCTACTGCGCGCCACCAGCCTGCCCTGGACCGCGCTGCGCAACGGCTTCTACGCCGCCAGCGCCCTGCAGTTCCTGGAGTCCGCCCGCCACACCGGCGACATCGCCCTCCCCGCCGACGGCCCCGTAGCCTGGACCGGCCACGACGATCTCGCCGAGGCCGCCGCGGCGATTCTTACCGACGAGGGCTGCTTCGAGGGGCCCACCCCGCCCCTCACTGGTCCGGCGGCGCTCGACTTCGACGCCGTCGCCGAGATAGCGGCCCAGGCCACCGGGCGGCCCTTCACCCGTACCGTCGTTCCTGGCGATGCCTTCCGCGAGCAGGCCCTGGCGCACGGTGCCCCCGCCCCGATCGCCGACCTGATGCTGAGCATCTTCGCGGCGGCGCGGAATGGTGAGTTCACCGTCGTCGACCCGACCCTGGCCGAATTGATCGGTCGAGAGCCCGCCACCTTCCGCACGCTGCTGGAGCACACCTGGGCCGAATAGACCCGGTTGGGGCACACACCCGCCGCCATGTGCGCCGTCCTCGGCCCCCGTAGCCAGCACGCCCGCCTGCTCGACCGGGTGCAGAGTCAGATCGACAGCATCTCGCCGCGGTCAAGAAGGCGTGGGCCCACAAGGACGCACGGGCGAACGCACCATCATCGTCTCTTGATACACGCGTCCCTGACGCCCGGGGCCTTCGCTCCGGACGTCAGGGACCTGCTCATTCTCACCGCCGCTGGAACGGTGACCTGCGACGACGCCAGCCCCTGCTGCTCGACCTCGCTGACAGCCCCGACGACGTGGCCCCGCCTTCGCCGCGCCCAGGGCCCCGCCGCCCATCGCTGCGCCTACTGCACCTGATGAGGTCCTCGTGTCCCACCCCAACGCCCGGCTCACCATTCATGGCAGACGCCTCCTGATCGACCGGGTCCGGGCCGGCCGCCCCGTCGCGCACGTCGCCGATGAAATGGGCATCTCTCGCACCACCGCCCACAAGTGGGTCCGCCGCTGGCGTGCGGAAGGCGACGCGGACCTGCACGACCGCACGAGCAGGCCCCGAACCACCCCGCACCGCACCCGCGCCGACATCGAGGACCGCATCCGCGCGCTGCGGCGCGAGCGGAAACTCGGCCCCGCCCGGATCGGCCCGATTCTCGGAATACCTGCCTCCACGGTCCATCGTGTGCTGACCCGCCAGGGACTGAACCGGCTGCACTTGATGGACCGGCCCACCGGCCAGGTCATCCGCCGCTACGAACGCTCACGCCCCGGCCAACTCATCCACGTCGACATCAAGAAGCTCGGCAACATCCCCGACGGCGGCGGCCACCGCGTCATGCCCCGCCAGCAAGCCACCGCCAACCGGCAGGCCACAACCGACGCTCGTAAGAGTGGCTGTCCCGTGATCGGCTACGCCTTCATCCACACCGCCATCGACGACCACTCCCGGCTCGCCTGCAGCGACGCGATTGAGAGCGTGAACGCCCGCATCCGCAAGGCCGTGAGGGCCCGGGGCCGCTTCCCGTCGGAGAACGCCGCGTTGAAGTGCGTCTACATGGCGCTGATGAGCCTCGATCCGACCGGCAAGGGCCGGCGCGCTGGACGATGCGCTGGAAGGCACCCCTGAACGCCTTCCAGATCGCCTTCGAAGGACGCCTCACCCCCGCCACCAGCCACTGACCCTCAACAACCAAGATCAGCCGTTTACTGTACACACCCGTTCAAGGTGGACGAAATGCACTCCCTCGAAAACCTGCGCGGCATCCCAAGGGCATCAACAGCAGAATCCACCTCAGTGAAATACGTGTCTCCTGGAACGAGTTCTACAGAACTCACCCCACCGCCACGAGGCAGCAAATCCTCGATCACGTCACCAAAGTCGATGATATGCTGGGACGCTGGTTCAGTCTCCGCATCAGGTAATATCACCAGTATTGGAGAAAACACTTCATATGGCGAGAGCTCGCCTCAGAATTCCCCGATGCCGATGTGCAGCTGCAAGACCCCGCAACCCCCGACGCCCTGATCGCGATCGAAGAACAGCTCGGGCAGCCGCTGCCCGCCCCTTTGCGTGAACTCCTGACAGAGACTGACGGGATCGAAGCCAATTACGGCACCGAGGTGATCTGGACCGCAGAAAAGATCCTGGAAGAAAACCTGTCATTCCGCGGCAACGAGCAGTTCCGCACCCTGTACATGCCGTTCGACGCCCTCATGTTCTTCGGTGACAACGGCGGCGGCGATCAGTTCGCCTTCGTGTGCACACCGGCCCATGATGAGATCTTCGTCTGGGACCACGAGACAGACAGCCGCACCTGGATCGCGCCATCCCTGGAGGCATACCTGCGCAGCACGCTCGCCAGCAACGGTGAAGACTGGTATCGCTGCACGTGATCAGTGTCTGCGGCTTGCGAGCCATGCAGGGTGGACCAGACTCTCAGCTCCGCTCCACTCGAGCTGGCCACGGCACCCGTCGGGCGGCCGTCACCGGCACCCCAGCCATACCACAGACAGTCAGCAGTCGAAGAGCTGCATCGCTCACACGAGACCTTCGCAGAGTTGGTAACGGATCCACGGATGCATCCCCGCCACATCGGAAAATCGGGCGAGACTGTTGGTCCACTCGATGAAAGCGGGGCCCGTGGCAAGGGTCGCTCAGCAAGCAGAACAGGCCAGATACCAACGCCGTCGATCGCCTCATCGAAGCGGACCTTGCGATTGTCGTGCGCCACGGCCCAGTTGGCCAAAACTTCGAAGCTCGCTTCCCAGGCGGCAGCATGGCCGAGGCTGGCGACCGACTGGAACAGCGGGTCGTCGAGCAGTTTCGTGGCCGGACCTCTTCACGTGTGGGGCGGTGTGTCGGGCGGCCGCTCCGGGACCGCCGGGCACACCGTTCCTCCACCGGCGTCCGCCCGCGCGCGAGGCGCGCCGTGCTTGAGTCGATCGGCCCCAGCTCGCGGCGCAGCCGCCGAGGTGGCAAGCCGTGCCACGAAGGGCCGGTTGGGTCAGAAGAGTGTCGAGTAGAAGAGGTCGGTCTCGTGGCCGCCCTTCCACGTCACGTAGAGGCGGCCGGCCCAGCTGGCGATCGCCGGGCCTTCGGCGGTTGCTCTGTCCGTGATAGGGACTTGCCCGGAGAATTCATTGCCGTCGAAGTTGGTGAACCACAGACCACTGTCCCCCTCCACTCCCTTCCATGCAAGGACCATGAGGTCGCCGTGCACGGTGGCCGCCGGCCCGTGGCTCGTGCCGATGGCGTGCCATGCTCTTGTGACGTCCCCGTCGGTACCGTCCTCGAATGTGGCGTACTGGACGATCCGGGGATCCTGCCAGACGCTTCCGGGTGCGCTGTCGAGCCAGCTGTAGCCGACGTTACTGTTGAAGGCGCTTCGGAAGAAGAGGTACAGGCGCTGGTCGAACACGACCAGGCAGGGACTGTGCGTGGTCCACAGTGTCGGCGTCGTTGCTGTCGATACTATTTCCTGGGGCTCCCAGCGCGAGCCGAGCGAGGAGTGCCAGATGGTCTTGTCCTCGTCGCGCCCTTTCCACGCCAGGTGGAGACGGCCGTTGAACCAGGCGATGGCAGGACCGCAACTGGTACCGACATCCGGCACACGAATCTGGCTCCCCCACTCGGAGTCATGAGGGAGTTTGGAGGCGTACCAGATTCCTGTGTCGTTCTTCCCCCCCTTCCAGGCCATGTAGAACCCTCCGAAGTTGTCCGTGTAAGGGAAGGCTGTGAGGGCTGGACCATGGGTGGAGCCGAAGTCTGGGGCATGCTCCTGGGGCGCCCAACGGTTCCCGAGGAACTCGGACCACCAAAGACTGTCTTCGTTACTTCCGCGCCAGGCCGTGATGAAGCTCCCGACATCGGAATAAGAGTTTTTCGTCACGGCGAGGCTGGGCCGGTTTGCTGTGTGGCCCCCTGTAAGAGCCTGGACCGTCCATTGGTAGAGGTCAGCGAGTTTCCGCTTCGACTCGTCATCGATCACGTACTGGCCGGCGTCGCTCGGATACATGACGGACCTCGAGTTGTTCGAATGTTCCAGGCCAAGCGCGTGGCCGATCTCATGGAGGGCCGTCCTGAACAGGTCGGTTTGGACCCATGCCTTCGAACTTCTGAACACGACATCGCCTGACGGAGGCGGCGCACCGCAACCGATGGCGCCACTTGCCTCGGTAAAGTATTCACAAGCCTCTTCCCCGCCGAAGTGAAGCCTGATGTCGCCGCCGTTCTCCACTTTGCGGAAGCTGAAAAACCCCGTGGGCAGGGCCTTCCCCCATTCGGCGAACGCGTCGCTGAATTTACTCTGCACCACGGTTTCTTCCAGGTTTGCTCCGTGGCTGTCGGACGACCAGGTGAGGTCGCCATGTTGCCAATGGCCCGCATCTCCGGCAGGGCCGGCAGTCCGGGTGGCCAGGCCACCATGGCCGTCCAGACGGTCGGGTACCCCGCAGAATCGACCTTTCAGATGCTCTGCGACCGTGGCCAGCTGGTCGTGGAAGGGCAGTCCATCGAGTGCGAGGTTCCACACGGTGCCGTATTGGCGCAGCAAATCCGTGATCGACGTGCCGCCTGGGGCTCCATACCCAAGCCTTTCCAGGGCAGACGGCACCGTCCGGAGCGAGGCCACTCGGTGGTCTGCCGTCTCGGCGTCCGAGGCGGCCGTAAAGGCCTCGGACTGTCGGCCGGCGGCCTGAAGGACCCGCGTCAGTGAATGTAGCGAGGAGGCGAGCTGGATCTGGAGGTCGAGGTCGGCGGGGTCGATGTCGATCAGGCGCCGCAGCATCGTGACGGCCTCACGGGTCGGCGCCACAGCCTCTGATGCCGGGAGAAGCCCAGCCAGTTGCACCACGCGGGACAGCGCTGCCGCCGCATAAAGGTAGCCCGGGCTCGCCGCCAGCCGGAGAAAAGCAACGACACTCTCACGGGCCGCAACGTGTGCCTTGTCCGGCCGGTCAACAGCCTCCAGCCGCAAGGCCAGCCAAAAGAGCGCGTAGGCAAGGGCGGTCTGGTAGTCGACGTTGGCGGGATCAGCGGCGACCAGGCGCCGCTGGATGGCCACAACGTCCTCAGTCGCCGTCACGGCCTCGGATGCGGGGAGATGCTCGGCGAGCCCCACCACGCGCGCGAGATACGCCGGCGGGACCAGGTCACCAGGGCTCGCCGCCAGTCGAAGGAAGACCCGGATACTCTCGCGGGCCGCCACGTACGCCTCGCTCGGCCGGTCGACATCCTCCAGCCGTGGGACAAGAGTGAAAAGCGCATAAGCGAACAAGGTGAGCGCGGGATAGTCGGCAGGGCTCAGACGGTCATCGTCCTGAGGGATCAACAGAGTCCAGTCCGGCAGGCCGGAGGACGGACGCACCCGCAGTGTATGGTCACCGGGACGCCATATGCCGAGGTCTTTCTTGCCGTCGCGGTCGAAATCGTTCGGCACCGGAATATCGCCCTCCCGGCCGAACTGAATCACGCGCTGCTGACCGCCGGAGCCGGGCTGGATGAACCAATTTCCTTCAGCCGGGCTCCAGAATGCGGTGTCCAGCGCGCCGTCTCCGTCGTAATCGCCGGGAACTGGAATGTCGGTCATGGCGATCCACCTCAATTGAATGGGGCGGCGCTCCAGCAGAACACCGGCGTAGCGGAAGGCGCTGCTGTTGGGCTGTGCCAGAGAGGGAATGGCTTCGTGAAGCTCAGCCGGAGCACCATCCCCTCAGCCGGCGCCTTAAGATCCGCGCGGCACATGTCCGCTGGCCACGTGTCCATGCTAGTCACCTGACAGTTCATGCGCTACGCGCCTCGGACCACCGAACCGAAGCCGCGACCACCGCAACACGGGCGGACGCGGGGGCAGACATACGGCACGGCCCGGGGTGGACAGCACGGCAGGCCGTCGGGCCGCGGGCGGGAGCGCGGGCCAGGCGGCTGCGGACCAGGCCCCGGCCCCCGACGCATGCCGCGTCGGGGGCCGGACGGACAACAGCAGCCCCGACGCGGCGGAGGTGGCAGTGCGGACAACGTCGCCCGGCCCCGGCGGACGAACGCGCGCGGCCGGCCCCGGCCCCGGGGCCAGCGCGGCGGCTGGCGGCGACCGAGCAGCGACCGTGCGGGCACCGTGGCTGAAGGGCACGAAAGCGCCGGAAGCAAGCGGCGCGTGCCCGTCTGCCCATACATGTCCGCGCTGGTGACGTGGTAGTCGTAGACGTAGTTTGGTGTCTTGTTCAGCACTTTGAGCCGCCCTTTCAGGAGCTGCGGGAGCTGGCGGCCGCGGCCGCCGCGGCCCTCGCCGACGCCCCGGACGCAGGCGCCGAGGGCTACGCCGCTGTACTGCAGCGCCTCGTCGGCGCGGATCCGGCCGCCTGGACCGCCGACGTTCCCGCGGTGCTCGCCGCCCTGGCCCGGCCGGAGCTCGGCGCGTTCTGCCTCGCCGCCACCGCGACCGTCGCGCGCCGCCCTGACGCCTTCCCCGCCGGCCCGGCCGAGGCCGTTCTCGCCGCTCTCACGCTGAGCTGTGCCCTGCCTGCCCCGGCCAGCTCTCATGTCCCCGGCGGCGTGTCGGACCCGTCTGCAAGGGTGGTCGGTGTGCGGCAGGGTGCCGTCGGGCGGGGCGCGGGAGGCGACATGGGGACGGGACCGGGGGACGGCTGGGAGGGCGGCGTCGACTGGGAGGGCTGGCGCGACCACCGGGACATCCGGCGACGGCTCGACCAGGGCGCCGATCCGGAGGCGCTGGCGTGCGGGGAACGGCCCCTGCACCGGGCCGTGGCGTTCGGCTCGCCCGAGGTCGTCGCGGAGTTGGCCGGGCGCGTCGCCGACGCCGACGCCCTGGAGGACGGTACGACCGCGCTGTGGGAGGCGGTGGTCGGGCACCGGCCGGAGATCGCACGCGTCCTCGTCGCCGCGGGAGCCGACCCGTGGCGGCCGGTGCTGGCCGGCTGGTCACCGGGACGGCTGAGCCTGGCCGGTCCCACACCGGAGCTGTTCCCGCTGCCTGAGGGCGAACCGGGGCTCAGCGAGGCGGAGTCAGCGGCGGCGCGGGCAGGCCGGCGGCGCATCGCGGCCCTGGCCGACGTCGGCTACTACGACGGCACGGGACTGGCCTGCGTGGCCGGCATCGACGCGCAGGAGGCCGTACGGCGCCTGGCAGCGGTGCCGCCGGACGCCGGGCTGCTCGCCGAGCTCCTGGACGACCCGTACGGCGTCGACACGGATGACAGCCTGCGCATCGTCGGGGTGACGACCGTACCGGGCGGTTGCGTCGTCACCCAGGCCTGGGGATACGGGCCGCAGATGCCGGGCGTACAGGCCCTGCTCTCCGCCGGTACCGTCTGCTACGGCATGTACGCCAACCCCAAGAGCGGCAACCAGGGCAGCCTCGTGCGCGACGGTGTCGTCGAGGGCTGGGACCTGCACCCCGGCGGGGGCCCGTGCACCGGTACGCCTCCCGAGGAGGTCCTCACCGCGTACATCTACGGCTCCCACGCGATCGCCGAATGCTGCGCCCACGCGGGCCTCTTCCCCGCCGACCCGCGGCCCTTCACCGGGCCCCCCGACCTGTGGGTGGAACTCCCCGAGCGCGACTACTGGCGGCACTGACCGGTACCACTTGCGAGGGCGCCCCCGCGTCGGGCCGACAGGTGCGCGCAAGCCGCTGCCTGCCCGCCGTCCCCGGGTGCGGCGGGCCGTGCACGGGGCGGGCGGTGAACGAACCGGGGTCCTTCCGCGTCGTTGCGGTAACCGAACCGGAGGAGTCCCATGCGTGCTGGACGTTTCCCCGCCCGCCCGCTGTCCGCCGTCGCGCTGACGGGCGCCGCGCTGTGCCTCGTGGCCGCGTGCGGCGGCACCGCCGAGTCCGTATGGAGCCACGCGGCCGGTGGGCCCCGGCACACCGCCGCAGGCGGGACGACCGCGTGGCGGGAACCCGCCGCCTACGGCTACACGTTGACGTCGACGACGGAGGCGCTGGCCGGGCGGTTCCGGGTCCAGGTGCACGACGGCAAGGTGACCGAGGTGGCCGGGCTGGACGAGGACAGCCGGCGCCAGGTCCGCGAACACGCCGAGGTGCCAACGCTCGGCGGGCTGTTGCGGCGGCTGGAACAAGCCCGCAAGGAGCACGCCGAGACGGCGCAGGCGCGGTACGCCGCCGACGGGCACCCCGTGCGCATCGCCCTCGACTGGAGCCGCAACGCCGTCGACGACGAGGCGCTCTACCTCGTCAGCGCCTACACCCCCGCCCCCACCGGGTGAAGCGGCCCTGAGACGCCCCCTGCCGCGCGGCCTGGACGCGATTGGTACGCAGGATGTGCACTTGAGGTAGGAGTGTGGACGTTTTCGCGGCTCGGGCTGGCACGACCTGCCGGACTCCGCTCCACGGCGACCGGCGACCAGACCCCGGCGCCGCTGCGCCGGGTGATCCTCCCGGCCCGCCCGTGACGGAGCACCTCCAGTACTGACGGAGCGCCTCCGGCACTGGCTGCCTCCCGGGCGCACCGGCATGCCGGCCTCGGCGAACATTCCAGCACGGCCGGCCGCCGGTCCGCTCTTGCCGAAGGGGCCGCGCGAGTGCCGCCGTACTCTCGATCACCACGGTGTCGACCGCGTCCACCAACCGACCTATGGTCCCGGCCGAGCCCAACAGCTGCGGGTCGGGCAGGGCGCCAGTCCTACCCTCCAACCCTCCAACTGGCTCGCCGCCAACCGGCGCGCCCCTTAGGGGAGTTGTGTGGCTCCTGGTCCGGCTGGTGGGGTGGCGTATCCACAGCGTTCGTGGCGTTCCCTCCGCGCCGCCTGTGGCGGGGCGCCACGCATGCTGTCGACACGCCGGGGGTCAGCGCTTCCGAAGGGCCTCGTTCCCCTGAATGGGACGGGGCGTGCGCGCGCCGACCTTAGGAGCACCATGCAGGCTGTGCGTTCCCGCCGCTTGTGCGACCACCCGGGCAAGCGGTGACACGGCCAGTACCGAGGGCGCGCCGCGGGCGGCGGGCCGGCCGACTGGACGCTGGTTGTGGGGGGTTACCCGCCCGCTTCGACGGGGACTGGACGGAGGAGATCACCGGGCCAGCGGCAGCCCCCCTATCTCGGTAACATCTGTTACCATGCTGGTATGGCGAAGACACAGCTGGGCGCGCGCGTGGATGAGGACGTTGCGGAACTCGCGAAGAAACGCGCCGCCGACCTGGGACTGAGCATCGGGGACTACCTCGCCAGGCTGGTACAGGACGATGCCAGCGGCCTGCGTGCCCGAGCGGTGGACGCGGCCGCCCGCTTCCTGGCCGAACACCAGGCGGTCTTCGACGAGGCCGAACAAGCCCAGCGAACGCCCAGGGGAGCACGCGCGGCCTGATGGACCTGCACATCGACGTTCCCTGGATCCTCCAAGTCGCCGAGGCCGCCGGGGCGCACGATCCGGCCCCCGACGACTACGGCGTTCCCATCTCCGCGGTCGCCCGCCACCGCGCCGAACTGTTCGAGCAGCCCGTCTACGGCGGCCCCTACGCCAAAGCCGCCGCCCTGGTGCACACACTGGGCCGGTGCCCCTGGTTGGAGCGCTCCAACATGGCCGTCGCCGCCGCGTCCGGCGTCATGTACCTCGAAGCCGCCGGGATCTCCGTCAAGCCCGGCCGTGAGGACGCCATCGCCCTGAAGGACCTGCTCCTTGACCCCGCCTGCACCGCAGGGAAGATCGCCGCTCTGCTGCGGACCTGGCCCACCACCACCTGACGCCCGCAGGCCCGCAACCGCCCTCCGAGGCCGCCCTGCGCGAGCAGGCCGCTCGCGCAGGGCGGTGAGTGGCTTTGCCCTTATCCGCCCGGCTGCGGGCCGAGGCGTCCTCTGGGCGTCAGCCTTGATCCTGGCCTGCTGTAACGAGCTCCGCCAGCTCCTGGGCAGGCAGGCGTGACCACGCCGCCACGTCCTCCATCGCCACCCCCGCGGCGACATCTGCGGCGGCGGTGTCCACTAGGGCCTGGTCGATCGGGGTGGCACTGTGGCTGAGGTGCTGGAGCAGCGTGCATGCCACCTCGGCGGTGGTACCGCTGTGCACGCCCTGCAGCCGCACCAGCTGCTCTCGCGCCTCGCCGAGCATCTGCTCCATCTGGAAACGGTATTCGGCACTCACCGTGGCCCGCCACCGCGTGCCGCCGACTGCCGCTCGGCCGCAATGACGCGTAGGGCACCGTAAGGGGGGCGGGACGCACCGCGACGCCACCGGGGTGCCGCTCGCGACCGGTGACACGGTGATGTTGGCCTCCATCGCCTGCGGCGTCTGCCCGCCCTGCCGGCTGCACCGCGAACCGACCCTGTGCGAGCAGCGCCGCACCTACGGCGTCAACCGTGCCCTGGACAGCGGCCCCGAGCTCTCCGGCGCCTGGGCCGACCACATCGTGCTGCAGCCCGGCACCGCCGTCATCAAGGTGCCCGAGGGCATCGATCCGCTCGCCGCCATGTCGCTGGCCTGCGCCGGGCCCACGGTGGCGCACGCCCTGTACGAGCGGCGGCCGGTGCGTCTGGGTGAGACCGTGGTGGTGCAGGGCAGCGGCCCGGTCGGTCTCGCGGCGGCGGCGTTCGCCCAACTTGCCGGTGCGGCCAGGGTTGTTGTCGTGGGCGGCCCGGCCTCGCGGCTCGAACGGGCGGCGGCGGCCGGCATCGGTGACGTCCACCTGGACATCGCCGGGGCGGCCGACCCCGCGGACGTCCTGCGCCAGGTCAAGGACGCCACCGGGGGAGACGGAGCCGACCTGGTCATCGAGTGCGCCGGGGTCCCGGCCGCGGTCGGCCAGGGGCTGAGCCTGCCCCGCCGGGGCGGCAGCTACCTGATCGTCGGCCAGTACTCCGACGCCGGCGACACCCTGATCAACCCGCACCAGATCGTGCACCGGCAGCTGGACGTCATCGGCTCCTGGGCCTTCACCGGAGCGCATCTCGTCGAGTACGTACGCCTGTTGCCCGCGCTCACCGCCCGCTTCGACCTGGCGAGCCTGGTCACGCCGTTCCCGCTGGAGCGGCACGCCGACGCGCTCGGGGCGGTCGCGGACGGGTCGGTGATGAAGGCGGTGCTCACCTCCTGAGCGGGTCGCGCACCTGAGGGCGCCGGGGCGGGGGTTGGGGCGGTCGCCGGGGCCCGCCGCTCCTGGCCCCGCCGCCCCGCGTGCCGTCGGTACGCGGGACGGCGCCGCACCCCGCTCAGCGGCCCGGCGCCCCCAGCGTTCCCAGGGCCTGTTGCGTCGCCGGGTCGTCGGGCAGGTAGGCGAGCAGATGGTGGCCCGGCTCGTCGACGGCGGCGAGCTTGACGTAGCGCAGCCGCAGATCGCCGGCGGCCGGATGCCGGAAGTGGCGTACGGCGGGATGGAACGCCGAGGTCTCCCGGCGGCCGTACCAGCGCGCCGCGTCCGGGTCGGCGAGCAGTTCAGCGGTGATCTCGGCGTACCGGCCGTCCTCGGGATGTCGGGCCGCCTTCGCCCGGAACTGGCCCAGCAGGCTCCGCGCCTCGGGCTCCCAACTGGCCAGCAGCGTACGGGCGGGCGCCCAGCGGAACACCAGCCACAGCAGGTTGCGCTGCTTGGGCGCGAGCCTGGCCGGATCGGTGAGCAGGGCCGCGTACCCCGAGTTCCAGGCCAGCAGGTCCCAGTGTGGGTCCAGCACCACGGCCGGGTTGGGCGTCAGCGCCTCCACCAGGGTCAGCAGGTTGCGCGAGACCCATCCCGGCGGGTGTTCGTCCGGCGCGGCGTGCTCCAGGAACGACAGCACATGCGCGGTCTCGTCCGCGTCCAGGCGCAGCGCCCGCGCCACCGACCGGAGCACCTGTTCCGACGTGCGCACCCGGCCCTGCTCCAGCCACGCGTACCAGGAGCTGCTGATCCCGGCGAGCTCCGCGACCTCCTCGCGCCGCAGCCCCGGGGTGCGCCGCCGCGCGGACCCCTGCAGCCCCACCTCGGCGGGCGTCAGCCGCTCACGCCGCGAGCGCAGGAACGCGCCCAGTTCCCGGTACCGGACGCTGCCCGCGCCGCCGTTCATGATCCCCCCTCGCCCCGCGCTCCCAGGGTGTGAGCAAGGGTAATCGGCTGCGGGGTCGCGCCGCTCACCGGCGGTGATGAGCTGGAACCACCAGCCCGGCCGGGCCCGCGGCCCCGGCCCGGCCGGACCGGCCCCACGCGGTCCGGCCGGGCCAGGCCGGGTCTGGTGCGGGACCGAGCGACCACCGCAGGATTGCCACAAGGAGAGCCGTCATGGACGCCCATACGGAAACCACCGACTCAGCGGGGCCCGCCGGCCCGGCGAGGCCCGCGGACTCGGCCGGGTCCGCCGTCCCGTCCGGGTCCGCCGTCCCGTCCGGGTCCGCCGAGGGAGCCGGGCACGCCGCCGCCCCTTCGGCGGCGCGTGGTGCGGCAGCCCCTGCGCCGGGGGAGGCTCCCGTATCGCCGCCGGAGGCACCCGCGCTGCCCTTGCCGCCCGCGTTGCCGGCCCTGCCCGCCGCCTCGTTACGGCTGCTGCGGGCCGCCGGGTTCGTCAGCAACTTCGACCGCTTCTGCATCACCCCGATGCTGCTGCTCATCCGCGCCCAGCTGGGCGTTCCGCTGCCGACGGTGATGCTCGCGGCCAGCGGCTACTTCCTCGCCTACGGTCTGATGCAGCCGGTGTGGGGACTGGCCAGCGACCGGCTCGGCCGGGTGCGCGTCATGCGGATCTCCCTGGCCGGCGCCGCGGTCGCCGCGCTCTGCTCGGTGCTCGCGCCCGACGCGACGGTGCTGATCGTGGCGCGGGCCGCGGCCGGCGCGTTCTTCGCGGCGTCCATCGCCGCGTCCATCACCTACATCGGGGACACCGTGCCCGCGGCGGTCCGCCAGCGCCCGCTGAGCGAGCTGATGACCGCGTTCGCCCTGGGCACGGCCGTGGCGACCGTCGTCGCCGGCGCCCTGGCGCACTTCGTGAGCTGGCGTCTCGTCTTCGCGCTGCCCGGCGTGATCGCCGCCTACCTGGCCGTCGCCCTGCGCCGCCTGCCGGAGCCGCCGCGTGCGGCGCCGGGGGCGCTGCTCGCCCCGTTCAAGGTCGTCCTGCGCTCGCGCTGGCAGTGGTACGTGATGGCGGTGGCCATGCTCGAAGGAGCGGTCCTGCTGGGCTTCTTGACGTACATCGCGCCCGCCCTGGAGGCCCAGGGGGCGTCGGCGACGCTGGCCGGCGCGGTGTCCGCGCTGTACGGGGTGGGCTCGATGGCCGCGGCCCAGACGGTGAAGCGGCTGGTGGGGCGCTGGACGCCGGTGCGGCTGATGGTGGTCGGCGGGGTGCAGATGGCCCTGGCCTTCGGCCTCGCGGCGGCCAGCCGGTCGGTGCCCGCGCTGGTGGTGTGCACGCTGCTGCTCGGCGGCGGTTGGTCGTTCATGCACTCCACGATCCAGTCCTGGGCCACCGGCCTGTCCCCGGCGGCCCGGGCCACCGGTGTGGCGATGTTCGGCCTGGCCCTGTACGTCGGCAGCGCCCTGGCGAGCGCCATCGCCGCCGGCCCCGCGGAACGCCACGCGTACAGGGGCCTGTTCCTGACGGCCGCCCTCCTCGCGATCCCGCTGACGGTCGCGGCGGGGGTGGGGCGGGCGCGCTATGACCGGGTGACGCGTCCGGACCGGGGCTGACGCCCGCGCCGTTTCGGTGGCGGTCGGCGCCCCTGCTTCGCCGGCCCGCTAGTCCGCCGCGCTTCGGCCGGCAGCGTCCAGCACTTTCGACTGGGCGTTGACGAGATCGCTCGGGATGACGTCCCAGGCCGGCGGACTGGCGGAAATGGCTTTGTAGATAGCCAAGTTGGGCCCGTGACGGATGACGGCCACGCTGATGGGGGCTTTCAGGTCGTCGCCCTCGGGCGAGACGACCCAGTTGAGACGGAAGGCGACCCTCTCATCGCCCTGCGCGGGAGCGCTGGTGGGTGCGACGTCGGTGTACGACATCTTCGCGGCACCCGGCCCCACTTCGAAGCGCCGGCAGGGTGTTGTCACGTTGTTGGCTGTGTAACTGCCTGAGGGCGCGTCGGGGCAGGGTGGGCTTGGGAGCCGGGCCTGTGCTCAGGCCGCGGTGGCGAGGCCGGCGATGCCGGTGATCTGCTTCCAGAGCGAGAAGCGGATGCTCATCTCGGCGCGGTAGTTGTGTGCGGGCATCAGGTGTCGGCGGGGCCGGAAGTGGGGCGAGATGCCGCTGAACGCGGACAGGAACCGCTGGGCTGCACCAACGCCGCGAAAGCCCTTCATCGCGCGTTCGCGCTGCCTGGTGGGCTGGTGGCTGTTCTCCGCTCTGTTGTTCAGGCCCTTGTGTGAGCGGTGCTCGACGGAGGGCATGACCTCGCGGTGGGCCGCGCCGTAGGAGCGGAGCTTGTCGGTGACGACCACCCGCGGCACCATTCGGCTCTTCTTCATCAGCCTGCGGAAGAAACGCCTGGCCGCGGCCTTGTCCCGCCGGTTCTGCACCAGGAGGTCCAGGACGTGTTGCCGTCCTGGTCGACGGCCCGCCACAGGTACTTCTGTTCCCCATTGATCTTGATGAAGACCTCGTCCAGGTGCCACTTGTCCCCAGGCCTAGGCTGTCGGCGGCGCAGCGCGTTGGCATAGGCCTGCCCGAACTTGGCGCACCAGCGGCGCACCGTCTCGTAGGAGACGGTCACGCTGCGCTCGAGCATCAGCTCCTCGACCTCGCGGAACGACTGCGGGAAGCGGAAGTACAGCCACACACAGTGGGAGATGACCTCGACCGGGTACCGGTGCCCCTTGTACGACAGCGACACGGCCCCCACGGACAGCCACCTCCAGCGCGAAGAACCAGAAGATCATCCCACCGGTCAGCCAACGTGACAGCGCCCCACGAGGAGGTCCGCAGCGCGCTCGGGACTGATCCGGGCCTGGTTCGCCCCGCCCTCGATCCAGGCGCTGAGCCGGGCGACGTGCTCAGCGCTCAGCGCCCACTGCCCCGGATCCCCGGCCGGGCCGGGGCCGGGGGTGCCGTCCATTCCAAAATTTTGGAATGAGCCGTCCAGCCCGCTCTGGCCGTGGGTGACAGGTTGGCGACGACGTCCGCAGTGACCCGGCGAAGGAGCTCCCGCAGAAGCGGACAGCCGACCTCCCGCGAGGCGCAACGGGACTGATCGTCTTGGCATTGGCGGTCACCACCGTCACTGGGAGACCCCGAATGCGCGGAGCGGTGCCGATCCTCCCACTGCCGTCAAGCAATGGCTCCCTAGTTGGTGGGGGCGTGTCGGGCTGCGCCCGCCCCCACACCGGCTTTGAAACATCGCTAGGACTGGGGAGCCATGTGCTTCGGGTTAGTTTCCGAGCCGGAACCTCAGAAGTTGGCCAGGGTGCGGTCGAGGAGGGGCAGCAGGCGGTCCCAGTGGCGCTGCAGTGCGGCGGCGTTGAAGGCGTCGGTGTCGGACATGGTGAAGCCGTGGGTGGTGCCGGGGTAGATCTCGGAGGTGTAGCCGACCCCCGCGGCGTCCAGGGCCTGGTTGAGCTCGCCCAGGGCCTCGGGCGTCAGGTCGCCCTCGGCGTGGCCGAGGTGGACCTGGGCGGTGAGCTTGGCGAGGCTGTCGGGTCCGTCCGCGCCCACGGGACCGTGGAATGCGGCGACGGCGGCCACCTGGTCGGGATGGGCCACGGCGGTGCGCACCGCCAGGAGGCCGCCTATGCAGTAGCCGGTCACCGCGACCGGTCCGGCGCCGACCTCGGGCTGGGTGGTGAGGAACCTGAGGTAGGCGTCGGCGTCGCGCAGGACACGTTCGGCGGTGTGCGCCTCGATCAAGGGCATCAACTGGGCGAAGACCGCGGGGCGGGCCTCTTCTCCGATGTGCTCGGGAAGTGCGATCACAGGTGCCGGGCCGTGCCGGTAGAAGAGGTTGGGGACGAGCACGTAGTACCCGTGCGCGGCCAGTTCGCGGGCCATCTCCCGCAGCACGGGCCGGATGCCGAAGCCGTCCGGGTACATCAGGACGGCTGGGTGCCGCTCGCCGTTGTCGGGGAAGGCGGCGAAAGCGTCGGCCTGGCCGTCCGCGGTGGGGATGTGCAGCATCTTGGTGGGCATGAGTTCTCCTGTCGTGGTTGACGTGTCGAGCTGTGATCAACACGACAGGAGGCGGAGCCCGCGCAGCAGCGCCGGATCCTCGATCCAACAGCGGGCCGGCTCCGGCCCGTACGGCGCTCAGAGGAGCGCCGGGTCACCAATCCGTGTGTGGCGCAATGCCGTCCCGGTAGTCATCGCCGCACAACGTAGCCCACTGGACAGGATCGATGCCAGTCCTCCCCAGTCCACAGCACTGTTCATGAAAATGATCTTGGTTAGCCCCTGTCGACGCGCTGCCCATGACAGCGATACCGATCTTGTGTCTGCTCGGCCCTCACCACACATCGAAGGCCCTGTTCGAATTCCGAGCTGGGCAACGGGATCGAAAACAGGCACCTCAGGTCTGACGGCCCGCGTCTCTCACTCCGGTGAGGGCTCCTGGTCGAAGGTGAACAGGCCGCAGGGCACGGCCCCAGCCGGCACGGGGCCCGGATGAGGCGAGCTGGTGTCAGCTCATGCGCCAAGTCGCGTCCTCCCGTAGTGGCAACCATGCCGATCCACGCCCAGAGGGAGGACGTCCTCACGGAGCGATGCTGAGTTCGGCCCAGACTGTTTTGCCGGGCTGGCGCGCGGTGACGCCCCAGCGGTGCGCGAGCCGTTCGAGGAGCAGCATGCCGAACCCGCCGGGCTCCGTGTTCCTGGTGACACGCATGCACGGCCAGCGGTCGCTGTCATCGCTGACCGCGATGCGTAGCATCCGGCCGTTCCAGGAGAGTCGGATCAGCGGTGGGCTGGCGCCGTGGCGGATGGCGTTGGTGACCAGTTCGGAGACGAGGAGTTCGGCGGTCTGGACCACCCGGTGCTGGTGCAATGGGCCGCCAAAACCTTCCACGCAGTCGCGGACCCAGTGCCGGGCAGCCGCGATGCTCGCCGTCACAGAGGGGAAGCGCGACTCGCAGGATGGGGTGGTCGGTTCGCCGTTCACGAGGTTCCTCCAGCCTGGGTGGCGGCCCTGCTCTGCCGCCGGCTGGTTGTGTACAACCGGTCGCAGTCGTCTGTCGGGTTACCCCTGCCTGCCTGGTGAACCATTTGTGTCCGTCGGGTGACGGGCTGATCCTGTGAAGGGTTGATCGGCGCACTACGTGGTCTTCGACCTGGTGCACGCGGGAGCAGACCTGACCGGCTGGCCGTACGTGCGGCGGCGCTCGGCGTTGGAGACGCTGTTCGAGGACCACGGCCTGGCCGCGCCGTTGACGCTGTGCCCGTCGACCACCGACCCGGCCGTGGCGCAACAGTGGCTGACATGGACTACGGCCGGGCTGGAGGGCTTGTGCTTCAAGCGGCTCGACGAGCCCTACCGGCCCGCGGCGCGCTCCTGGCGGAAGTGCAAGGTGCGGGTCACCACGGAGGCCGTCATCGGCGCCGTCACCGGCTCCCTCGCCGCTCCCCGGACGGTGCTGCTGGGCCGCTACGACACCGCGGGCCGCCTGCGATACGCCGGCCGCAGCACCACGCTGTCCCAGGCCGCCGGCCACGCCCTGCCCGACCGGCTGTCCCAACCGACGGGCACGCATCCGTGGGCGGGACGGACGCTCACCGCAGTGTGGGGAGCGCAACGGACCCTCGGGGTGCACCTGGTTCAACCCGACGTCGTCCTGGAGGTCGCCGTCGATGTCGCCCGCGACGCCTCGGGGCGGTGGCGGCACCCCGCCCGGCCACACCGCATCCGCACGGACATCGACGTGGCGCAGGTGCCGCCGTTCGGCGCAGACGGGATCAGGTGTGCCTAGGCGTTGCGGGACCGGCCGGAAGTGGACGACATCGCGGGGGAGTGCGTGGGCACTGTCACGTTGGCTGACCGCGAGCGCGTACGTCCGTGGGTCACGGGCTTCTTCCGCAAGCTTCTGGACCGGCCGCTCAGCGGCGCCTCCTGAACGGTGACGCTGGGGGCGTTCGGTAAGGTTCCGGGGTGCTGGCTGTCTGGTCGGTGCCTCCTGGGGGGGATGACGAGACGAGGAACATGCCGGAGCAAGCGAGCCCGCCTGCGATAGCACCGAGCGGGCCTGTGGCCGCGCCGGTCGAGGCGGCGCGGATGGCGGCGGTGCGCCGTTACGACATTCTCGACACTCCGCCGGACGGCGCCTACGACAGAGTCGCGGCGCTGGCGGCACGGTTGTTCGAGGTGCCGGTGGCGACGGTGACGATCGTGGACGAGGACCGGATCTGGTTCAAGGCCGCGCACGGCCTGGAAGGCGTCAGCGAGATCGGCCGCGATCCGGGCCTGTGTGCCTCGGCGGTGCTCACCGATGACACCACCGTCATCCCCGACACTCTGCTGGACCCGGTCGCCTGCTCCAACCCGCTGGTCGCCGGACCGATGGGAGTACGGTTCTACGCCGCCGCTCCGATCATCACCGCCGACGGGTACCGGCTGGGCACGGTCAACATCCTCGACACCCGCCCCCGCGAGATCAGCGAGGCCGATGCCTCCACCCTCGAAGACCTGGCCGCGGTAGTACGTGACCAGCTTGAGCTGCGGCTGTCGGCACTGAACGCGGTACGCGCCGAGCAGGAGCGCCGCAAGATCGAGCAGGAGAAGCGCCAGGCGGAGGAAGAGGCCCGCCAGCGTGCGGAGCGGGACAAGGCGGCCATCGCCGCGTTCGCCTCCACCCTGCAGCGCACCCTGGTGCCCCCGGCACTGCCCGCGGTACCGGGCCTGGAGCTGGCCTGCCATTACAAGACCGCCTCCCCGCAGGAAGTGGGCGGTGACTTCTACGACGTCTTCCCCGTGGGCGGGGGCCGGTGGGCGTTCTTCCTGGGCGATGTGTGCGGCAAGGGCGCCGAAGCCGCCTCGATCACCTCACTGACCCGCTACACGCTGCGGGCCGCAGCCCTCGTCGACGCGGACCCCACGGCTGCGCTCAAGGCCCTGAACACCGCGCTGCTGCTGGACCCGGCGGTCGGCACCCGCTTTTGCACAGCCGTCTTCGGCATGCTCGATCCGGCCCGGGACGGCGGTTTCACGGTCACGCTGGCCACCGGCGGTCACCCGCCCGCCTACCACCTGAGCCCCCTCGAGGGCGGCGGCGTGCGGGTGGAGGCGGTCCGCGCCAAGGGGGGCATGCTGGTCGGCGCGTTGGCCGAAGCCGCCTTCGCCTCACGCACCCTGCGCCTGGCACCCGGCGAGGGACTGCTGCTGTACACCGACGGGCTGACCGAGGCCCGCACCGCCGATGGCCGCATGCTCGCCGACACGGGACTGACCGACTTCCTGGCCCGGCGCCCGGCGCCGGTCAGAGCCCGCGCCCTGATCGACGACACCGTCGCACTCCTGGACACCCTCCCCGACACCGAACGCGACGACGTGGCCCTGCTGGCCCTGTCCGTCCCCACCCCCGATGCTGCTCCCGCCGGCATCACCACCACCGCCCACAGCGCCGCCGCCCCGACCGCCGACGTCTCCGTCGGGCAGGAGAACCCACGCCCATGACCGACGCATTCCACATCGACGTCCCGCACACCGACGGTGCCCTGGCCGTGATCGCCCTGTCCGGCGAGTTCGACATCGCCGCCGCACCCGCCGTACGGGCCCGCGCCCTGGAACTCATCGCCAACGGCCACCCTGACCTGGTCGCCGACCTCGCAGGCGTCACCTTCTGCGACTCCTCAGGACTGGGCGCCCTCGTCGGCATCTGGCGCTGCGCCAAGAACGCCGACGGCTCCCTGACCCTGGCGGCCATCCCCGACCGGCTGAGCCGCCTGCTCAGCGTCACCGGGATGGACACCTTCCTGCCCGCCTACTCCAGCGCCGACGCCGCGCTCGCCGCACGCCAAGGCAACCGCACCACCGCCTGAAACCCCTCGCTCGCCAGTCAATAGCTGGCTAGCACTCCACAGCCCGGCCTTTCTCACGCGGCCGGCGCCCGGGCATGGCCAAAGGCGCGCCGCGACCAACGTACTCGTTGCGACGCGCTCCCGGTCGACCGAGGCGGACCTGTCGACGTCGATCGCGTCGAACACGCTCGGCCGCCACCCTCAAGAGCGCGAACAGCTCGGCGCCCTCCTGGAGGCCCTCGACCGATCGCGCCGCAGGTGACGTGTCCGGTGAAGGTGGAGCGGCTGGCGGTGTCGTCGTCGGTCGGGCTCGGCGTGTCCACCGGGGGCGAGTACCTTCCCGCTCGCCAGGTACAGCACATGCAGGACGCGGCCGAACTGATCACCCACCAGGCGCTGGGCCACTACGACCGCGCCGAGGCCGCCGCCGCGTACCGCGGCAGTTCAGGCGAGATTGCGCTCGATCTGACCGGCTGCCGTGAGAGTGGCTGCTCACAGCCACTGGACTTGACTGTTTGCCATGGAAATTGACCTGCGGGTCGTTCTGCCGCTGTAGGCCGGACAGCGGATGCGCTGCTCACGTCCAGCGTGTAGTTGCGAGGGAATCGCACCTGGTCAGGGCACGTATTACGGTGATGGCTGCAATCGGGTGAACCTGACACGGTAGGTGTCATGGACAGCGGCGAGCACTCCCACGGGCACGGCCACGATCACGAGCACGGGCTGCATCGCGAGGAGCACGGACACGGTGGTTCGCGCTGGTCGCGGCTTCGCCACCAGTTCGGGCACATGGTCACCCCGCACAGTCATGAGGCCAGGGACAAGGTGGACTCCGCGATGGAGACCTCCCGTGAAGGCATGCGCACCCTGTGGCTGTCGCTGGCCGTCCTCGGGGCGACCGCGGTCGTCCAGGCCGTGATCGTGGCGCTGTCGGGATCGGTGGCGCTGCTGGGCGACACGATCCACAACTTCGCGGACGCGCTGACCGCCGTCCCGCTCGGGATCGCGTTCGTTCTCGGGCGGCGCGCGGCGAACCGCCGCTACACCTACGGCTACGGCCGCGCCGAAGACCTGGCCGGCATCGCCATCGTGCTCACCATCGCCGCGTCGTCCGCAGCGGCCGCCTACCAAGCCATCGACCGACTCCTGAATCCCCGCGACGTCACCCACCTGTGGGCGGTGGCCGTCGCCGCGGTGGCGGGGTTCATCGGCAACGAGTGGGTGGCCCGCTACCGGATCCGCACTGGCCGCCGCATCGGGTCCGCCGCCCTGGTCGCCGACGGCCTGCACGCCCGCACCGACGGCTTCACCTCACTGGCGGTGCTGCTCGGTGCCGGCGGCGCCGCGATCGGTTGGCGCTGGGCGGATCCCGTGGTCGGCCTGCTCATCACCCTCGCGATCCTCGCGGTCCTCAAGGACGCCGCCCGCGAGGTCTACCGACGGCTGATGGACTCCGTCGACCCCGAACTGGTGGTCGCTGCCGAGACGGCGCTGCGCGAGGTCGACGGCGTGCTGGACGTCGGACAGGTCCGGATGCGCTGGATCGGCCACTCCCTGCGTGCCGAAGCCGACATCGTCGTCGACCCGCACCAGACCGTCGTCCAGGCCCATGCGGTGGCCGTGAACGCCGAGCATGCCCTCATCCACACCATCCCCCGCCTGACCGCCGCCACCGTCCACACCGACCACATCACCCACGGCAGCGACCCCCACGCCCCCCTGGCCCACCACACCGGCTGAACACAGCAAGCCTCCGCTCATCGGACAGCGAGACGGTTTCCTCCGGAGTGCTCCCAGGCCGGGTTGCCCGGCGATACCGCGGTGAGACGCCAATTCTGCCCCCTGGAGCTCTTGATGAGCGAACAGCCGGCCTCCGCCGACACCGCCCGGCAGCTGGAGCCCGCGGTTGCTGAAGCGGTGCGCGCGTACGCGGCCAGGACTCGCGAGAACGCCGACCGGTTCGCCGCCGTCCTGGAGGACATCGCCACCAGCGGCCTGCCCGACCCCGAGCAGTGCACTCCGTGGGAGGAGCTGCGCGAGGCCCACCTCGCCCGCCTCGCCGCTCAGCGCCCGGCCGTCGCCTGATGCCCGCACATCACGGCCCGCGTCGCGCCCGGACCGTTTTCTCGACCTCCGCCGCGAAGCAGCTGGAGATCCTGACCAGCGAGGCTCAGATCCACGCCCTGGACCGCGCCCTGGTCGTCGTCGCGGTGGACCCCGAGGTCGGCGAGCCGATCCCCGGCGACACCGCTGGCCCCCGCTGCGGGAGTACGTCGACGAAGTCGAGCGCGTACGGTTCCTGTACTGGGTGACGGCTCTGCGGACCGTGGTCGTCGTCGCGTACCTCGAGGTCTGACCGCCGAGGGAGCCCCGGTCCGGTTCAGTGGCCAAGGACACGGAGCGATCGACCGGGTGCCGCACACCGAAAGGGCCCCCGCGTCTCCCGGTCCGCCGGGGCGGGTGGTGCGGGGTACCGACCGGCAGAGGCCGCCCCGTGAGAACGCCTGCGCCGCGCTGAAGGCCCCGGGCGCCCTCCGGCGCCCTTCCCCTCATCCCCGCCCGGGGCGCGGCGAGCGCTCGAAGGCGTAGCAGAGCCTTTTCCGGGGTGATGGGGGCGGCGCGCGGTGCCGGCCGTCGTCTGCCACTCGGCACGGGCACCAGCACATCGGGCCGACCTTCGGCATCGCCGTCGCGGCCAGCGCAACCGGCTCGGCGGTTTCAACCATGAGCTCTACTCTGCTGATCCTGGCCTCACTCGCCGCTCTCGGCCTGCTGCCCGCGTCGCGGCTGCCCCGGCGGCCGGTTCACCAGGAAGGAGACGACACGACCGCCTCACGCCCGGCGCAATCACCAACACCACAAGCGGCACCCGCTCGACACACAAACAGTTGAGCAACCGCCGAACACATCCAGGCTGATCCGACGTCGACACCGTGAGCGGTGCGAAAGCGTCGCGGCCGAAGCTTGACCTCGTGCTGCAGTTGTTGCGCGAGGGCGACACGTTGAAGGTCACCGGCTCTCCCGCTCCGTGCTCCACATGGTGACGCTCGGCGCTGACCTGCGCGAGCGCGGCGTCGGGCTGCACGTGATCGAGCAGGGCATCGACACGTCCACGATGGAGGAACGGGCGATGTTCGGGATGCTATCCGTGCTGGCCGGGCTCCAGCGCGAACTGATCGTGGCGAACACCAACGACGGGCTCGCCTCCGCCCGCGCTCGGGGCCGGGTTGGCGGACGCCGGCCGAAGCTCACCGAGGACCAGGCCGCGCTCGCCCAACGGCTCTACGACGAGCGGGAGAAGGCGGTCAAGCAAATCACCGACATGTTCGGCGTGCCGCGGTCGACGATGTACGGGCACCTCGACAAGACCAAGACCGTGCCCCGCCAACCCAAGAAGACCGCGGTCACGAAGTCTTGATCGCTACTTTGCGGCTGGTGTCTGAGATAGGACTCCAGGGCCGTTACGCGCCGGCTGCGCATCAACGCGGCCGGTGTCCACCAGGAGTCGGATGAGTTCCGGTATGTCGAACGTCGCCATCGCCCCCTACGCCCAGGCGCGGCCGTGCTGAGGGGGAACGGCACAGTGTGCCGTGTCCCACGGTGTGACCTGAGTGGAACGGACGGGGGTCGGCTCCTACGCGATCGAGGTCGATGCCGACATCGAACTGGACGCTGCTGTGCCGGTGGACGTCGTGGTGGGGCGGGTCGACTCGTCGGAACCCGCCTGGCTGGGACAGGTTCGATATATGAACTCTGTTTGGTCAGAGGCTTGTCACCACCCTGCGCCCCAGTCGTCGCTGGTGCCTCCGCGGTTCAAGCGGCGCCCGTCTTGTCGTTGATCTGGAAGGTGATCAGGTCGACTTCGTCGGTTCCCGCCAGATCTGGGTAGTGGCCCTTGAGGCGTTCCCGGAGTTCGGTTGCTGTCGTCAGCCCCTCGCCCTGGGCGTCCTGGTCGGTGAGGTCGCTGACCAGGCAGTGCCTGACGCCGGTCACCTCTGCCGGCAGGACGACTTCGGGGTCGCTCTCGAACACGAGCCGTGCCGGCCCGAGCTGGGCCGGGTCCCGGAAGCGGGTGGTCTTGGTCTTGGTGCCGGAGCGAACGTCTTCGAGGTAGCGGGGGTGGAACCGGATGATCGGGGGGCCGGCCGTCTCGGGGTCTTGGTAGAGCGATGGGTCGAGACTGTCCATGCCTGCCGGGGTCCATCGCTGAGTCAGCGGCATCAGGTCGGCGGCGAGAACGGACCTGGGCCCCGCGGGCGTGGGCACGATGACACGCATGGTGGGGTAGTAGTCCACGAAGACCTGCCGATCGCGCCCGCACGGGCCGATGACCCCACGCCCGTGGTTTCCCACGGCAACGATGCAGCGCATCTGGCGGGCGCCCTGGGCTCGTGCGGCTCCCAGAGCCACGAGTTCGGCGCAGGGTCCGCCGGTGAAGTGGTAGAGGTTCACGCCGGCGAACATCCGGTAGTCGGCGGCCATGACTGCGGCGCCCATCGTGTGGATCCCGTCTTCGTCGGGCCCGGCGTCGGTATGCGCGTCTATGATGCGGCGTGCCAGCTCCACGAGCTCACGCTCGTCATCATCGAGAGCTCGTGCAGACGACGGTACGTACACCTTTTCAGCCTTCCCTTCCGTCAGTAGTCGCCGAAGAGCATTCCACGCCACGCAGGTGGGCTCCACGGGATTTCGGCTTGCCTTCGCTGCGCCCCTATGGTGGTCCCGTGGCAGGGATGGAGCGCCCTGGCTGAGGCTGGTCGCTACTGTTGGCGGCCCTGGTCGCCGACGTCGCGTTCGGCTGATCACGGGCCGATCCGCTCGCGTGTCCGGCCACTGCCGCGCTCGCGGTGAGGAGGGGCCGGGCGCGCGGCGTGGGAGGGCGCTGCGAGGTTCCAGCGGCCGTCGGGCCCCCGGACGCCTGGGGTTGCGCTCGGGATGCGACTGTTGATCTTGACGTAGGTCGCGGGGAAGAGGGCATGGCGTGAGCGGTCACCCGAACTGCTCGCGCACCCGGCCACGTCGTTCGGTGGCCGCCCCTTGGCCGGGCAGCCGGCACCGGCCCGCGGGCAAGGAGTGCGACGAGTACCCCTTCGCCTCCACGTGGCAGGGCGCGTCCACCGGCGGCGGCAAGTTCAACTGGCGCATGATCCCCAAAGCGCAGAACCAGGGCGGCGGCAAGGCTCTCGCCAACTTCTACCTCTACAACCGGATCCTGGAGAAGGATAAGTTCCTCGTCTGGATCAAGAACTAGTCACCCGCCGAGCATCCGGGACGTGCCATGACCGAGCAGGCCGTGCACGGGCAGCAACTCGTGCCTGTGCACTACCACCAGTTCAGGATCAGTGATGAGGACGGCCCCGCCGGCCCCGACCTGCCCCGCCGGCACAACGGCCTGGTCGAGGTGGAGGACGGCATCGCCACCGTCCTCACCGGCATCCACACCGGCGACGTCGACGTCACCGACACCTTCCACACCGACGCACCCCAGCCAGGGGACGCCGAGTGGGAGGAGGTCGTCGAGGTCTCGCTGCACTCGGTATCGGGTGGACTGATGGTGCGGGGCCTGATGGCCGACCTCGACGAGGAACTGCCCGCGCTGTCCTTCGACGGCCCCGGCGACTACCGGCTGCGCGTCCACGCGCGCGGCCGGGACACCGCCATCGACCTTGCTCCGGATGACGTCACCGAGTGGTACCTCATCCAGGTATGGCCCGCACCGCCCCAGGAGGCCGCGGCGCTGCGCCGGACCGACAACTACGGCGCGTCTATCCGATCAGAGTGATCGCGGGTGGGGAGGCGGTTGTTCGGCCATGAGCGAGGTGGGCCCCGGATGCCATCAGGGGCCCACCTCGCTCCATGGCGCCGTCACGTGGCCCAACTGCTGCCCGCATCCCGTGCCGGGACTGATCGCCTGCCGCTCGGGGGAGGGACAGGGATAAGCCGGCGATCCCGAGATCGGTGTCGGGCCGGCAGAGGGTGCAGGCACTTCGTCCGTGCCCACCGGCGTGCCGTCGGGGCCCGGCAAACGGGGCCCCGGCCGGCGAGATGGCCGACCACGCCTTCGGACAGTCCTGCGGTGGGCTGACCACGAAGATCCACCTCGCCGCGGACAACCGCTGTCGGCCGCGTGCCTTCCCCCTCACGCCGGTGCAGGCCGCGCTCACGGACGTTCTCAGCCGATGCCCGGACGCGCCCGTCCCCGTCACCCCGGCCCGCTGACCCGCGGCTGCGAACGCAGTGCACCTTCCCGTGCGTCGCAGACGCACGACGCACTCAGCACCCCGCGCCACGGGCCTCCTCGAGCCGGCGCCCACACCTGAGGCACAGCGCTGCGTGGTCGTCGCTGGCTCCGTAACCGTTTGATGATGGAACTTGGCGCAATCGTTCCGATACTGAACGTTATTTTTTTGGGGGTTGGCTTGCACGTTTCGGCCCGCTGAGGCGCTGATGGGGTGGAGGTGGTTGTCACCTCTGGTGCCGGGGGGTGGGGGAGGGTGCGGCACCTGGAAATGGAACAGGTATATGGGGAGGACCCGTGCAGCACACTGCTGCCGCGTGGTTGTTCGAAATCGCGCTCGCCCTCAGGGTGTTCGGCCCGGACGTGGTCCGCGGTTGCCGTCGGCTGCTGACCGCCGGCGTCCGTATCGGTATCACTCAGCTGACCGGTGCCCGCACTGCGGTCCGTCCCGGCGAGCCGGACCGGGAGGCATCGTGAGCAGCGAGCAGGGCACGGAGGACACCGGCGGCGTGGTCGGTACCCCGCGTGCGGTATCGATCGACCAGTGGCCGTCGCCGCGCAGATGTCGTACTGGGGGTTCCACCAGCAGCGCCGCGTGGACTACATGCGCTACGCCTACCTCCAGCTCGGCTCCGACGCCGACGCCGAGGAGGCCGTCGACCTGGCCTTCGACCGGATCATGGACCACTGGCTTCGCATGCTTCAGATGGAGAGCCTGGAGGGCTACGCGTGGACGATCCTCAAGCGCCGCATCATCGACATGCACCGCAAGCGCCGGCGCCGCCCGGAGCTGATGGAGACCGCCGCCTTCGAGGCCGCGCTCGCCGACCATGTCGACTACCCCTACGACACGCTCACCGACGCCATCACCCTCTACGCCGCAGTCAGCGCCCCCAGCGAACGCCAGCGCGACGCAATCCTGCTGCACTACGGCATGGGCTTCACCGCCGCCGAAGCCGCCGAAGTGATGGGCAACCAGGAAAGTAACCGCCAGCAGCACGCATCTCCTCTTGAGGCGACCTCGATGACGGGACCATCCACGCAGGTGCGGGGAGCACTTGACCCGTGAACACGAGCAGGGTGACGGCGGGACCATCCCCGCTGGTGCGGGGAGCACCGGGTCATCCTGGACACGAAGAAGCTGACCGGGGGACCATCCCCGCGAGTGCGGGGAGCACTGCTCACCGGGCTCGCCGCGGTCATCGCCCTGGGGACCATCCCCGCGGGTGCGGGGAGCACGCGCTCTGCGAACTTCAGGCGGCGATCGACAAGGGACCATCCCCGCGGATGCGGGGAGCACCCATCCGGCCCTTCGAGGAGCGGTTCCCCGTCGGGACCATCCCCGCGGGTGCGGGGAGCACAGCCCGGGAATGGGCAGGCGGTCCGCCGCGAGGGGACCATCCCCGCGGGTGCGGGGAGCACCAGCGCGCGCTGGACGAGGCTGGAGAGTGGGCGGGACCATCCCCGCGGGTGCGGGGAGCACCCTGGGGAGGAAGGGGCCCGGTCGCAAGGGGGGGACCATCCCCGCGGGTGCGGGGAGCACTCTTCGTGGCCTGTGGGTTTACGCGGTGGGGGTGGTGGTTTGGGCAACTTTCATAGTTTCCGGCTAATTGTGCATATAGGGCATTTGTTGTGGTGGTCGGCGGTCCGATTTTAGGGTCGCTGCGGTAGGGGTGTCTGCTGGTCGATCAGTTCTGCCGGCAGTTCCTGTTCGTTTTCTTCAACGGGCTTCGCGCTGGCTGTGGGTGTTGTATTCATCTGGCATGACAGGTGAGGGGGGCGCCCGGGCGGGGCTTCGTGCCCGGTTGGGCGGGCCGGTGCTGAGTGTGTGGGCCAAGCACGACCGTGAGGGGGATGGTTGGCTGCCGTTGTGGCGGCATATGGAGGACTGCGCCGCTGTGGCCGGGCGGTTGTGGGATGAGTGGCTGCCGTTGTCGGTGCGCAGGCTGATCGCCGGTGGGCTGCCGGACGGGCAGGCGGATGCCCGCCGGCTGGTCGTGTGGCTGGCTGGTGTGCATGACATCGGGAAGGCGACGCCGGCGTTCGCCTGTCAGGTGGATGCGTTGGCGCAGGTGATGCGCGGGCATGGGTTGGAGATGCGCTCGCGGGAGGCGATGGGTGCGGACCGCAGGCTCGCGCCGCACGGGCTGGCCGGGCAGGTGCTGCTGGGGTGGTGGCTGGAGGAGTGCCATGGCTGGACGGTGAAGCAGACCGGGCAGTTCACGGTGGTGGTGGGCGGGCATCACGGGGTGCCGCCCGAGCATGGTCAGATCCAGGTGTTGGAGCGTCATCCGGATCTGCTGCGCACGCAGGGTGCGAGCCGGTCGCTGTGGAAGCAGGTGCAGGACGAGCTGCTCGAGGCCTGCGCGCAGGAGTTCGGTGTCGGTGAGCGCTTGGCGGCCTGGAAGACGGTGAAACTGTCGCAGCCGGTGCAGGTGCTGCTGTCCGCTGTGGTCATCGTCTGCGACTGGATCGCCAGTAACAGCGACCTGTTCCCCTACTTCCCCCAGGACGTGCCCCGCACGGGCACGGAGCGTGTCGCGGCTGCCTGGCGCGGACTGGACCTGCCCGGTCCCTGGCGGGCCGAGGAGCCGGCCGGGGACGTGGACGGGTTGTTCACCTCCCGGTTCGACCTGCCGGCGGGCGCGCGGGTTCGCCCGGTGCAGGAAGCGGCTGTCGCACTGGCGAGGGAGATGGACGAGCCGGGGCTGATGGTGATCGAGGCGCCGATGGGGGAGGGGAAGACGGAAGCGGCGCTCGCGGTGGCGGAGATTTTCGCCGCGCGGTCGGGGGCGGGCGGTGTGTTCTTCGCGCTGCCGACGATGGCCACCGGCAACGCGATGTTCCCCCGCCTGCTGCGCTGGCTCGACCGTCTGCCGGCCCCGCCCGCAACGCGCTACTCGGTGCTGCTCGCCCACTCCAAGGCTGCCCTCAACGACGACTTCGTCGACCTGATGGGCGGCGGCCGGCGGATCGCCGCCATCGACGTGGACGGTTACGGCACGCAGCAGTGGCGGCCGTCGGATTCCAGCCGTGCCGCTGCGGGCGAACTTGTCGCTCATGCCTGGCTGCGGGGGCGGAAGAAGGCCATGCTGTCGTCGTTCGTGGCGGGCACTATCGACCAGCTGCTGTTCGCCGGGCTCAAGAGCCGGCATCTGGCATTGCGGCACCTGGCGATCGCGGGGAAGGTCGTCGTCATCGACGAGGCCCACGCCTACGACACCTATATGAGCGTCTATCTCGACCGAGTGCTGTCCTGGCTGGGCGCCTACCGGGTGCCGGTGGTGGTGCTGTCCGCGACGCTGCCCGCCGGCCGCCGCAGGCAGCTGGCCGAGGCATACGCGGGCAAGACAGCCGTCGCGGACCAAGCCCCCTTCCATGCTGTCGCCTGGGCCGGCGACTATCCGCTGCTGACGGCGGTCATCCCCGGCGGCACGCCGCTGATGCGGTACCCCGCCGGCTCGGGCCGCGGCACGGACGTCGAAGTGGAACGGCTCGATGACGACGTGCACGTCCTGGCGGACCGGCTGGAGAGGGAACTCGTCCAGGGCGGCTGCGTTCTGGTCGTGCGCAACACCGTGCGCCGGGTCCTTCAGGCAGCTGCTGTGCTGCGACAGCGCTTCGGGACCGACAACGTCACCGTCGCCCACTCGTGCTTCGTCGACGTCGACCGTGCCGCGAAGGACGCCGCGCTCCTCAGCCGGTTCGGGCCGCCGACAGCGAAGACGGACCGGCCGCAGAGGGCCCACATCGTCGTCGCCAGCCAGGTTGCTGAGCAGTCCCTGGACGTCGACTTCGACCTGCTGGTCACCGACCTTGCCCCGGTCGATCTCCTGCTGCAGCGCATGGGACGCCTGCACCGGCACCTGCGCGGCGGCCAGGAGCAGACCGAGCGGCCCGAGCGGCTGCGCCAGGCACGCTGCCTGGTCACCGGCGTCGACTGGACCGCCCCCGTACCCGCACCGGTACGCGGTTCGCTCGCCGTGTACGGGGCGCACGCGCTGCTGCGCTCCGCCGCCGCCCTGCTGCCCCACCTCGACGGCGGCCGGCAGCACCCGGTACGGCTGCCGACGGACATCAGCCCCCTGGTGCAGCACGCCTACGCCGACACTTTTCACGGTCCGGCCGGCTGGGAGGAGGCGCTCGAAGCCGCCCGCACACGCCACGATCAGCATCGCGCGGACCAGGCCGAGCGGGCTGCGACGTTCCGCCTCGACGCTGAGGGCCGGCCCGGCCGGCCGGTGTTCGGCTGGGTCGCAGCCGGCGTCGGTGACGCGGACGACACCCGCCAGGGACGGGCCCAGGTACGCGACAGCCGCGAGAGCCTGGAAGTCGTGGTCGTCCAGCGGCGCGCCGACGGCACACTCGCGACGCTGCCGTGGCTCGAGCCGGACCGCAAGGGCCGCCTGCTGGCCGGGCTGCCCCTGCCCACCGACCAGGTACCGACCACGCTCGCCGCCCGCACCGCGGCCAGCTGCGGGCTGCGACTGCCCATCCAGTTCAGCTACGCCGACGTGATGGACCAAGCGATCGACGAACTCGAGGAACTCCACATTCCCGCCTGGCAGGCGAAGAACAGTCCCTGGCTCGCCGGCCAGCTGATCCTGCCGCTCGACGAGGACTGTCAGACCCGCCTGGCAGGCTTCTTTCTCCGGTACAGCCCCAGTGACGGTCTTGAGGTGACCCGTGCCTGAAACGGAACCGAACAGCAGCAGCAGTGGTGGTGGGGGAGTGCTGTCGTTCGACCTCACCGGCCGCCCGTGGATTCCCGTACTTGGTCGGGACGGCAGTCAGCGGGAGGTGTCGCTGCGCGAGGTGTTCGAACAGGCGCATGGTCTG
Source organism: Streptomyces sp. NPDC006309 (assembly GCF_040613095.1). Taxonomy (NCBI): domain Bacteria; kingdom Bacillati; phylum Actinomycetota; class Actinomycetes; order Kitasatosporales; family Streptomycetaceae; genus Streptomyces; species Streptomyces sp. NPDC006309. The sequence continues at coordinate 9,801 of NZ_JBEXRO010000040.1, read as the reverse complement.
CGGCGCGTCGTCGGTGACCTGCCCACCCAGGAGTTCGCCTTGGTCCGGCTGCTGCTGGCCGTCGCGCATGACGCGCTCGACGGGCCCCGCGACATCGACGACTGGGCCGACTTATGGGCGGATGAGGCCTGCTTCACGCCGGTCGGGGCGTATCTCGAACAGCACCGGGCACGGTTCGACCTGCTGGATGCCGGCGCGCCGTTCTTCCAGACCGCCGGTCTGCGCACGGCGCAAGGCGAGGTGTTCTCCCTCAACCGGATCGTGGCCGATGTCCCCAACGGGGAGCCGTTCTTCACCGCCCGCATGCCCACCGTCGAGCGGCTCACCTTCGCCGAGGCGGCCCGGTGGCTCGTTCACGCCCACGCCTATGACACCTCCGGCATCAAGACCGGTGTGGAAGGCGATGCGCGTGCCAGGGGAGGCAAGGTCTATCCGCTCGGTGTCGGCTGGGCCGGCAACCTCGGCGGGGTGTTCGTCGAGGGCCGCACCCTGCGCGAGACGCTGCTGCTGAACCTGGTCGCGGCCGACACCGCCAACCTTGAGATCGACGACGCGGACGCTCCCGCGTGGTGCAGGCCGCCGTGCGCCCCGGGTGGCGCCGAGCGCGCCCCGACGGGCGTGCGTGACCTGTACACGTGGCAGTCGCGGCGCCTGCGCCTGCACTTCGACGCCTCGGGCGTGCACGGCGTCGTTCTCGGCTACGGTGACCCGCTGGGCCCGCGGGACCGTCAGCACCGGGAGCCGATGAGCGCCTGGCGGCGCAGCCGGGCGCAGGAGAAGAAGCTGAAGAAGACGCCGATCTATCTGCCGCGCGAGCACGCGCCCGAGCGTTCCGCCTGGCGCGGGATCGGCGCGCTGGTCGCCGACCAAGCCGCAACCGCCCAGGGTCCGGAGCCTGCCGACTACCTGCGGCCGGGAATCCTGGAGTGGGTGGCTCGCCTGGTGACGGAAGGCGAACTGGACTCAGGCTTCATGATCCGGGCCCGGATCGTCGGCGCACGCTACGGCACCCAGCAGTCCGTGATCGACGAGATCGTCGACGATCACGTGGCCATGGCCGTCGTTCTGCTGCACGAGCGGGACCGGCGTTACGCCGAGCAGGCCGTCGCCGCCGTCGGTGACGCCAATCTCGCGGTCAACGCGCTGGGCGACCTGGCCGCCGATCTGGCCTGGGCGGCCGGCGCGGACACTGAGGGGCCCCGTTCCACCGCCCGCGATCTCGCCTACGGCCTCCTCGAGGCCCCTTACCGCACCTGGCTAGCCCATCTCGCCGACACCGACGACCCCTACGCGCAGCGCACCGCCTGGCAGCAGCAGGTGTACGCCATCGCCGGCCGCACCGGCGACCAGCTGATGGCCGCGGCCGGAAACGCGGCCTGGCAGGGCCGGATCGTCCAGCTCAAACACGGCACCGAGTGGCTGAACTCCTCCCTCGCCGGCAAGTGGTTCCGCGCCGCCCTGCACAAAGGCCTGGGACGCCCCGGCCTGGATGACCAGCTGCGTGAGACGGACGCAAGCCCGGCACCCACCACCGTGAAGGCACCCGCATGACCACCGAATCCGCACCCGCCACTGTCACCGCCCGCGAACGGGTGACCCGGCTCGCCGCCGACCACATCACCGCCTGGCAACGCGGCTATCTCGCCGACGACTCCCATGCTGTCGCATCCCTCGCCCGGCTCCGGCGCGGCGCCGGACGGCAGGCCGGACAGCTGCCCGATCTGTGGACGCTGATCGACACCGGCCCGCTGCACCACACCCCCGACGGCGCCCGGCCCCTGAGCGAGCGGGAACTGGAGCAGCCGAGGACGCCCTGCACGTCGCCCTCACCCTGTACGCGCTGCACCAGCAGTCCCGCCGCACCGGCATGTACCAGCCCGACCGGCCCGACAGCCGCCAAGGGTTGGGGGCTGCTGTGCGGCGGATGATGAAACCCGGCGAGATCGACACGCCCGTGCACAAGCGCCTGGTCCGCGCAGGCACCGCCGCCGACCTGGCCATCTGCGCCCAGCGGCTGCGCGACATCGTCGTCCTGCTGCGCCAGAGGGACATCGCGCTCGACCACGCGCTGCTCGCCGGACAGCTCTACACCTGGCAGGGGCCCGGCGGCGCGGACACCGTCCGCAGGGAGTGGGGCCGCTCCTTCCACGCCTGGCACAACAGCATCAACGACGCGCCCCCAGACCCGGCCCCCGTCGACCGCGACACCACCGCCCGCACCACGGACACCGACAAGGACGCCTCGTGAACCGCATCTTCCTCGACGTGCACGCCCTGCAGACCGTCCCGCCCAGCAACCTCAACCGCGACGACACCGGCGCTCCCAAGAGCGCGGTGTACGGGGGAGTGCCGCGCGCCCGCGTCTCCAGCCAGGCGTGGAAGCGGGCCACCCGCACCTACTTCAAGGACGAGCACCTGCTGGACGCGAGCGAGCTCGGTGTGCGCACCAAGAAGATCGTGGAGGCGGTCGCCGCCCGGATCACCGACCTGGATGCCTCCCTCTCCAACGAGGACGCGCTGCGCATCGCGGACGAGACGGTCAAGGCCGCCGGCCTGAAGACCGAGGTCCCCAAGCGCAGGGCGAGCGCTACGAGGACGGTGAGCCAAAACCGGCGCCGCAGTCGAAGTACCTGGTGTTCCTCAGCGCCCGCCAGCTCGACGCCCTGGCCCGCCTCGCCGTCGACGGCGCCACCGACATCACGGCCTACCTGGGGAACAAGGAGAACAAGGGCAAGGCCAAGCAGCTCGCCGACAGCCACCACTCGGTCGACATCGCCCTGTTCGGCCGCATGGTCGCCGACGCCGCCGACATCAACGTCGACGCCGCCGTCCAGGTCGCCCACGCCCTCAGCGTCCACCGCGTGGACAACGAGTCCGACTACTACACGGCCGTCGACGACCAGAACACCGAGGAGGAGACCGGCGCCGGCATGATCGGCACCGTCGACTTCAACTCCGCCACCCTCTACCGCTATGCCGCCCTCGGCGTACACCAGCTCGCCGCCAACCTCGGACAGGGCCTGCGCGAGAACGAGCCGCGGACCGACCCGGTCCGCCGGGCCGTGGAGGCCTTCGTCCACGGCTTCGTCGCCTCCCTGCCCACCGGCAAGATCAACACCTTCGGGCACCACACGCTGCCCGACGCCGTGATCGTCAAACTGCGCACCACCCGGCCCGTCAGCTTCGTCGCCGCCTTCGAAGACCCGGTACGCGGCGAGACGGGCGGCTACGTCCGCGAGGCCTCCGAGCGCCTGGCCCAGTACATCCCCGACATCGAACGCGCCTACGGCGACGAAGACTCCACCCTCACCTGGGTGCTCCGCGTCGGCCCCAACACCCACAAACTCGCCGGACTGGGCACCGAGGCGACGAATCTCACCGAACTCGTCACCTCCGTGGGCCAGGCCGTCGCCGAACGCCTGGAGAAGCCCGCATGAGCGTGCTGACCCTCCTCCTGGCAGGCCCCCTGCAAGCCTGGGGGGCCTCGGCCCGCTTCACCCGCCGCACCACCGAGTCCGCCCCCACCAAGAGCGGCGTCATCGGCCTGCTCGCCGCCGCGGCCGGCATCGAACGCGGCGACGACGACAAACTGGCGCCGCTGGCCGCCCTGCGCTTCGGCGTCCGCATCGACCAGCCCGGCACCCGCATCCGCGACTTCCACACCGCCCACCACGGTGTCACCGGCAAATCCATGCCGCTGTCCGAACGCTTCTACCTCGCCGACGCCGCCTTCGTCGCCGCCCTCGAAGGCGACCACCAACTACTCACGGCCTTGCACCAAGCACTGCGCAACCCCGTCTACCCGCCGTTCCTCGGCCGCCGCTCCTGCCCGCCCTCCCACCCCGTCGAACTCGGCCTGCACGAGGACGACGGGGTGCTCGACGCACTGCAGCGAGAACCCTGGCAGGCCTCGCCCTGGTACCGCAGACACCACCGCGGCCACGAGGAGGTCGAACTGACCGTCCTGCACGAAGCGGACAAGCACGACCAGCACAAGGCCGACATGCTGCGCGACCAGCCGCTCAGCTTCACCCCCGAACACCGGCGCCACGCCCTGCGCACCCAGATCGCCTCCAGCGTGCGCATCCCCCACCCTTCCTCCACCCGGCACCTGCCCCGCCACGACCCCTTCGACGCCCTGGACGAAGAGAGCGCCTGATGCACCTCACCCGCTTCCGCGTGAACACCGCGCGCTCCGGCGCCCGCCGCCTGCTCTCCTCCCCCCAGGCCATGCACGCCGCCGTCATGTCGTCCTTCCCGGCCCTGCTGCCCACCGACACCCCCCCACCAGACGGCCCGCGCGTGCTGTGGCGGCTGGACCACACCACCCGCGCCGAAGTCATGCTCCACATCGTCAGCCCCGACCGGCCCGACCTCACCCACCTCGTCGAACAGGCCGGCTGGCCCGCAGCAGCCGCCGCCGACCCCAACCAGCCGGGCTGGCAGAGCCGCCCCTACGCCCCACTCCTCGACCGGCTCACCACCGGACAGCGCTGGGCGTTCCGCCTCACCGCCAACCCCGTCCACCACGCCCGCCGCAAGGACGACGAACCCACCAAACGCACCGCCCACCTCACCGGCACCCACCAGATGGGCTGGCTCCTCAAACGCCAGGACACCTGCGGCTTCCGCGTACTGGAGAAAACACACGCCACCCGCCTCCTCCCCCGCGGCACCACCCACACCAACCAGCCCCACCACGGCGACCGCTACGAACTCACCGTCCACGACAAACGCACCCTCGCCTTCGACAAACACCCCCATCCCCAGGGCGGCCGCCGGCCGCCCGTCAGCCTCGTCACCGTCACCTTCGACGGCCGCCTCGAAATCACCGACCCCCACCTGCTGCGCCGCGCCCTGACCCAAGGCATCGGCAAAGCCAAGGCCTACGGCTGCGGCCTGCTCACCCTCGCCCCGCTGCCCACGGCGAGGTGAACCGGTGACCACCGTCTCCCGACGCCCCGCACTCACCCCACGCCACCTCACCCGCACCGGCGAACGGCTCTCCTTCATCTACCTCGAACGCTGCACCGTCCACCGCGACGCCAACGCCATCACCGCCGAAGACGCCGACGGCACCACCCACATCCCCTCAGCAACCATCAGCACCCTCCTCCTCGGCCCCGGCACCCGCATCACCCACCAGGCCATGAGCGTCCTCGGTGAAACCGGCGCCGCCGTCTGCTGGGTGGGAGAACAAGGCGTGCGCTACTACGCCGGCGGCCGCGCCCTGACCCGCTCCTCCGCACTCGCCGAAGCACAAGCCGTGCAATGGGCCAACCCCCGCAACCGCCTCGCCGTCGCCCGCGCCATGTACCGGCTGCGCTTCCCCGACGAGGACCCCGCCGGCCTCACCCGCAAAGAACTCCTCGGCCGCGAAGGCAGCCGCCTCAAAGACTGCTACCGCGCCCAGTCCGCCCGCACCGGAGTCCCCTGGCGCGGCCGCCGCTACACACCCGGCGACTTCACCAGCGGCGACCCGGTCAACCAGGCCATCACCGCCGCCGCCCAATGCATGTACGGCATCGCCCACGCCGTCGTCGCCTCCCTCGGCTGCAGCCCCGCCCTCGGCTTCGTCCACTCCGGCCACGAACTCTCCTTCGTCCTCGACATCGCCGACCTGTACAAAACCGAAATCGGCATCCCCCTCGCCTTCGACATCGCCGCCCAGGACGAACAGGACATCGGCCCCCGCACCCGCCGCGCCCTGCGGGACCGCATCAACGACACATCCCTGCTCGACCGCTGCGTCAACGACATCAAACGCCTTCTGCTACCAGAAACACCCCCGACCGAGGCCACGAACGACGACCACGACGTCGTCACCCTCCACACCGACGGCGGCCGCACCGTCCCCGCCGGCCGCAACTACGGCGACGGAACCGACCCTCACGACGCCAACGACTACACGGACATCACCTGGTGACCGTCCTCGTCCTCACCAACTGCCCACCCGGCCTACGAGGCTTCCTCACCCGATGGCTCCTCGAAATCTCCGCCGGCGTCTTCATCGGCAACCCCTCCGCACGCATCCGCGACCTGCTCTGGAACGAAGTCCAGCAGTACGCCGGCCAAGGCCGCGCCCTTCTTGCCCACACCACCAACAACGAACAGGGCTTCACCTTCCGCACCCACGATCATGCCTGGCATCCAGTCGACCAAGAAGGCCTCACCCTGATCCGCCGCCCCAACACCCAAACTCCATCGAGCACCACGACTGCTCCCCGGAAAGGCTGGAGCAACGCCTCCAAACGACGTCGATACGGCAGGTAGAAGTGTCCCCATTATTACTTTTTACGGAGCTTCGCCGGAATCGGTGAAACTGGCTCACAACGGCCTGTCTCCGTGACAAACCCGCAGGTCAAGAAGAGTGCTCCCCGCGCCCGCGGGGATGGTCCCGTGGGCGCCTGGGGGTCCGCGATCCACCGGTAGTGCTCCCCGCGCCCGCGGGGATGGTCCCCCCACCATCCGCACCCACAGCCGCGTCACCGAGTGCTCCCCGCGCCCGCGGGGATGGTCCCTACGACCGCGACGGGGACGGCGTGGTCGAGTCGTGCTCCCCGCGCCCGCGGGGATGGTCCCTGGCGCTGGAGATCCTCGCGCTGCCCCAGGATGTGCTCCCCGCGCCCGCGGGGATGGTCCCGGGCCCACGCCCGGCGGCATCCCGACGACCATGTGCCTCCCGCGCCCGCGGGGATGGTCCCGTCCTGTCCGGCAGGGCCGAGAACTCCGAGACGTGCTCCCCGCGCCCGCGGGGATGGTGCGATCTCTCGGGTTGGTGTCAGTGGTGGTGAGAGTCGGTCGCGCTGGTCCAGGGGTTCGTGTTACGGGGCTGCTCAGTGGGTGTTTGTGGGTGGGTGGGCCGCTGTATGAGGTGAGAGGTTGAGGGGTGGGATCGCTGTCGTGGGGCTTTATTGCATGGCGGCTGATGTTGTCTCAGATCCGAGAGTTCTCAGACCGGGCGTCGGCCGACCACCAGGGCCGGGCTGGCGGTCGGTCGACGGCACTCTTCTTCGGCGACTGCGGATATTCACGACTCAGACGGCCCCCCGTGGGCCGCCACGATCTTCCACACGGGGATCAACCCGTCCTTGGTGACTGCGATACCGATCCTTTGCTGAGGATCTCTGGTCCCCTTCTGCTTCTCCCGCGACTCTGTGTCGCTGACGAGGGTGTTCAATCTGCCGGCCAACTCGTGGAGAGCGGGATCAAAGACGGGGGATTCCTCCTGGACCGTGGCGAAGTAGCCGCCTGAGCCACCCGCCTTGGCGTCCACGGCTGTGACGAAGCAGCCCATGCCCGCGCCAGTGCAGTCGTAGACGCCACCCGACGTGGTATAAGCCCGCCACTCGCCCGCGTCCTCATTGATGCGAAGGTGCGAACCGAGCTCGTCGTCCGACATCACGTCCAGGTCGGTCAAGGTGTTGACGTCCACCAGTTCTTCGAGCCGTTCGGTGTCGAGCACGTCTCTTTTCCAAACTGGCAGGAACCCGGACCCGGTCCGAAGGAGACCGATCTGGATGTCGTCCCGGCCGTGGTTCTGCCGTCCGGTGACCTGGGTGTCGTCCGCCACACGATTGAGACTGACGGAGAGTTCGTCCAGAGCGGCGTCGAACTCCGGCAAGGTCCGAGACCTGCGGTTGAACAGGAACCTCGGATGCTCCGCCTTGTCAGTGACGTGTGCGCTGCACCGAGTTCCCTCTCCGTAACACCAGACGATTCCCGACCCTTCGCTCCCCTTCTTGTTCGCGACCACCGATGCGGAGTTTTCAGAATCCGTCATTTCCGTTCCTTCTCTTTCGGACACGTTCGGCAGGTACGGATGCACTGATTGTGTTCGGTCGGCGGCGAAGGTGCCCGAAGACTGACATCGCCCAGGCATTAGCGGAAGCTGCGGAGCGCCTGAGGGTTCCCCGTTCCCGCTGTGCCCGGAGCGGCTGCCGTACCGCGACCTTGGGCTGTGGAGCTGAGCGAGGCCTTCCCTGCGCCGGCCGGCCGCTCGTCAACGCCGCGACAGCACCGGCTGACAGCCCCCGCATGCGCCGATTCAGGATGGCCCCTGGGGCCTCGTCGTGTCTGCCGGGCCTCCGGCCCCCACCAAGTACCGGCGCAGCCACATGACAGCGCGGCAGGGCGCCGCTCTCAGACGGCCTAGCTGCTGCCCGCTCTCGTCGCCCAGTCGTTAGCGAACCCCAGAGCTTGGGCGACCTCCGCATCCGACTTATCGTCAAGGGAAATCATGCTGTTCGCGAATCCGCCCACTTCGCCGATCTTCTTCATCACCATCTCGGTCTCCCTAATTCGGTCCGTTAGATTGATTCGAGGCTGCCCCCGTGGTTGCGGGCGTCCCGTCGAGGCGATGCGGTGGTGCGTTGTGACCTAACTCGTGAACCACTCGCCAAGTGGTCGGCGAAGTCGAGAGCCTGCGCGATCTCCGCATCCAGCTGTTTCCATCCGGACCATTTTGAGATGAAGCTAGCAACGCTTCATTCGCCTCGCCATTTCAGTTAAGCTTTCTGGGTGACTGAGCAGATTTATGCTCTTCCACCCTCAGCTTGGTGTGGCCACCCCCGGGCCCCAAACCCGACACAAGGCGAATAATGCTTGGAGGGGGGTTTGTTGGTGTGCCGAGTCCTTGCTGCCCGGTTGGCCGTCGCGGTCACTGCCGGGTGCGGTGGGGCCGGCTCCACGGGTCGGCGACGGCTGGGGCGGTGGGCAGGCGTTCGGCGGCGAGCTGGGCGCGCGGCGCCAGCACCGGATGGGTGTCTCGCGTGCGGGACGTGGTGGCGCGGTCGGGTCCGGTGCCCAGCGGGCGGCGGTCGGTCATCGCCCGATCATCGCGTGTGGTGGTTACTCCTCAGTTTCCCCATTCGGCCCATGAGGCCTCTTACGGGACCCGAGGCGTGCTGGCAGAGTCGGATCCGTCGCAGCGCCGTCACCCATCCCCACGCCTACCACGTGACGAGGCACACGGGGTGTCCAGGAGTTGGTCAGAGGGCCTTGCGGGGCTAACCCCCGCATCCCTGACTCTGAGGCCGCCCTGTCCGGGAGCCGTCCCGTGACCCAAGGGCAAAGAGGGCTCGCCCTTCACCCGTCCACGCGGACCGTCCGCGTGCTGATCCCTAGGGGGAAACCATGTCCACGCTCGCTCTGCTGGTCGTCGTGCTCCTGGTCCTGGTCGTCACGCTCATCGTCGGGGCCGTGGTCTACGCGGTTCACCGCCGCCCAGCTCTCAGCACCCCGGTCACGGCCGGCATCGCCACGGTCGCCGCGGTCGCCGCAGTCCTCGCCGTTGTCGTCGCGGTCGGTGCCGGCTCGGCGGGTGCCGGCCCCGACCGGGGGACCGGCCATGTGCGCCAGCAGCCCTGACAACCCCTGCCCAGGAAGTAGTCGGCGTGCCACCCGGCGCGTGACGGGCCCTGCGGCCTGCTGTTTTCCCCTCACCGCGCCTGGGGGTCGGTGCGACCAGAGCCGCGACCAGGAGCGCGACGTGAGGCGCGAGCAGAGCTGCGACCAGAGCCGCGACCAGAGGTGCGACCTGGAGAAGCCGTAGCGGGCGTCGGCGCTACGTCCAGGCGCGGGCGGGCGGCGATCCAGTGCTGGAAGGTGTCGTCGGTGAGGGCGTCCAGGAGGAGGTCCGCGGCGCGCTCGGGACTGATCTGAGCCTTGCTCGCCCCGTCCGCGATCCAGGCGCTGAGCCGGGCGACGCCGTCGAGGTGATCGTGACGGTCGCCGTCAACCTGATGAGCGCCGCCGCCGTGAAGCTCGGGCTGAGCGAGGAGGGCGAGTCGTACAAGGACC
>NZ_JBEXRO010000039.1:0-42481 GCF_040613095.1 Streptomyces sp. NPDC006309 | reverse complement strand
GGGACCGGGTGATCCTGCATCTGCGGTTCGTGGAGGAGTTGACGCAGGCGCAGATCGGTGAGCGTCTGGGTGTCTCCCAGATGCATGTCTCGCGGTTGCTGTCGCGCACCCTCAAGCGCCTGCGCGAAGGAATGCTCACGACCCGCTGAGTTCCCTTCGTCGTAGTTCAGGGGCATGGAGACCTACAAGGCGGGTATAGGCGGCCAAGTGAAGGTAGTGAAGGCGGCTTCCACGGCGTGCGGTCTCCGCGCCGACCGTGTACGGGACATGGCCCCCGAGCCGATACAGGCCAGTTCGGCGCTCGACGGAGGTCTCGGCTGCATCGCCGAGGCGCGGCGCCGGGCCGCCGCGTTCCTGACGCACGCCCAGCAGGAGTACGGGGTCCCGGTCTCCGCCCGGGCGCTCGACCTGACGCAGCTGGTCGTCAGCGAACTGGTCACCAACGCCTGCAAGTACGCGCCGGGGCCGATCCTGATGGACCTGCGCGTCACCGGTGCCCTGGTCGAGGTGTCCGTGTGGGACTCCGACCACGTGCTGCCGGTGGCCCGCGCCGCCGAGCCCGGCCGGGTCGGCCAGCACGGCCTGGAGATCGTCCTGGCCGTCGCCGAGGCCTTCGAGGCGCAGCGCGAACCGGTGGGCAAGAGGATCACCGTCCGCATCGCCCTGGCCGACGGGCCGGCCGCGGTCAGGTAGGACATCGCCGGGCGCCCATGGGCGAGGACCGCGTGCCGGCTCAGGCGCGCGGTCCTCGCGCGCACATCGAGGCGACCGGTCCGCGCTCCGCGTGAGGAATCCGCGTAGCACGCGGCCCGGACAGGAAGTTGCCCGTATTTTTCTCCCCACCGTACGGCCGCTCCCAGCAGGGATCCCGCACCGGAGCGCCGCCACCGACCGCACAGAGCGGCTTGCGCCTGACACCAGGATACGGAACTGTTGCCGTAAGGCATCTATTTCCGAAGGCAGGAAGGTGGTGGGGCGCGCACGCTGCGTGCCCCTGCTTGTGTGCGCTTTTCGCGGCTCGTCCGCCGCCCCGCGCGACGCCGCCGACAGTGTCGGTGCGACGTGGGCCGACGCCCCCTGCCCCGTCCTGGTCGTCGACCGGCACGGCGGCCTCGTGCGGCTCAACCGGGCCGCCCGGTCGCTGCTGCCGGACGCCTGCGACGGTGACCGGCTCCACGACATCGTGCCGGCCTGGCTGTCCGACGCCCACCGGCACGTCGCCGGCGAACAGCCCGACTCCCCCCGCGGCCCGTCGAGTGGCGTCATCGGCGAACGCTTTTTCGACGCCCATCCCTCGCCGTCCGCCGACGGGGACGTGGTGTGGTGGCTGGTCGACCACACCGGCCGCCGCCTGGCCGAACGGGCCCTGCACAGCGCCCAGGAGCGGTCCAACGCCCTGGCCGAGGTCTCCGGCAGGCTCCTGTCCACCCTGAACGTGCCGCGCTGCATGGAGGTGGTCGCCGACACGGCCGCCGAGTACCTGGCCGAGGCCGCCGTGCTCGTCGCCCCGCCGCATGGACGGCGCCACCACGTGACGTACGCACGGCGCGGCGGAGGCGTCACCCAGGTGACCCGGAACATCGATCCGCACGGCGTCCCCGGTCTCGGCGAGGCGCTCCAGGGCTTCCCGCCCGTCCCGGCGCGCTGGATCAACCCCGACGACATCCCGGAGTGGCTGCTGCCCGAGGGCTTCCCGGGGACGGCCGGCTCCGTGATCGTCGCCCCCCTGCCCGGCCACGGGGTACCCGCCGGAGCACTGATCCTGCTGCGTTCCGGCCCCGAGCAGTCCTTCTCCGACGGGGAGGAGGTCTTCGCCCGGCTGTTCGCCGCCCGGGCGGGCGCCGCCCTGTCCGCGGCCCGGCTGTACACGGAACAGGCCGCCATCACGGCCACGCTGATGCGGGAACTGCTCCCGCCCGCCCTGCACCGGGTGCACGGGGTGGAGTACGCCGCCGCCTACCGCCCGGCCGAGGACCACGAACGGGTCGGCGGGGACTTCTACGACTTCCACCCCGGCGCCGACCCCTCCCGGGAGAGCCTCGTCGTCCTCGGCGACGTCGCGGGCAAGGGCCTGGACGCGGCCGTACTGACCGGCAAGATCCGCAACACCCTGCACGCGCTGCTGCCCCTCGCGGCGGACCACCTCCAGGTCCTGAGCCTCCTCAACGGCGCCTTACTGACCTCGCACCACACCCGGTTCGCCACGCTGGTGCTGGCCGCGGTGTCCCGTCGGGGCGGCCGGACGCACCTGCGGCTGACCAGCGCGGGACACCTTCCGCCGCTGGTCGTCCGAAACAGCGGCGAGGTCGAGGAGATGCCCACCCGCGGCACCCTGGTCGGTGCGCTGCCCACGGTGACGGCCCGCACGGTCGGGACGACGCTCGCGCCGGGGGAGACCTGCCTGCTCTACACCGACGGCATCACCGAAGCCCGCGGCGGACCGCTGGGCGACGAGTTCTTCGGGGAGCACAGACTCAGGCGGGCACTGGCGGAGTGCGTGGGCATGCCGGCGGAAGCCGTCGTGGAACACGTCCAGATGCTCGCCACCCAGTGGCTCGGCACCGGCCACCACGACGACATGGCCGTCCTCGCCATCAGCGCCCCCAGGACCGGCCCCCTGTCGCTCGTCGACGGCAAGGCCCGGCATCCGCGTCCCAGGATGAGCGGGTGATCCGCCCCGCCCGGGCGGACGAGTGCCGCGACCGGCTGTGGGAAGCCGTCGTGGCCGGTGACGAGTACGACGCCGTGGACGCCGTCCGGCAGGCACTGGCCGACGGCCTCGACGAAGAGGCGCTGCTGCTGGACGTGATCGCCTCCGTGCAGGAGAAGGTCGGCACCGAATGGGCCGCCGACCGCCTCACCGTCGCGCAGGAGCACGCCGCCACCGCCATCAACGAACGGGTGGTGGCCGGCCTGGCCCGCCCGCCGCGGGCCGAGCGGACCGGCCGGACGTCGCGGGGCCGAGTGACCGTCGGCTGCGTGGACGGCGACTGGCACGCCTTCCCGGCCCGGCTGGTGACGGAGGTCCTGCGCCTGCGCGGCTGGCAGGTGGACCACCTCGGGGCCCGGACGCCCACCCCGCACCTCATCGCCCATCTGCACCGCACCGATCCGCAGGCGGTGCTGCTGTCCTGCTCGCTGCCCACCCACCTGCCCGCCGCCCACACGGCCATCACCGCCTGCCGGGCCGTCGGCGTCCCGGTCCTCGCCGGAGGCCGCGCCTTCGGCCCGGGCGGCCGGTACGCCAGGGCGCTGGGAGCCGACCGCTGGGCGGCGGACGCCCGAGGCGCCGCGGGCGTACTGGCGGGCGGCCTGCCCCGCCCCGCCCCGAGGGCGGTCCGGCAGGCGGTCGACGACCTGCCCCATCTGGCCGACCAGGAGTACACGATGGTCGTCCACTCCCGCGGCGGGCTGGTGAAACAGACCCTCACCGGCCTCGAGGACCGCTTCCCGGCGGTGCGCGCGTACACCGACGCGCAGCGGGAGCGGACGGCCGAGGACGTCGCCCACATCGTCGACTTCCTGGCCACCGCCCTCTACGTGGACGACCCCGAGGTGTTCACCGCGTTCCTGACGTGGACCGCCGGCATCCTGCGGGCACGGAGGGTGCCGGTGCACTCGCTGCTCGCGGGGCTGGACGTCCTGGCCGGGCAACTGCGCGACTTCCCCCGCACCCTGGGGCTGCTGCGCGAGGGGAGCCTCGCGCTACGCACCCGCTCCACCGGCCCCGCTCCCGGACCCGGCATCCGGGTATGACCGAGCATGCCGCCACCGCACGCAGCCTGGAGATCACCGGCGAGCCGGCCGTGTGACGCCCGGAGAGCCGGGGCGGACGGTGACGTCACCCGGGCCGGCGCCAGCTGAGCGGACCTCTCCCTCCCGGCGCCCGGCCGGAGCGTTCACGCTTCCGGAGCCCGGTTGCCCGGCGCGCTCGCGGGGGCGTTCGCGCCGCCCGGCCGAGAAGTGCGCCACAGGTACCGCAGATCGTCCGGAGCTCGGGGTACACGGATGACAGGACGACTTCTGTACGTCCGCCGATGGCCGATCCGGCGCACACAGTTGCCGTTTGACAACTATAGCCAGGAGGCAAGAAAGTAGCCGTGTCGTATGTACACGGGGAAGGATGTGGGATGCTCCGGTCAACGGAGGCCGCTCCGTGTGCGCGCCACCGTCCAAGAGAAGCGGTGCCGGCCGGCCGGCCGGTTCAGGCGGTCCGGCTTCCGGGCCCCTGCGCGTCGTCGTGTATCTGCTCGGCGGCCACGGCACAGAACGCTTCCAGCCCCTCCGCGAGCGCGGTCCGCTTCGAGACCGGCATGAGGCCGAGGACCGCCCTGAGTTCCGCCTCCCGGCGGGAGCGCAGATCGGCGAGGAAGGCGCGGCCCCGGCCGCTCAGGCGCAGCCGCACCTCACGCCGGTCAGCCGGGCTGTTCTCACGCTCCACGAAACCGGCCGCCTGCAACCTGTCGAACAGCCGGCTGGTCGACGGCGGCGTCGAGGCCAGTGCCTCGGCGAGCGTGCGCATATTGATGCCGTCGTGGTGCTCGAGGATATGCAGCAGGCGCAGCTGGGACGCGGAGGCCGGCGCGGTCGACGCCCGGCCCCACAGGACTTCCAGCAGCTCCGCGGCCGTTGAGGTCACGCGTGCGATCTCGTCGGGCTCCGGTCGGCGGTGGAAGGAAGTCACAGTCACACTCTCGCAGGCACTGGGGTGCCCGCCAGCGTACTAGGTGCGGGTGCCGGCGACGGATGTCCGGCGCGACCGGCCCACGGTACGCGAGAACTTCGCCTCCGCAGGAGGCTCACACTTTGTCCGGCGAAAGATTGGTTCACTTCCCATCGTGAAGAGATTCGTCGCCGCTGTACGCGCTCTGCGGACAGCGGCTCCCCATGAGTTGCTCGACGCCGCCCGCCGTGTACTGGTCGAACAGTACGCGGCCGAGGCCGTCGAGCTGTTCATGGCCGACTACGGTCTGACCGTGCTCCAGCCGGTGTCCGTGCTGCCGCACACGCTGGAGCCGGTGTCGGTGCACAACAGCCCCGCCGGACGCGCGTTCGGCTCCCAGCAGTGCTACCGCGAGGACCTCAGGGACGGGCGGGCGTGCCTGCACCTGCCGGTCAGCGTGCGCGGGGACCGGCTCGGTGTGCTGTCCGTGACCCTGGCCGCGGTTGACGCCGGCCGCCACCAGACCGAACTCTGCGAGATCGCCGAGGTGCTGGGTCGCGAGTTGTTGGTCGCCGAGCGGGACACCGATCTGTATCTCCAGGCGCGGCGCAAGGACCGGCTGACCCTGGCCGCCGAGATGCAGTGGCAGCTCCTGCCCGGCCGTTCCTGCTCGCGTGCCGAGTACGACCTGGCTGCCCAACTGGAGCCCGCCTACGGCATCTTCGGCGACAACTTCGACTGGTCCGCCACCGCCGACCACCTGATGCTGTACGTCACCAACGGCATGGGCGAGGGCATAGAAGCGTCCCTGCTGACCAACCTCGCCATCAACGCCCTGCGCAACGCCCGCCGGGCGGGCATCCCCCTCGCCGACCAGGCCGCCCTCGCCGACCAGGCCGTCTACGCCCACTACCGCGGACGCTGCTACCTGTCGGTCCTGCTCTTCGACTTCGACCTGACGAACGGTCGGGTGCGGGTGGTCGACGCCGGTTCCCCGCAGCTGCTGCGCCTGCGGCGGGGCGTCGTGGAGCGCGTCGGGTTCGAGGCCCAGTTGCCGCTGGGCATGTTCGAGGAGACCGACTACGTGGCGCAGGAGTTCCAGGTCGAGCCGGGGGACCGGCTGCTGTTCGTCAGCGACGGCGTGCACGCGGTCGCCTCGCCCAAGGGGGAGGCGTACGGGGAGGCCGCTCTCGCGCGGGCGATCCAGTCGACCCGGCTGCTGCCCGCGGCCGAGGTGCCGCGCGCCATCCTGCGCGAGCTGACCGGCCACCGGGGCGAGGCCATGCCCGACGACGACGCGCTGGTGGTCTGCCTGGACTGGCGCGGGAGGCCGGCCGAGCGGTGAGCACGGCAGCCTGACGGCCGGGTCGGCCCCGGAACCGGGCGGCCCGGCCCGCCACCCGGCCGGGCGCCCGCCACCGGCCGCACGGCGGGTGCGCGGCACCCGGTTCGCCGGCGCGGCACGCGAGTCGCCGGCGCGGCATGCCGGATCCGGATTCCCCGCGCCACGCGCGACCGGCGGCATCGTCTGCACACCGGGTTCTGTTGTGGGCGGCTGGCGCTGTGGGTTGGGTGCCGGGTGCCGGGTTCCGCTGTGCGCGGCCCGCGCTGTCGGCTGCGCACCGGGTTCCGCTGTGCGTGGCTGGCGGTGTGGGCCGGGTGTCGGGTGCCGTTGTGGGGGCTGGCCCTGTCGGCTGGGTGCCGGATCGCTGTGGGCGACCGGCGGCATCGTCTGCGCACCGGGTCCCGCTGTGTGCAGCCCGGCTGTCGGCTGGGTGCCGGAATTCTCTGTGCGCCGCCGGTGATGTCGGCTGCGCACCGAGTCCCGCTGCGCGCCGCCCGCGCTGGCGGCTGCGCGCCGCATCCCGCCGTGCGCGGTCGGCGGCGTCGCCTGTGCGTCGTGGACGGCGGCGTCCTGACCCGCGCGTCGTGCGGGGGCAGCGTCACAACCCGTGCGGGCCGCGCGGGCGCGGTGTCCGTCCGTCTGTTCCCGTCGGCCGGGGTTCTCGGCGAGCCGACGCGCCCGCTCGCCCGCCGGACCTGTACGCGGGATGCGCCGTGGTCGTCCTGCACCGGCACGCACCACTGACCGGCCGTCACTGAGGGCCCGCCGCCGCGTCAGGGTTCGCGGGTGCCGGGACCGTCGTCCCGGGCGGGCCCGTGCCGCTGTGCCCGCAGGAATGCCCGCATGCCCTGGACCAGCGCCGCGCGTTCGGCGGTCCGCATGGTGGCCAGGGGGGCGGCGAGTGCCCGTGCGCGCTCCGAGGCCACCTCGGTGAGCAGGCGCCGGCCGTGGCCCGTGAGGTTCAGCTGCACCTCGCGCCGGCTGTGCGGATGCAGCACCCGTTCCAGCAGGCCGGCTGCTTCCAGACGGTCGCACAGCCGGCTGGCCGTGGGCAGACCGATGTCCATGCGCTCCGCGAGCCCCGTCAGATTCAGCCCCGGCGTGGCCTCCAGTATCCGCAGCCCCCGCAACTGGTGCGCCGACAACCGCAGACTCGCCCGCTGCGCGGCATCCGACCACAGCTGGGACAGGCGCTCCACGGCATCGGCGATCTGCGACGCGGCGGCTTCGGGGTCGTCCCCCTCCGCGCGTGCCTGGCCGTCTCCGGCATCACCGAGACGAGTCACGAACACATCACTCTCAGGAACCCCTGGACCGGACGGATACCTACCTCACGCACACGCTGTACCCGCCCATTCGCAGGGCAACCGGTGCCGGTCCGCCCCGGTGGTCCGGGACGTGGGTGACTCCTCCCGACGGGCACCCGTGCGCGAGGGGGACGGGTGCCGCGGCCTGCTCGGGGGATTCGGCCGCGGCACGCCGCCGCCGGAGCGCGGCACGAATGCCCGGCCCCGGGTCACGTGCCGACTGCCCGGCGAGTGCCCCCGTACACGGAGCCGTCCGGGTGATCCGCGTACGAGGGCGACCGCGCCCTGTCCCGCTGGGGTCAGACGCGGTCCGCGTGGACGACCACGGCATAGGAACCGAGGCCGATCAGACGCTCTCCCGGGATGTCACCGAGCGCCGTGTACAGCGTGAGGATCTCTCCGGTCACCGGGTCGAAGCCGACGTCCCTGACGGTGCCGTGTTCGGTGCCGTACTCGGTCAGGACCCGGCTCCCGACGGCCTCGCGGTGCTCGGGCGCGTCGTCCGGCCCGGACTCCGCGGCGACGCGTGAGCGTACGATCACGGCGTCGCGCCCGACGGCCTCCACCGCCCCCCAGGCGATGACCGAGGAGCCTTTCGGCGCCCCGGACAGGCGCAGGCAGGCGACGCTCCGGGTCCGGGCGTCGATGGTCAGGCCGCTCACCGTGCCCAGGGTCGCCGCCTCCTCGGCGGTGATCACCGAAAGGCCCCGGGCCTGCGTGAAGAGGGTCATGCCGGGTCTCCTTCGGCTTCGGCGCGTGCGGGGGTGTCCGCGTGCGGCAGGTGGGCGCCCGCCTGGAAGGCCTCCACCTGACCGCCGAAGCTGGGCAGGTCCGCCGCGGCGAAGTGGCTCGCCCGCGCCGGGACGACCATGGCCTCGCCCGAGACGGCAAGGGTCTCCCCACGGGGGATGAACACATGACGCCGGTGACTGTCGAAGTGGTCGTTGGCGGCGATCTCGAAGCCGACGACGCGCCCACCGGTACCGGCTTCGACCACCACGTCACGCACGGTGCCGATCGCGGTGCCCTGGTCGGTGAGCACCGGCGCCCCGATCACCTGGCCGCTTCCGGCCGCGTGGGGCCCCACGACCGCGTCCCGGTCCGCGAGGACGGCCTCGCTCGGGATCATCACCGCCGCGGGCCCCACGGCGTGCACCGCGGAGAACGGCAGACTCCGCTTCAGCGGCCCGGCCAGCAGCCCCCGGCCACTGAGGGTGAAGCCGGTGATCCGGCCCGCCCCGGCGTCGAAGACGGTGTCCTTGATCCGCGCCACCGCGTCGCCGCCGAGGGTCACCACCTCCCGCCCGGTCAGCTCGCGAGCGAGCATCAGCGTGATCACCGCGGACCTCCTCGACCGGAGCGACGGCCCCCGCGCACCGCGATCACCGTTCCGGAACGGCGCCTGGCCTGCACCGCCAACGTCGCCGCGGCGATCAGTCCCATCGCCACGATCACCAGGACCACCCAGGCCCACCACACCATCGCCGACCTCCTCAGGGACCATGTCCCTCGTCGTACCGGGGTTCCCCTGTGCTCCCGCTTGCCCGCAGGGGAAGGGCACACGCCTGCCGTGCGCGGGGCGCGGCCCACGGCTTCCCGGAAATCACGCCCTCGCCGGCCCGCGGTCCTCCGGGCATACGGCCTCCGGCACGAGGGCACAGGGCACGCCGGCCGGTCACACGGTTGGGCCGCCCGTCCTCGGGCACCCGGTGACGGCCGTCGGCAGTCCACTATCCGGAGGCACCTATGGCAGTTCGTCATCGTCTGATCAAGGCCGACCCGGCCGCGGTGTGGGAAGTCCTCGCCGACGGCAGCCGATACGCCGACTGGGTGGTGGGCACCGGCGAATCCCGGCCGAAAGAGGGTCAGTGGCCGCAGCTGGGCGCGTCCATCGCGTACGAGATCCGGCTGGGCCCGGTGCGGCTCGCCAACGAGACGGTCGTACGGCACTGCGAGGAGGGCTCCCGCCTGGAACTGGAGATCATGGCGGGATGGCTCGGCACGGCCCGTTTCTCGATAGAGCTGCGGGAATGGGGTGAGCACTGCCTGGTCATCGTGGACGAACACCCGTTGCAGGGGGCCGGAGCCGTGCTGCACAACATCGGCGTCGAGGCGCTGATCCAGGTGCGCCACCGCCCCATGCTCGCCCGGCTCGCCCGATGCTGCGAGGGCGGCGCACAGCGGCGTCCCACGGCCTCCGCCCGGCAGGCCCGTACCGGGGAGGCGCCCGGTCATGCCTGACGCCGTGGTGATCGGGGCGGGCCCCAACGGGCTGGTGGCCGCCAACGTGCTGGCCGACGCCGGGTGGAGCGTCCTCGTGATCGAGGAACAGCCCGAGCCGGGCGGCGCGGTCCGCCACGACCGGGGCGTCCACCCCGACTTCGTCAACGACATCTTCAGCTCCTTCTACCCGCTGGCCGCCGCGTCCCCCGTCTTGTCCACGCTCCGCCTCGAGGAGCACGGGCTGCGCTGGAGCCACGCGCCGAGCGTGCTCGCCCATCCGCTGAGCGACGGCCGGTGCGCCGTCCTCGACCGGGACATCGAGACGACGGCCGCGTCCGCCGAGGCCTTCGCACCCGGCGACGGAGCGGCCTGGCGGCGCCTGTGCGAGCTGTGGGAGACGCTGCGCCCGGACCTGCTGGGCGCCCTGTTCACCCCGTTCCCGCCGGTCAAGTCATCTCTCCGGCTGCTGCGGACGCTGCGCGCGGCGGGCGGTCTGCGCACGGCCCGCTCCCTGGCCCTGCCGGTGCGCCGGATGGGGGAGGAGGAGTTCCGCGGCGAGGGCGGCCGGCTGCTGCTGGCCGGCAGCGCCCTGCACGCCGACCTCGCCCCCGAGTCCGCGGGCAGCGGCGGCTTCGGCTGGCTGATGTCGATGCTGGGGCAGACGTACGGCTTCCCCGTACCGGCCGGCGGCTCCGGCGCGCTGACCGAGGCGCTGGTGCGGCGGCTGCGCCACAAGGGCGGGGAGGTCCGCTGCGGGGAACGGGTGCAGAACATCGTCATCCGCGGTGGCCGGGCCGTGGGGGTGCGCACCAGCGCCGGTGCGGCGGTGCCCGCGCGCAGGGCCGTACTCGCGGACGTGGCCGTGCCCGTCCTCTACCGCGAACTCGTCGGCGCCGAACACCTGCCCGCCCAGCTGATGGCGGACCTGCTGCGGTTCCAGTGGGACTTCGCCACCTTCAAGGTGGACTGGGCGCTCGACGGCCCCGTGCCGTGGCGGGCCGAGCAGGCCGCCCGGGCCGGAACCGTCCACCTGGCCGACGGCGTGGACGAGCTGACCCGCTTCGCCGCGCAGATCGCCATGCGGCAGGTGCCCGACCGCCCCTTCGCCCTGTTCGGGCAGATGACCACGGCGGACTCCTCCCGTTCCCCCGAGGGCACCGAGTCCGCCTGGGCCTACACCCACGTACCGCACGACATCCGGGCGGACGCCGGCGACGAGGGCATCACCGGCACCTGGGACACATCCGAGCAGGAACGGATGGCGGACCGGGTGGAACGCCAGGTGGAGCGCTTCGCCCCGGGCTTCCGCTCCCTCATCCGCGCCCGGCGCGTACTCGCGCCGCCCACCCTGGAGGCGCTGGACGCCAACCTGTCGGGCGGCGCCATCAACGGCGGCACGACCGCCCTGCACCAGCAGCTCGTCTTCCGCCCCGTACCCGGCACAGGACGGCCGGAGACCCCCGTACCGGGCCTGTACCTCGCCTCCGCCGGCGCTCATCCGGGCGGAGGCGTGCACGGCGCTCCCGGCGCCAACGCGGCCCGCGCCGCGCTGCGCTCCCGGCGGGCACCCGGCCTGGCCGGCGTCCAGCGTGTCCTCACCCGCCGCGACCGCACCGGACGCAAACGCTGACCACCCGACCGGTGGACGGCGCATCCGGTCACCCGGGGAAACGGGAAGAGAACCGGACACGCCATCGCATCCCAGGGGAGCACCATGCACGACCACCAGGACGGACCCGACCGCCGGCACCGGCGTCCCGAAGGCGTCGACGACAAGACCGTCGAGGCTCTCGGGGCCCTGTCGAAGGCCCTGGAGACCACCGAACGCGCCCGCGGCCATCTGTACGGCTTCCACCAGCTCACCGGCGGGGCCGACCTGGAACTGGACCGCGCGGTGCGGCTGCTGCGCGAGGCGGGACATCCCGAGTGGGCGGACAAGGTCGAGGCCGAGATCCTGGGCCGCAACGTCATCCCGGGCCACTGGACGTTCCAGATCGTCGAGGCCTACAACGACACGTACTACCGCCCGTTCCAGCAGCTCGAACGCAGTGCGGTGAGCGAACTCGCCCAGGGCCGGGACCACCTGTACGAGGCCGAGATGAAGGAGGACCGCCGCACCTGCGGGCACCCCGACCACACGGCGCACCCCCCGGCCGCCGAGGCCTGACCCGCCCCCGCCACCGGAGCGCGGCGAGCGCCCCGCCGAGAGAAAGGCGAAGCCCGTGGGAAGCAGTCCCCTGAAGGACCGGACCGTCGTGGTGACGGGCGCCGCACGGGGGCTGGGCGCCGCGCTCGTCCGCGAGGTCGCCCGGCGGGGCGCCCGGCCGGTCCTCCTCGGACACGAGAAGGACCTGCTGGACGACCTGGCCGCCCAGCTGCCGACGCGGGCACTCGCGATCGAGGCGGACGTGACCGACCTCCCGGCCCTGCGCCGGGCCGCGCGTGAGACACACCGGAGGCTCGGCACCCCGTCCGTCGTGATCGCCAACGCCGGCATCGCGGCGGGCGGCCTGTTCGCCGACACGGACCCCGCCGAGTGGCGGCGGGTGATCGACGTCAACCTCACCGGGAGCGCCCAGACCGCCCGCGTCTTCCTTCCCGACCTCCGGGCCACGGCCGGCTACTACCTCCAGATCGCCTCCCTGGCGTCGCTCGGCGCCGCCCCCCTGATGAGCGCCTACTGCGCGTCGAAGGCGGGGGTGGAGGCCTTCGCGCACGCGCTGCGCGCCGAGGTCGCCGCCCATGGCGTCGCCGTGGGCATCGCCTACCCGAACTGGACCGACACCGACATGGTGCGCGACGCCGACCGGTACGCGGTGCTGCGCGAGCTGCGCGGCCACATGCCGGGACCCGCCCGCCGGGTGTACGACGTCACGGAGGTCGCCGGCCGCATCGTCGACGGCCTGGAACACCGCCGTACCGCCGTGTACGCACCGCCCTGGCTCCGGCTCGTGCAGCCGGTGCGTGCCGTCCTGCCCCCGCTCGTCCTGCGCGCGGCCCGCAAGGGCCTGCCACGCCTGGAGGCCGACGATCGCCTCGAACCTACCGGACTCCTCGGCGCCGGAGGAGACGCCGACCGCGCGGCGAGCCGGCACGCCCCGTGAACCGCCGGGGAACACCACCGCGGCACCCGGACCGAGCCGGCGCCCCGCCCCCACCCCCCTCAGGACGGCGTCCATGCAGACGTTTCTCCCCGACCCCGACTTCCGCTGCTCCGCCCTGCTCCTCGACCGCCGCCGCCTGGGCAAACAGCGGGTCGAGGCGCTCCAGGTACTGCGGGGCCTGACCGTCCCCGGATACGGCTGGCGCCGGCACCCGGCCGTGCGCATGTGGAGCGGGTACGACGAGGCACTGGTCCGCTACGGCCTCGAGGTGTGCCGGGTTTGGCGGGAGCAGGGACACCAGGACAGCTGCGCCGCCTCACTGGTCGCCGGATACGCCGCGCACCGTCCGGGCGCGCCCGTGCGTGACCAGGCCGCCCTCGCCGCCGCCGGGGAACTGCCGCCGTGGCTCGGTGACGAGGCCTTCCACCGCAGCCACCGGTCCGCGCTCGTCCGCAAGGACCCGGAGACGTACGCGCCCGCCTTCCCCGGCGTCCCGGACGATCTGCCCTATGTGTGGCCGTCGTCCGACCGGGAGGGACGCGACCTGTCCCAGCATCCCTGACACTGGTTGGGGGGCCGCATCTGGGGCAGGCGCCCATTTCCGGGACGCGGTCCGCGTTCCGGGCGGTGTCGGGAGGGCTGGTGTCCAACGTTCCTACGGTGGTGAAGACCCGTTCGGGCCAGGCCCTGGTGGCCGTGTTCCACGGGGAGATGGATTACCTGACCGGGCCCATGTTCCGCACGGAGTTCCTGGACCTTCTGCATTCCGGTGACCGGTTCGTCGTACTGGATGTCGCGGGGGTGCCGTTCTGTGATTCCGCGGGACTGAACGCGCTGCTGGCGGCCTATCGGTATGCGAAGGAGATCGGTGCCAGGCTGGTGCTGGCCGCGGTGCCCGACCAGCTGCGGCAGTTGCTGAGAATCACCGGGGTCGACGAAATCCTCGACATCTACGACTCCGCCCAGGATGCCGCGGCGTCGTGCGACGGATTACCTCGTTCCGGCATCCGTCACCCTGATCCGTCACTCTGATGGCCGTATCGGACGCATTTCCCCGCTCGACTACCCCAGTTCAGCACCCTTTCGAACGCACGGGCGGGTCTGATGCGTCATCAGGTGGGTAAGCGCCTGTTCTCGACGGCATCAAGGAAGGGGCAAGCCATGTCAGTGGAACCCGAACCTGCCGGAGCGGAACTGGCGGCGGAACACGTTGCCGCATCGATGATCCAGTTGTGGCAGCGGGCCCATGAGGATGTCGCCCCGACGGTCGCCGAGGAGCAGATGCGCGGGCTGCTGGCCCTGGAGGGCGGGCAGGCCGGCCCGGAGCGGATCGCCAGGGACCTCGGCATCGGTCTCTCCTCGGTGCGGAGCCTGCTCGACCGGCTGGAGCAGCGCACACTCGTGCGCCGTGTCCCGCCCGGGGAGTTCTGCCTCACCGGCGCCGGCAAGTGCGTTCTGGAAGCGACACGTCAACGCCGCCGACAGCTCCTGGAGCAGGTCCTCGGGACGGCCGCGCCGCAGGACCGCCCGGTGCTGCGGGACGCCTTCAACCAGCTGTACGGCCTGGTGAGTCCGCTGGCCCGGGTACCTCGCAGCCGCTCACCCCTGTGAGCTGTCAGGCGGATATTCCGGCGGATACCGAAAAGGGGCCTTCCCGGATCGATTCCGGGAAGGCCCCTTTCCTGTGACGGGGAGAAGCGCGTCAGTGCTTGAAAGCGTCCTTGGTCTTCTCCTTGGCCTCGCGGGCGTCTCCCTTGCTCTTGGTGGCCTGCCCCTCGGCGGCCATGCGGTCATTCCCCACGGCGCTTCCTACGGCTTCCTTGGTCTTGCCCTCGGCCTGCTCGGTCTTCGCCTTGGCCTTCTCACCGGCAGTCATGGAACAGCGCCTCCTCATAGCTTGTGTGCCGCTGTCGCGGTAACCCGCTCGTGCCCCCGCTCTCCCTTCACAAACAGGGGACCGGTGAAGAATGAAGGGAGGTTCGCAGGGCATGCGGAGGTCAGGAGGTTGATACATATGGTTCCCCTGCTGCTCGTTCTGCTTCTCGCCCTGATCCTCTTCGGTGCCGGTTTCGCCATCAAGATTCTCTGGTGGGTCGCCGTCGCCGTCCTGGTGCTCTGGCTCCTCGGCTTCGTCATGCGCTCCGCCAACTCCGGCGGCGGCCGAGGCCGTTGGTACCGATGGTGAGCTGACCTGCAACACACCCACCCCGCGCGGGGCCCGGCCGGTACGACGGCCGGGCCCCGCGCGTGTGCGGTGGCGTCCCGCTCGGGCCGGCTGTCGGGTCCGAGGGGCGCACCGTTCCCGGTCCTCTACGGGTGCCGGGGGGCGCCGGGTCAATCCGTCCCGGGGCCCTTCATCCCTCGGGCGCGTTCCACAGTTCGCTGAGTTCGGCCCAGTGCGGGGCGGGTCCCGGCAGGCCGGCGGGGTCGGCGACGGCGGCCGGCGTGCGCAACCCGGCGAGGACCAGGCCGAGGTAGCGCAGGTGCAGCGCGGTGGCACGCTCACCTGCGACCGGCAGCCGCGCGGCGAGGTGTTCGAGCAGCAGCGGAATGTCGGCGGAGGTGAAATCGGTGCGCAGCACTCCCGCCCGGTGTGCGTCTCCCACCAGTTCGTCGAGGGCGGCACGCAGCCGGGCGGCCGCGGCGGTCACCTCGTCCGTGGCCGGCAGCCGGCCGCCGACCAGGGGGAGGAGCGGGCCGCCCGGCCCTTGGGCCGACAGCGCGTCCCGCAGGAAACGGGCGAAGGCGGCCCAGGGATCGGGCTCCTCGGCGAGCGCCGTACGTGCCTGGGCGATGAGCTGTTCCATCCCCGCGACACGCATCCGCTGCGCCAGCAGTTCCTTGCTCGGGTAGCGGCGATACAGACTGCCCATCCCGATGCCGGCGCGGCGGGCGATCTCCGAGACGGGGGCGTCCCAGCCGCGCTCGGCGAAGACTTCCCGGGCCGCCCGCATGAGGCGGGCGTCGTTGCGGTCCGCCTCCCGCTGCCGGCCGCGCGGTTTGCCTGCGTGCGTGTCACCCATGGCGCAGCATTCTTCCTTACGGGCGGCCCACGCCGTGCCCGCCGTCGACGGTGACGACCTCGCCGGTGAGGAAGCCGGCGTCCTCTCCGACGAGCATCGCTATGGCCCGGGCCACGTCCAGCGGTTCCGCGACCCGCCCGAGGGGGGTGCTCTCCGCCAGGCGCCGCTGGAACTCCTGCGGCATCCCGGCGCTGGCCTCGGTGCGGACGAAGCCGGGCGCCACGACGTTGACGTTGACACCGAGCGGACCGGCCTCGTAGGCGACGAAGCGGGCGAAGGTGTTCAGGGCGGCCTTGGCGGTGCCGTGCGCGGCCATTCCCACGGTGGGCGGGCCGTCGGCCACGGCGCTGGAGACGTAGACGATCCGGCCCCGGCCCTGGGCGCCCATGACCGCCAGGGCCTGCTGGGTGAGCGTGTAGACGGACGCGAGTTCGTTCGTCACCTTGGTGTGGAAGTCGTCCCACGCCAGCTTCTGGACGGGCGTCGGGGTGAAGCGGGCGCCGGCGTTGCAGACGAGGACGTCCAGGCGCCCGTCGACCGCGGAGCGCTCCAGCAGCCCGGCCGCCTGGTCGGGGTCGTACACATCGGCCTGGACGGCGAACGCCTCGCCGCCGTCGGCCTCGATGAGCGCGACCACCTGGTCGGCCGCCTCACGGTTCGAGAAGTAGTTGACGGCCACGCGGTATCCGCGCGCCGCCAGCTCACGGGAGGTGGCCGCGCCGATTCCCCGGCTGCCGCCCGTCACCAGAGCGGTCGGCCTGCTTGTCGCCTGCATGTGTCCTCCGTGTCGGCGCGATCGTGTCTGCCCCAAAATATCGGAGCGGAGCGCTCCGTTCAAATAAGGGGGACAGCGGTCTCGCCGACCCGCCGGCCGGGGCGTCGCGCGGCACGCCTCGCCCCGCGCCACCGGCACGTGCATTGCCGCACCTGCCGGTGGCGCCGATGCCGGCGCCCCTCCGGGTGTCCCCGGGTCTCCAGGCGCGCTACCGGCGAGGCGATGGCCTGCGGCGTCACGTCGAGCCGGCGGGCCGGCTCGGCACCGGTCGGCTCCGGCTCGGTGGGCACCCGCATCGGCGGCGTGGCTCGGGTGGTCGGTGGCCTGGCGCGCGCCTTCCTTATGTCAGGTAGCCTGACATTGATTCCGCACGGAACCGGAGGTTCTGCATGACCATCGAGTACGCCACCCGTTACCGGACCCGCTCCCTCATCCCGCCGGAGCCGGGCAAGCCCTACTTCGTCGAGAAGGGCCTGGGCGACCGCGCCCACCTGTTCGGCGACCTCGTCACGGTGTACGCGGGCGGCGAACAGACCGAGAACACGTTCAACTTCTTCACCTGCGAGGGCCCGAAGGGCGAGCTGATCCCCACGCACTCCCACGCGGACACGTACGAGGTCTTCTACATCACCCAGGGCGCCGTACGGCTCTTTGTGGAGGACCTCGAGGGCGAGCAGCACGAGAAGCTGCTCACGCCCGGTGACTTCGGCTTCGTCCCGAAGAACTGCCCCCACGCCTACCGCATGGAACGCCACCATTCCCAGGTCGTCGGCGTCGCCGCCGGACCCGGCGGCACCTTCGAGCGGTTCTTCGAGACCCTCGGCACGCCCGCCGACGAACTGGGGCTGCCCGCCCGTCCGTTCGTACCGGAGCCGGAGAAGTTCGGAACCGTGCCCCGGCAGTACGACGTCCGCTTCCTGCCCGGCCACCGGTGGCGCACCGGGAGCTGACACACGCACGCAGGCACCGCCCCTCCTCGTCCCGCACGGCACCCGGAACGGAGATCCGGCGGTGCTTCGCGACGACGGCCGAATTCGTCGCCCGCCGCCGCTCGGGAGGATAATCCGGCGGGTACCCCGAGCCTCCGAGGAGCCATGAGTCATCGCGCCGCCAACCTGCCCCAGCTCCTGTCCGAGGCCCGCCGCTGGTTCGAGGACGCCCTGTTCGCCAGCATGGAGGCGGCGGGCGAGCAGCCGGTGACGACGGCGCAGGCGTCCGTCTTCGCGATGCTCGACGCGGAGGGCACCACCGTCTCCGAACTCGCCCGGCGCGTCGGCGTCACCCGGCAGACGGCGCATCAGGCGGTGCACGGCCTGATCGGCATGGGGCTGCTGGAGCAGACACCCGACCCCGGGTCCGCCCGCAGGCGCCTGATCCGTACGACCCCCGAGGGGCGGCGCGTGCACGAGCGGGCGCAGGCCACGATCAGGGTGATCGAAACGGCGCTGGAGGAACGGATCGGTCCGGCTCCGGCGCGTGCACTGCGGGAGGCACTGACCTGCGACTGGGGGCAGCCGCCGCTCGTCGCCGCGCCCTGAGCGGCCTCACCCGGCCATGTGTTCCCTCCCGGCCGGCGCCGGGACCACGGTGATGCGCTGGACGGCCCGGCTGAGGACCACCACCCCCACCACGATCATGAGGGCCCCGCAGGCCTCGGGTACGAGCCACCAGCCGGTGCGGATCCGTTCGTCGAAGAGGGTGATCCCCAGGACCAGGCTCACCACCGCGTCGCCGATGGTCAGGGCGGGCTGGGCCGCGGCCAGTGGACCGGCCTGGAGCGCGTTCTCCAGCAGGAGCACGGACACGGCGCCGGCGAGCGCGAAACCGTACGTCTGCCAGGACCGCAGGAACGCGGAGAAGCCGTGGTCGGCGAACGTGCCGCTGGCCGACTTCAGGAGGGCGGCGGTCAGCGCGTTGCCCGTCGCGGAGGCCGCCGCCAGCAGCGCGGCGCGCCGGGCCGGCGGGCGTCCCCGGCCGGCCGGCAGGATCGCCGCGGCCATGCCACCGGCGCACAGGCACACGGCCGGGATCCAGCGGGAGAGGGGCGCCTGGTCGGTCGCGCCGTGCGGGGCCGCCGCGAGCAGCAGCACGGCGAGGCCCGCCACACAGCCGCCGACGCCCCACCAGCCCCAGGGCGGCAGCCGCCGGTGCATCAGCGGTGCGGCGACGAGCAGCGCGAAGGGCAGTTCCAGGATGAACAGCGGCTGGACCAGCGCGAGCGGGCCGTTGACCAGGGCCAGGCTCTGGAACAGCGCGGCGCAGATCACGCCCGCCATGCCGATCATCCAGTAGGGCTGGTGCACCAGCTCCGTCAGCAGCCGCAGCCCGCCCCGGCTGCTGGCCGACGCCGCCTTGCGCTGGAACGCGGTGCCCACCGCGTTGCTCGCCGCTCCCGCGACGGCGAACGCCGCGGCCAGTTCGATCACGACCGTCTCCTGCCTGCGGCAGAACTCCCGGAGGAGGACCGGGCCCGTCCAGCCTATGGAGGGCGGGATCCGAGTGCCGGGTCTCACCGCGGGCGGCGGGCGCCGTTCTCGCCCGGACGGGCTATACGCCCGTTTCCGGGGTATCTGCCGGGCAGAGCCGGTCCGGTGGAGCTGGAGGAGTGCATGACGCAGGCGGTCCGCGAGATCATGACCACCAATCCGGTCGCGGTGGCACCGGACACCCCGGTGTGCGAGGTCGCGGCCCGGATGCGCGACGAGGACATCGGCGCGGTCCTGGTCTGCGCCGGCCACCGGCTGCGCGGCCTGGTCACGGACCGGGACCTGACGGTGCGGATCCTCGCCGAGGGCGGGGACGTCACCGGGCGGACGGTCGCCGAGGCGTGCAGCCGCGAGCTGGTCACCGTGGCACCGGACGACGACGTGGACCGGGCCGTGTGGCTGATGCGGGGCAAGGCCCTGCGCCGGCTGCCGGTCGTGGAGGACGGGTGCGTGGTCGGGATCGTCGCCCTGGGCGATGTGGCCGTGGAGTACGACCCCGAGTCCACGCTGGGGGTCATCAGCGCGGCCGGTCCCACCCGGTGAGGACGGGCTGCCCGGCCGTACCGGTCGTGGACGTACAAGGTGACGGTGGCCGGGTCGCCGGTGGTGAACGGCACCGCCGCCCTTGGGTGTGCGACAGGTTCGGGTACAGCTCCGTGGGGGCGACGGTGGAGCAAACCGCCCGGCGTACGGCCATCGCGGTGCTGGATGGCGGGTGGAGCCGCTCGCCGCGCTGCGCGTGTCCACCGGGTTCCGGCCGACGCGCACCCTCGCCCTCCGGCCCGGTGACGACGGGGAGCGGGGTGGGCCGGCGGGCGCACGGCAGGCGGCGGTCCCGCCGGCCGTGCGGCTCACGCCGTGTCGCTGTCGTCGGCCGCGCGGCTCACGCCGTGTCGGTGCCGTTCGCGCGCAGGGCCGTGTCCACGGCGCGGATCCGCCACTCCTCCACCGTGTCCTGCTGCCGCCGGGCCCGCTCCAGGAGGGTGTCGAGCCGGCCGGGATCCAGGCGCCGGTCGGCCGTGGCGAGTCGGCGCAGGGTGCGCCATCCGGCCGCCTTGCCCTCCACCGCCAGCCGCAGCGCCTCCAGCTCCACGACCGTGGTCAGCGGAGACCGCCGTACCAGCCGGCCGTTGGTCTTCAGCCGCCCCACCTTCTCGGCCGCCCAGCCCGCGCCGACCTTGGCGCGGCGCACCGGCACGTTCAGGTCCCGCATGATGCCCAGCAGTGCCGCCCGGTCCTCGCGGATCTCCGCGGCCACCGGTCCGAGGGCCCTGCCCAGCGCCGAACCGCGGACCGACCGCACCAGGCTGCCGGCCCGCTCGGCGCCCGCAGTGGCACCGGCGAGGTGGTCGTTGAGGTAGATGCCGAGCAGCCGCGTGTCGAGGCCACCCGTGTCCTCGGGGCCGGGCGTACGGGAACGGTTCATCGCGAGCCTCCTTGATTGCTGCCGTAGCCGTCGTGACCGCCGTGGCTCCGGGGCGTCCGTGATGCCGGTGGCCCGTCGTCCGCGTCCCGGCCGCGGGCGGGCCACAGCGGGCGGGAGACGCCGAGACGCACGTTCCGCACGCCGTCGGAGAAGTGCACGGTCGGCTCGGTGTCGGACGGCGGCAGTCCCGCCGCCCGGGTGACGGTCTCCTCGACCCGGTCGAGGCGGGCCGAGCGCAGCGGCCAGGGCGCGTGCTCGACGGGCGTCTCCCAGAGCGTGCCGAGTTGCCGCGTGTAGGCCCGCCACCGCGAGGTCAGCCACACGTCCCGGGTGTCCGGCCGGATCGGCGCGCCCGGCCGGACGGCCAGGTGGTAGCGGGGGCCACCGCCGCGCCGGACCCCGGTGTAGACGAGGGTGTCTCCGTGGCGCGACACGTCCAGGCGGCCGAGGCGGTACGGCACGCCCACCGCGCGGGCCGTCAGCATCACCGGGCAGGCCACCTCGATGGAGAGGAACCACAGCCCGTCCCGGCCGTCCCGGTCACGGACGTAGGTCCGCAGGTTGGTCTCGGCGAAGGAGGGCAGGGCGACGGGGGAGCCCGGCGGACGCACGCCGGCCATGACGAACGCGGTGAGGCCCACCCACGCCGTCCCGTCGAAGGTGTCCACCACCAGACCCGCCGGCAGCAGCCGCTGGACCCGGCCGGGGGAGTACGCCCAGTGCACGAAGGTTTGGGTCAGCCACCCGGCACGCAGTACGGGGGTGTGCACACGCTGCTCCGGTCCGTACGACACCACGCCCACCGGTTTTCCCGCGCACGCCGGCCGAAACCCGGTGTGCCGGGTACACCGGCACAGCTCAGCCGCCCCAGACCGACCAGGACGCCGTGCCGTGCGCGGAGAGAAGAACGGCGAGCACGACCAGGTCGGCGATGCCCAGTCCCAGTCCCAGGAGCGCCCGGAACCGGCGAGGTGTGTCCCGGCGGAGGGCCAGGACGGCCAGCACGATGGCGACCGGGCCGAGGATGAGGTTGAGGACGAGCAGTCCGACGAGTCCGAGGACGAAGGAGGCCACGGCCATGCCTTCGGTGTCCCGCCGGCCCGTCCGGGCCGAGGGAGGCGCGGTCAGTCGCATCGTCACGCCCTCCTCGTCCGGTTGCGGCGCCGCCGTTCGCGTCCCGCGAAGACCACGAGCCAGAGGGCGATGAGCGAACCGACCACCAGCGTGACGGGCCAGGGGAGGTAGGCCGCCGACCCCACGACGATGCCCAGCAGGAGCAGGGCGGCGATCAGGAAGAGCACGGCTGCCTCCCCGGGCCGGTGACGCGGGACGCGGACTCCTGTCGGTGCACCGGCCTCTCCGGCCGTATCTTCAACGCGTTCATGACATCGCCGGTTACCCGTGAGTCGCCGTCTCACGCAGCGGTTCACCGGCCGGGCGCGTTTCCTGACGGAGCGCCAGCACACACATGGCCGGATCGGACACGTTCGCGCTCCGGGCTTCACGGACCGCGCCCGTGCCGCCCTCCGCGGGCGCTCGGCCTGCCCGTGGCCGCCCGACCGCACTCGGCCGGGTCCGCTCCACCCACTCCGATCCGCCCACTCCCGTCCGTCCACCGGCGCTCAGGTGGCGCGAGTGCCGCCTCCCCGACGGATACGGCCCAGCAGATCCCGGTGGTAGGCGGCGATCTGACCGCCCGGCACCGGTGCGGGGCTGCCGGCGAGGGTGTACCAGGTGTCGCTGCCGGACTGCTGGACGGCGACGCGCACACTGTGGCCGTCCGAGCGGAGGATGGTCGCGACGGTGAGGTCGCCGGTGATGACGCCGACCTCGTCGGTCATCGCTCCGCCGGGGCCGGCCGTGACCCGGTCGACGTAACTGTTGATGGCGGGAGGGTTGCTCATGGGGCGCAGGTTTCCATCAACCTGACCGGTGCGCCCCGCACCGCGCAGGAGTCGCGCGCGTGTTCCCCGTGTTGGGCGTGTGGCCGGGCCCGGCCGGGGGCCTCATCCGACCAGCGGGAACCGGTCCGCAGCCTGCCCGGGGGCCGTCCGTTCGGCGTCGGTGAGCGCGGCCCGCCCGGTGCCCACGCGCGCAGTGCGTGTCGCTCCGTTCCGGCAGGGCGGGCTGGCCGGCCCAGCAGACGGTCCGCCGGCCGTCAGAACGTGCCCCTGCGTGGCCACCCGCGTCCCGGGCGGCACGGTGGCCGCCGCGTGCGCGGCCGCCGCCGGCGTCTCCACGTACAAGCCGCGCGGCCGGCCGAAGTCGAGGAACATGCAGCCGTTCACCCGTACCCGGCGCCGGCCGTTCGCCGCCCCGGCCGTGTCCGGCCGCCGGTCCCGCCAGTAGGTCACCGCGTCCCGGTCGGCCGGTCCGTGCGCGGGCGTGTGCAGTACCACCAGGGCGCGCTGGGCGTCCTGGAGGCGGTGGAGGACGAGGTCGCGCACCGCCCAGCCCGTACAGCCGGTCGGCAGTCAGGACTCCTCGTCGCCGAGGTCCGCGACCGCCGCCGAGGCGGCTTCGTACGCCGCGCGCAGGACGGACGCCGGGCCGGTGCTCTGCGCTGTGCTCATGCGGTCTCCCTCTCCCGTCGCGGTCAGGACACCGGATGGTAGTCACCGTCCGCCCCGGCGCCGGGCCCGGCCGTGCGTGAGAACCGGATGTCCGGGGCCGGTCAGTCGCGTGCCGTCTCCCGGTAGGGCACCCGGGCCAGCTCGTGGACCTCGCCGACCGTGCCCCACTCGTTGCCGCCCAGCCGGGACAGCGGACGCAGCAGCCCGATGTCGGGGCGGCCGGCCACCAGCGCGTCCTCGCGGACGGCGGCGTACACGACCCGGCCGAACACGACCGTCGAACCGCCCAGCCGCAGCGTCGAGTGCAGGGTGCATTCCAGGGCGACCGGGGAAGCGGCCACCCGCGGGGGCCCCACCCGCAGCGAGGGTTCGCGTTCGATGCCCACGGCGTCGAACTCGCTCCGGTCCCGGGGGAAGTCGGTCGCCGTCGCGTTGACCTCGGCGAAGAGCGGCTCGGGCGCGAAGTTGACGACGAACTCGCCCGTCGCCTCCGCGTTGCGCAGCGAGTCCTTGCGGCCCACGGAGGTGAACTGGACGATGGGCGGATCGGTGCAGGCGACGGTGAAGAACGAGTGGGGAGCCAGGTTCGCCGTCGCGCCGTCGGGCGTGAGGGTCGAGACCCACGCGATCGGCCGGGGCACGACGACGGCCGTGAGCAGGCGGTAGAAGGATCCGGGATCCATGGCATCCGGTGAGTAGTCGACACGCATGACAGCACGCTAAGCGGTCGCCCGCGCAGGTCACCGCCGGCCCCTCCACATCGTGCGCGCCCACACGGCGAAGTGCGCCCGCCGGGGGCCGCCACGCCGCCGGAGCTGCCGGTGCCGTCCTGAGCGGGACCCTCCACGCCGATGTCGACGAGGCGGTGGCCGACGCCCGCGACCACGTCCGCAACACGGCACGGAGCGGCCCCGGACCGTCGTATGCCGGTCCGGGGCCGCTCACCCGGGTGCCGCCCGGTATCCGGGCCGTCGGTCCGTCAGACCGCGAGGCGCCCCGCGAGCTGCTTGGCCCTGGCGGCGGCGGCCTCGAAGGCCTGGTCACGGGAGGCCTCGTACAGCGGGACCAGGTCGGCCATCGCCGGGTTCTTCGACGCCATCGTCAGCTCCGGCACGATGAACTCGAGGTCCAGGCCGAGGGCGTCGGCGAGGACGGCCTTGAGGTAGTTCTGCACGTACTCGTACGGCTCGCGCGGGGTGCCCGGCGCGTAGGAGCCGCCCCGGCTGGCGACGACGGTCACCGGCGTGCCCTTGGCGGACGGGTCCGGACCCCCGGTGCGGCCCATCAGGACTATGTTGTCCAGCCACGCCTTGAGGGTCGACGGAATCGTGTAGTTGTACATCGGGGCGCCGATCAGCACGGCGTCGGCCTGCTCCAGCTCCTCGATCAGCTTCACGCGCTCGGCGAAGACGGCGGCCTGCTCAGGCGTGTGCGTGGCCGGGTCGGTGAAGCCGGCGAGGTGCGACTCGGCGGTGATGTGCGGGACGGGCTGCGCCGCCAGGTCGCGGTAGATGACCGTGCCCTGCGGGTGCTCCTCCTCCCAGTGCTTGCGGAAGGCCTCCGTCACGGCGCGGGAGGCCGACGCCTGGGTCGGGAAGACGGATGAGTCGATGTGCAGCAGGGTGGCCATGAAGGTCTCCAGTAAGCGAAGCGAGGCAGCAATGAGCGAGGCAAGGCAGCCGGACACGCAGCGCCGCGGCTGACGATTCGTACGAGACTATTTCTAACACAGGGACTTACTTTTTCTCACCTCCCTACGGAGGAGTAGTACTCTGAGGTCATGGCGGACGAGAACCACGACAGTGCGGCCTGCAAGCGGGTGGACGACGGCATCACCCGCGTCTTCCAGTTGCTCGGCAAGCGCTGGAGCGGCCCGATCGTGGCCGTTCTGGTGGAACAGCCCGCGTACTTCACCGACCTGCGCCGGGCCGTCCCCGGCATCAGCGAACGCATGCTGTCCGACCGGCTCGCCGAACTCGGCGCGGCCGGACTCGTGCTGCGCGAGGTCGACGAGGGCCCGCCGCTGCGCGTCTCCTACCGGCTGACGACGGCGGGCGCGGCCCTGGAGCCCGCGCTGCGCGAGCTGGCCGAGTGGGCCAAGGTCCACCTGCCGGAGGCGTCGGCGTGCCCGGAGACCAGCCTGGAGCGGCCGTCCCGCACACGGGCCTAGAAGGCTCCTGAAGATCTTGCGGTTCCGCCCTCAGTCGACCGGCCAGGTGTGCACCGGTGCGTTCAGGTGCATGTAGTCGATGTACAGCTGGGCCATCCGCCGCAGCGCCTCGTGCCGGCCGGCGTGCGTGGCGGTGTCCAGGCGGTGGAACATCTCCTTCTGCCACACCGCCCCGTTCCGTGCCGTCACACAGCGCTGCTCGATGATCCCGAGGAGCGGCTCCCGCCACGCGTCGTCCATGCCGGAGTGCTCCAGCCCGCGGTGCGCGAGCGGCAGCAGCCGGCGCAGGACCAGCTCCGGCACCGGCACCTCGCCCATCCCGGGCCAGTACAGCAGCGCGTCGATGCCGTGCCGGGCGGCGGCGTGCAGGTTGTCCTCGGCGGCCGAGAAGGACATCCGTGACCACACCGGCCGGTCCTCCTCCACCAGGGCCCGGGTGAGCCCGTAGTAGAACGCGCCGTTGGCGAGGGTGTCGGCGACGGTCGGTCCGGCCGGCAGCACCCGGTTCTCCACCCGGATGTGCGGTACGCCGTGGGTGACGGCGTAGACCGGGCGGTTCCAGCGGTAGATGGTGCCGTTGTGCAGGGTGAGTTCGCCCAGCTCGGGGGTGTCGCCGCGGTCCAGCGTCTCCGCCGGGTCCTGCTCGTCGCACAGCGGCAGGAGGGCCGGGAAGTAGCGCAGATTTTCCTCGAACAGGTCGAAGACGCTGTTGATCCAGCGTTCCCCGAACCACACCCGGGGCCGTACCCCCTGCACCCTGATCTCCTCCGGGCGGGTGTCGGTGGCCTGCTCGAACAGCGGGACACGGGTCTCGTGCCACAGCTCCTTGCCGAACAGGAACGGGGAGTTCGCCGCCAGCGCGACCTGCACGCCGGCGATCGCCTGGGCGGCGTTCCAGTAGGGGGCGAACTCATCCGGGGACACCTGGAGGTGGAACTGCGTGCTGGTGCAGGCCGCCTCCGGGGTGATGGTGTCCGCGTAGGTGCGCAGCCGGTCGACCCCGTCGATCTCGATGCGCAGGTCCTCGCCGCGCGCCGCGAAGACCTGGTCGTTGAGGAGCCGGTAGCGGGGGTTCTCCGACAGCGCTCCCTCGCCGATGTCCTCCTGGCGCAGCGTGGGCAGGATCCCCACCGTGATCAGACGGGCGCCCACCGACCGGGCCCGCTCGTCGGCGTGGTTCAGCGCCGCCCTGATCTCCGACTCCCAGGCGTCGGGGCCGCCCGCCGTCAGCCGCCGGGGCGGGACGTTGATCTCCAGGTTGAACCGGCCCAGCTCGGTGGACCAGGCGGGATCGGAGATCGCCTCCAGCACGTCGTTGTTGCGCATCACCGGCTCGGCGCCGTCGTCCACCAGGTTCAGCTCGATCTCCAGGCCGACCTGCGGCCGCTCCGACTCGAACCGTGCCTCGCGGAGCATCAGCGCCAGCGCGTCCAGGCAGGCGTGCATCTTGATCCGGTACCGGCGGCGGTCCTCGCGGGTGAAGACGAGCGCCGGGACGTCACGCCCCATCGGCCCTCCTGGGTCCCCTCGACGGACACCTCTCCCCCCAGCCTCGCATCCCCGCGCGACCCGCACCAAGCGGGTCGCCGTCGAGCCCGCTGCCCGTCACCGCGGTTCGCCCGCCCTGGAGGGACCCGTACCGGCGGCGCCGCGCGGTTCCGTCTCACCCGCCCGGCCCTCTCGGATGGCCCGCGGGCGCCCCGCGGCGGAGGGTCTGAACCAGACCGGTCGGGTCGTTGGACGGCCGGTCCGAGGCGGGGAACGGTGCATCCATGCGCTCGGGCCGTTCCCCGCCGTTCTCCGCAGCGCGGTTCCTGCCCGGCTGTTCCCGCCCGGCCGTTCCCGCTCAGGCGTTCCTGCCCGGCTGTTCCCGCCCGGCTGTTCCAACTCAGCCGTTCTCCGCCCGGCCGTTCTCCGCCGCGCCGGGCCGCCGGGCCCCGGCCCGCGCGGCCGGTGTCGGCTCCGCTCCGCGCGCGGCGTGCGCGAACGCCGGCCGGTTGACGCTTGCAGCCGGAAACCGATCGGTTTACCGTAGCGGAAACCGATCGGTTTCCACTCGGGAGATGCACATGACTTCGATCAAGGGCTCGGTCGCCCTCGTCACCGGCGGCAGCCGCGGGCTGGGCAAGGCGCTGGTGGAGGAGCTGTACGCCCGCGGCGCCGCCAAGGTGTACGCGACGGCCCGCGACCCGCGCAGCGTCACCCACCCCGACGCCGTACCCCTGGCCCTGGAGGTCACCGACCCCCGGTCCGTCGAGGCCGCGGCGCAGCAGGCGCAGGACGTCACCGTCCTGGTCAACAACGCCGGGGTCCTGCTCGGCGCCACCTCCTTCCTCGACGCCCCGGTCGACGACGTACGCCGGGAGTTCGAGACCAACTTCTACGGCCCCCTCCTGGTCACCCGGGCCTTCGTGCCGGTCATCGAGCGCAACGGCGGCGGCCACCTCCTCAACGTCCACTCCGTGCTGTCCTGGCTCGGCGTCGCCGGCTCCTACAGCGCCACCAAGGCGGCACTGTGGTCCCAGACCAACTCCCTGCGACTGGAGCTGAGTCCGCGGGGCATCGGCGTCACCGGACTGCACGTCGGCTACCTCGACACCGACATGGCCGCACACGTCGACGCGCCCAAGTCCAGCCCCCGGGACGTCGCCGCACTGGCGCTGGCCGGCGTCGAGTCCGGGGCGTACGAGGTGCTGGCGGACGATGTCAGCCGACAGGTCAAGGCTGCCCTCTCCGGCGATCTGGCGGCGCTTTACCCGCAGTTGACGGACCAGGGCGTCTCGCGAAAGTGAGGAGCGTTCACAACGTCCATGAAGTCGCGGGAAGGCCAAGGGCATCGCTCACGGCATGACGCAACGACCCGCGCCTTGCCCACTGTCCGACGACGACCTCTCCAACCTGCTCGGCAAGCAGCAGTTCGGCACGCTCGCCACCGTCAGGCCCAGTGGCCACCCCCACCTGACCACCATCGTGTACAGCCGGCACCCCGAGGCCCGCGTTCCGCGGTTCTCGACGCCGGCCGACCGCGTCAAGGCCGGGCACCCGCGACGCGACCCGCGTGCGGCGCTGCACGTCCAGGGCGGCGACGTGTGGTCGTTCGCCGTCGCCGTGGCCGAGGGCGAGGCCGGGGTCTCCGGGATCACGACGGTTCCCGGCGGCGCGGTCGGTCGGGAACTGCTCGAAAGGGCCGTGGGCGACGTCGGACGCGTCGAGCCGGTGCGGCCCACGGGGCGGGGTGATTGTCAGTGGGGCCCTCTACCGTGTGGAGCAGTGAGGACCTGCGGGAACGGCCGCGGTCCGTCCTGGGGGAGGGGGCTGCCATGTCCACGGCGTGCACCGTGTCGACGACGTATCTGGAGCTGTCGCAGGAGGGCGAGGGTGCCCACAAGTTCTACGAGGTGACCGTCGACGGACTGGTGGTGACCGTGCGGTACGGCCGGATCGGCGCCGCCGGGCAGACGCAGACGACGGCGTTCGCGACGGCGGAGAAGGCGCGGGCCGCCGCGGCGAGGAAGGTGGGGGAGAAGGTCCGCAAGGGATACGCCCCGGCCGTACCGGGACAGCGCGCCCCGCGCGCGGTGACCCGCCGTCAGGTCAGCTCGGCCCCGTCCACGGCGCGGGCGGTGGCGCCCGTGCTGTGGCGGTTCCGCACCGGCTCCGCCGCGTTCGGCATCCATGTCGACGACGAGCGCTGCTGGGTGGGCAACCAGGCGGGTGACGTCTACACGCTGGACCACGAGGGCGCAGTCCTGGCCCGGTTCGGCCTGCCGGACGGCGTCAAGTGCCTGGTCGCCGACGACTTCTGGATCTACGCGGGCTGCGACGACGGCACGGTGTACGACCTCTCCTCGAAACTGCCCTTCGCCGCCTATGACATAGCCGCCGACGTGGACATCTTCTGGCTGGACATCCACGAGGGCGTCCTGGACGTCTCGGACCGCGCGGGCAGACTGACGGTCATCGACCACGAGGACGAACACCAGTGGTCCCGCCGCAGCCAGGGCGAGCACGCGTGGATGGTCCGGGCCGACGACCGGGCCGTCTACCACGGCCACCAGCGGGGCGTCACCGCCTACGCGCCCGACGGCGGCGGGGAACTGTGGCACACCCCCACCCGGGGCGGCGTGCTCTTCGGCTGGCAGGAGGAGCACGCCGTGTACGCGGGCACCGCGCACCGGGTGGTCCAGCGGCTGTCCAAGGAGACCGGCGCCATCGAGGCGACGTACGCGTGCGACGGCAGCGTGTACTCGTGCGCCACCTCGCCCGGCGGCCGGTTCGTCTTCGCCGGTGACGCCGCGTCGTCCGTGTACTGCTTCGACCAGGACGGCAGGCGCCTGTGGAAGCTGGGCACGGGCAGCGGTTCGGCGCTGTCGATGCAGTACCACGACGAGCGGTTGTACCTGGTGACCACGGACGGGTCGCTAGTCTGCGTGGACGCGAGCGAGGCGGCGGTCTCCGCGGCCCAGCAGGGCACGGTGCCGGTGGTCCGGGACGTCAAGCTCGCCGCCGCCCTGCCGACGTACGCGCCGGCCACGGCCGTGAGCGCGGTGGCCACGGTCGCCCAGGCGCCGGCCGGTGCGGTGGTGGTCGAGTGCGTGCGGGAGGCCGGCCGGGTCCGGGTCCACGTGCTCTCCGACGGCTACGACTCCTCCTGGAACGTCCAGTTCCCCCGCGCGATACGGGAGCCCGGCGCGCGGTACGTCGTCGACGCCCTGCACCCCGCGGCGGGCGGCTTCTACCGGGTCCGGGGCGACATCCGGCGCCTGCTCTGACAGCCCCGGCCGTACCGGGCCGGGTGCCGGGCCCGCCGGGTCAGGGGCGCGTGGTCGCCGTCCGTTCCAGGATCTCCCGTGCCACGGGGAGCGCGTCGGCGCGGTCCGCGGGGACCAGGCCGATGCGGGTGCGGCGGTCCAGCAGGTCCGACTCGTCGAGGGCCCCCTCGTGCTCGACCGCCCAGCGCAGCTCCGCCCGGGTCACGGGATGGCCGGGCAGGACCGGCTCGGCCAGGCCGGGGTCCCGCACGGCGAGGGCGTGCACGGCCGCGGCCTCGGTGCCGTAGCGGCGTACCAGGTCCGGGGGCGCGGACAGGGCCCGCAGCCGGCCGGGGGCGGCGGCGCCGACCAGCGGCAGCCCGGCGGTGGGGGAGGGGCCCGTACGCAGCCCGCGCGCCGCCACCGCGGCGTCCACCGCGTCCTGCGCCATCCGCCGGTAGGTGGTGAGCTTGCCGCCGACCACCGTGGTGACACCGTCGGCCGAGGTCAGTACGGCATGCCGGCGCGAGATGTCGGAGGTGCGGGCCGGTGCGCCGTCCCGGCCGCCGGATTTGGAGGTGTCCAGCAGCGGGCGCAGTCCGGCGAACGCGCCGACGACCTCGTCCCGGGCCACGGGGGTGTCCAGGACGGAGCCGAGCACGTCCAGGAGGAAGCCGATGTCGGTCTCGGGGACCTCCGGCACGTCCGGGATGCCGCCCTGGACCGGCTCGTCGGTGAGGCCGACGTAGACCCGGCCGTCGCCCTGGGGCAGGACCAGCACGAAGCGGTTGGTCTCCCCGGGGACCGGGACGTGCAGGCCGGCCGGGAGGGCGCCGAGCCGCTGCGAGCGCAGGACCAGGTGGGTGCCGCGGGACGGCCGTACGCGGATGCCGTCGGCGAGGGTGCCCGCCCACACCCCGGTGGCGT
Source organism: Streptomyces sp. NPDC006309 (assembly GCF_040613095.1). Taxonomy (NCBI): domain Bacteria; kingdom Bacillati; phylum Actinomycetota; class Actinomycetes; order Kitasatosporales; family Streptomycetaceae; genus Streptomyces; species Streptomyces sp. NPDC006309. The sequence goes on along the minus strand of NZ_JBEXRO010000039.1, from coordinate 11,708 downwards.
TGATCACGGCGCGGGCCCTGATCTCGCCCTCCTCACCGGTGCGTTCGTCCCGGATCCGGGCGCCCGTGCCGGTCAGCTCCAGCGCCCGCACCCGGGTCAGCACCCGGGCGCCGTGCGCGGCGGCCGTGCGGGCCAGGGCGGTCACCAGGCGGGCGTCGTCGGTCACCCTGCCGTCCCAGGACAGCAGTCCGCCGCGCAGTCCGGCCGCGCGGACCGAGGGCGCCAGGTGCCGGGCCTCCGTCCCCGACAGCCGGCGGGGCGCGGGCAGCACCTGGCGTGGGGTCCGGGCGGCCAGCCGCAGCACGTCCCCGGCGCGGAACCCGGCCCACGCCAGCGAGGCCTGGGCCCTGGACACCAGTGGGGTGAGCGGCAGCACGAACGGCTGGGCGGCCACCAGGTGCGGGGCGGTGCGGGTCATCAGGATGCCGCGTTCGACCGCGCTCTCGTGCGCTACGTCGAACTGGGCGGAGGCGAGGTAGCGCAGCCCGCCGTGGATGAGCTTGGAACTCCAGCGGGAGGTGCCGAAGGCCAGGTCGTGGGCGTCGACCGCGACGACGTCCAGTCCGCGGGCCGCCGCGTCCAGGGCGGCTCCGGCCCCGGTGGCGCCCAGCCCGACGACCAGGACGTCGGCCGTCCGGCCGTCCGCGGCCTCGGCCAGTTCCCGGCCGCGCCGGTGTGCACTCAGGGACGAGCCGGGCGCGGCCTCGGTGTGGCTCATGGCGTCAGGGTCCTCTCCAGGAGGGTGCGCAGTTCACCGAGGAACGCGGCGGAGTCCAGCTCCGGGTCGTCCTCGTCGGTCATCGTGCGCAGGGACAGGGTGAAGGACTGCACGGTCAGCAGCAGGGCGCGGGCCTGCCGTTCGGTGTGGCCGGGCCGGACGGACCCGTCCGCCTGCCCCTCGCGCAGGGCGTCGGCCAGCAGCGCGAGCAGTGCTTCCTGGCTGGCGCCGCGCCGGTCGAGCACGTAGGGGAGGAGCAGTTCGGGGTCGACGTCGATGATCTTCCGGAAGAGGGGGTGCGCCCGGAAAGCCTCGACCCCCCTCACCAGTCCGTCCACGATCCGGGTGCGGGTGGCGGTGCCGGGGGAGGGCTCCGGCATCGCCCGGCCGGCCACGTCGATCCACTCGCGGGTCATCAGGTCACCCACCAGGCTCCGCAGGTCGGGCCAGCGCCGGTAGAGAGTCATCCGGGAGACGCCGGCGCGCCGGGCGACGTCGGCGAGGGTGGTGCGCCGTACCCCGACGGCCAGCACACAGTCGCGTACCGCATCGAGGACGTGATCGCTGTCCGAACCGTTGTGACGAATAGGCGTCATGTGTCACAGTGTAACGCCCCGGGGGTCGGACGGAGGCGGTCCGTGCCCCGGGACGGCGGCCGAGCCGCGCGAACCGAGCACACCGACCCGTGAGGACGACCGATCAATGGACATGCTGTGGAACGGCTGGGGCGATCCGGCCAAGGCGGCACCGCTGCCCGAGACGGTGACCGGCCTGCTGCGCGACCTGCTCGGCGTCACACCCCGCACCACACCCGCCCCCGCCCTCGCGGACGTCCGTCCGCCCGCCCCCACGGCCGCCCCCGCCGCGCTGCGGGCGCTCGCCCGCGCTGCCGGCGGCGAGGAACACGTCCGCACCGATGCGGAGACCCGCGTCCGCCACACCCGCGGCAAGTCCACCCCCGACCTGCTGCGCGTCCGCGCCGGCGACCTCTCCGACATCCCGCAGGCCGTCGTCCTGCCGGGCAGCCACGACGAGGTCCTCGCCGTGCTGCGCACCTGCGCCGCGCACGGCCTGGCCGTCGTCCCCTTCGGCGGCGGCACCTCGGTCGTCGGCGGACTCGCCCCCCAGCGCAGCGCGTTCGTCGCCCTGGACCTGCGCCGCCTGAACCGCCTGCTCGACCTGGACCCCGTCTCGCGCACCGCCGTCCTCCAGCCCGGCCTGCGCGGCCCCGAGGCAGAGGCGCTCCTCGCCGGACAGGGCTTCACCCTCGGCCACTTCCCGCAGTCCTTCGAATGGGCCACCATCGGCGGTTTCGCCGCCGCCCGCTCCAGCGGCCAGGCCTCCGCCGGCTACGGCCGCTTCGACGAGATGGTCCTCGGCCTGACCCTGGCCACCCCCGAGGGCACCATCGAGACCGGCCGCGCCCCCCGCTCCGCCGCCGGACCCGACCTGCGCCAGCTGATCCTCGGCTCCGAGGGCGCCTTCGGCGTCATCACCTCCGTCACCGTACGGATCCGCCCGCTGCCGCAGACCCGGGTGTACGAGGGTTGGCGCTTCCGCTCGTTCCAGGAGGGTGCCACGGCGCTGCGCCGGCTCGCCCAGGACGGCCCCCGCCCGACCGTGCTCCGCCTGTCCGACGAGACCGAGACGCTCATCGGGCTCGCCCAGCCCGACGCGATCGGCGCCGGCCCGGGACACAGCGACGCCGGATGCCTCGCGATCACCGGCTACGAGGGGACGGCCGAGGACACCGCGTGGCGCCGGGAGCGGGCGGCGGCCGTCCTGACGGACTGCGGCGGCTCCCCCGCCGGCACCGAACCCGGCGACCGCTGGGCGCACGGCCGCTACTCCGCGCCCTACCTGCGCGACGCCCTGCTCGACGCCGGCGCCTTCGCCGAGACGCTGGAGACCGCGGCGTTCTGGTCCCGGATCCCCGGCCTGTACACGGCCGTCCGCACCGCCCTCACCGACACCCTCACCCAGGCGGGCACCCCGCCCCTGGTGATGTGCCACATCTCCCACGTGTACGAGAACGGCGCCTCGCTGTACTTCACCGTCGTCAGCGCCCAGGGCGAGGACCCGGTGGCGCACTGGTCGCCCGCCAAGCACGCCGCCAACGAGGCCGTACTCGCCGCCGGGGGCACCATCTCCCACCACCACGGGGTCGGCACCGACCACCGCGACTGGTACGTCCGCGAGGCGGGCCCCCTCGGCGTCTCGGCCCTGCGCGCCGTCAAACACCGCCTCGACCCCGACGGGGTCCTCAACCCGGGTGTCCTGCTGCCCACCGACTGACCCCACCGATCCGACCGCCTGCCTCGAAAGGCACACCGATGCGACAGTTCACCGCCGTCGTCAATCCCACCGCCGGCGGCTCCACCGGGGCGGCGACCCTGCTCCACCTGGCCCGGCTGCTCCGCGAGGCCGGCGCCGGCCTGGACACCGAGTACAGCCACAGCCTCGCCCACGCCCAGGACATCGCCCGCACCGCCGGTGAGCGGGGCCGCGTCGTCCTCGCCGTCGGCGGTGACGGCATCGCCGGCGGCATCGGCGGCGCGCTCAGCGGCACCGGCACCGTACTGGGGCTCGTCCCCGCCGGACGCGGCAACGACTTCGCCCGCGCGTTGCGCCTGCCCGCCGACCCGGCCGCACTCGCCGGCATCCTGCTGCACGCCGAACCCCGGCCCGTCGACACCATCGAGGTGGAATCGGCCGTCCACCAGCGCACCGTCGTCCTGGGCAGCGTGTACGCCGGGGTCGACGCCGAGGCCAACCGGCACGCCAACAACGCCCGGCTGCTGCGCGGCGCCGCCTCCTACTACGCCGGAGGCCTGCGCGCCGTCACCACCTGGCGGCCGGCCGGCTTCCGCGTCACCGTGGACGGCACCGAGCACATCCACCGCGGTTACACCGTCGTCGCCGCCAACTCCCCCTACTACGGCTCCGGCCGGCTCATCGCGCCGGACGCACGGGTCGACGACGGGCTGCTCGACATCGTCATGATCCGCGACGCGCCGCGCCGGCTCTTCTTCACGCTCATGAACGAACTCAGGACGGGCGCCCACGTGCACCGCCCCGAAGTGCGCGTCCTGCGCGGCCGGGAATTGCGCATCGAGGCCGACCGGCCCGTCCCCTACGGCGCCGACGGCGAGGTGGAGGCCGTCCTCCCGGTGACGCTGCGGGTCCGCCCTGCGGACCTGCGGGTGCTGTACTGACTCCCGTCCCGACCGGCTTCCGCGCGAGTGGAGTCGAGCGGGCCGCGGGCGACCGCCTCCGGCCCGGCCGGCGCCCCGCCCGTCCCGGCGTCGTTCAGTCTTGTAGGGCGTCGCTGACGCTCGGGTAGCAGGGGATGAGAGTGGTCAGGCCCACGATCTCCAGGGTGCGCAGGACGGTGCTGCGGACGCCGGCCAGGCGCAGCCAGCCGACCGGTTCATGGGCCTGGTGGGCGCCGATGAGGACGTTGATGCCACTGGAGTCCATGAACGCCACGCCGCTGAAGTCCGCGACGGTACGCGCCGGCTCAGCGGGGTCCTCGGGCGTCAGGGCCCGGCGGAGCACGCCTGAGGTGTGATGGTCGACCTCGCCGCGCACCGTGACCACGGTGACACCGTCAACGGCGGCCCGATCGACCGACAACCGGTCCGCTTCCGTCTCTTCGTTCGTGTCTGCCACGTGTTCCTCGTCCACGCTCGCCGATCCGTGCCCAAAGCTTTTCTCTCCCGAGGCTGCCCCGGATCGCACAGAGGATGCGGGCCGGCCCCCCGGCCGTCCGGCGCCGAGGTGCCGAGTCCCCTACAACCTCGGGAGTCTCTGATGTGTCCAGCACACGACGACCGGGCCCACGCGGCCCGGGCACCGCCTTTTCCCGTCCTGACGAGAGGCCCCACCGTGCGCTCACCCCTGCGCCCCGCGGCAGCGGCGATGACCGCCGCGATCGCCATCGGCGTCCCCGCCCTCGCCGCGCCCTTGGCGCACGCCGACGACCTCGCCCCCGACCTGGTGGTCTCCACCTTGCCGGCCGCATCTCCCGAGCCCGGCGAGGTCTACGACCGGAGCGTCACCGTCACCAACAAGGGCACGGCCCCCGCGGACGGTGTCACCTTCCGGATCCGGCTCACCCGCGGCCTCGACTTCCCCCAGCACACCGACGGCTGTACGTACTCGACCGTCACCGACCACGTCCGGCAGGCCCTGTGCGAACTGGACGCGGTCGTCCAGCCCGGTGCCACCCTCACCACGCCCGTGCGCTTCAAGGCCCTGCCCGAGGCCCTGATGGAAGCCGTCGAGTACGGCACCGGCCCCACCGGCGAGGCCCCGGGCGAGGGCTTCGGCGACAGCTACCGGCGGCTGACCCTGACCGCGGACAACACGGCCGACCTGGCGGCGCGGGGAGAGCGCGTGACGGGCGCTCGAGGCAGCCGCGTCACCGTCACCGCGACCCTGCGCAACAACGGCCCCGGCTGGATCCAGAACCAGGACAGCGACGACCAGCCGGCCCTGATGGTGCGGATCCCGCCGGGCACCGTCGCCAGGGAACTGCCCGGGGACTGCGCGCCGTTCGGGATCGACGGCCCGACCGGTCCCTCGGAGCCGGGCCGCCCGCGCTACGTGTGCCGGCCCGCCGGCCACACCATCGACGTCGGCCGGCCCCTCGACTACACCTTCGTGCTGGAGATCGGGAAGACGGCACGGGACACCCAGGGGGAGGTGACGGCAAGCTCGGTGTACGGCATCCACCCGGCGTTCGACAAGAACCCCGCGAACGACACCGCACTCCTCGCCGTCGACGTACCCGGCGGCGGTGAGCCGGGCACGAGCACCTCCGGCGGCACCACGACCGGTGCCACCGCGTCCGGCGGCACGACGTCCGGCGGCACCGCGTCCGGCGGGGACGCGGGCAGCGGCGGCACCGGCACGGGGGGCCAGGGCAACGACCCGCACGGCTGGTCGACCGGCACCACCGGCACGTCCGGTACCTCGGGCAGCTACGGATCGGCGTCGACGACCGCCGGTACGGGTGCGGGGACCGGCGGCACCCTCGCGGCGACGGGCAGTGACGGCATGCCGCCGCTGGTCACCGCCGCGGTGGGTGCGACCGCCCTCGGCGGCCTGGTGCTGGCGGCCGTACGCCGCCGGAACACCACCAGGTGACCGCTGCCGCCCCGACGACTGCCTCCGGTGCCCTCTCGACAGCCAGTACCGCATGACGGAATATGGCTGCCGCACAGCGGAAAGAGAGGGTGGGGCGTGCGGCGGTCTGACGTTGTCCGATGGTGGGGTCGGAAGCACGGTGCGGGCATGTGGCGGTCGCTGCTGCGCGGCCCGGCGCAGGTGCTGTTCCTGGCCGACGCGCGCACGGGCGCCGTCGTCTGTCTCGCCCTGGGCGCGGCGGACTGGCGGTACGGCGCCTACGCGCTGGGCGGCGCCGCCCTCGGTACCGGCACCGCACGCCTGCTCCAAGTGGCCCGCGACCGGGTGGAGACGGGTCTGGAGGGCTTCAACTCCTGTCTGGTCGCGCTGTGTTTCGCGGTGCTGCTCGAACCAGGCCGGCTGTCCTCGGTGCTGCTCGCCGCCGCGGGCTGCGCCGTCGTCACCGTCGTCACCGCGGCCGTCGTGCGGCTGCTGCGCGTCGGGCACCTGCCGTCGCTGACCCTGCCGTACTGCCTGCTGGCGAATGCGGTGACCGTCGCCGCGCCGGCCTTCCGGCGGATCTGGCCGCACGGCGACAGCCTCGCCGCGCTGCCGCGCGCCGCCTCCGGGCCGACCGCGCTGCGCCCGGGCGACCTGTGGCGGGGGTTCTTCCGCAACCTGTCCCAGGTCTTCCTCCTCGACGAGTGGTACGTCGGAGCGCTGCTCCTGGCCGGTCTCTTCCTGGCGAGCCGGCTGCTGGGGCTGGTGGCCTGCGCGGGCAGCGCGACGGGCATCCTGACGGCCTGGGCGCTCGGGGCACCGGCACCCCGGATCGCCGACGGCACGATGGGCTACAACGCGGTACTGGTGGCCCTCGCCCTGTGCGGCGTGTTCCTGGCCGCGGCCCCGGCCACGCTGCCGTACGCGCTGCTGGGCGCGGCCACGGCGACCGCCCTGACGCCGGCCGTCGCCCATCTCCTCGCCCCGTCCGGCGGTCACGTGTTCACCTGGCCGTTCGTGCTGACGACGCTCGCGTTCCTCACCGCCGCCCGTTCCTTTCCCCGGCTGACCGGCGGGGCCGCCCAGGCCGGCGAGGCCGCTCTGCGGCGGAGGGGGAGTCCGGCGCCGGCCGCGTGAGCGAGCGCCGATCCCGGCCCGGGTGCGCGCGGGGCCGACGGCGCCGCGCCGGCCTGCGGACGGGGCGGGGCGTCGTGTGCCGAGTGCGGCGAGGTGCCGGGCTCGGGTTGTCGGGGGCTGGTCGCGCGGTTTCCCGCGTCCCTTCGGGTCGGGCGCGTTGTGCCGCCTACACTGGGTGTGCGGGCGGACGTCGGCTGTGACGGATGCGGGACGGAGCGGGCTGTGACGGAGCGGGCCGGGGGACACGACGATCCGCCCGCGGACGTGCTCGCCGAGGCCGCCGCCGCGTTCGGACTCCTCGCCTCCCCGTCCCGGCTGCACCTGATGTGGGCCCTGTCGCAGGGCGAGAGCGACGTCACGCGTCTCGCCCGCCGGGTGGGCGGAGCGCTGCCCGCCGTCAGCCAGCACCTGGCGAAGCTGAAGCTCGCCGGACTGGTCCGCGCACGCCGCGACGGCCGGCGGCAGGTCTACTACATAGACGATCCGGACGTGGTGACCCTCGTCCGGGTCATGCTGGGCCAGCTGACCGCACGCTCGCGGCCCGCCTCCGCCCCGGTGTCCCGCCTGCGCCGCACCGGCGGCTGAGCATCCCGCCCCTCGCCGGATGGGGCGGTGCCATGAGATGCCTCACCTGTGAATCGCGTGTGGATCTGTGCGGTTCCGGCCACGGCTTTGTTAGATTGCGCAACTACGCAATCGAGAGGGCACAGCACCTCTCGCCTGCCCGTACACCGCCGCGTACGCCCGGCCGTCCCCAGGACGGACCGGCCCGCGACAGGCCCGACCGTTCAGGGGAGTGGGAAATGAGCGACCCGTGGGACGGGCCGGCCGGCCAGGCCACGCGCCGCCGCGGCGACGGGGTGCCCGGGCAGCGCACGGCCGGACCCGACGCGCCGGGCGGCCGGGCCGCGGTCCGGGCGGCCGCCTCCGGCCCGCGCGAGGGTACGCGCTCCCGCCGCGTCCGCCCGGTGCGCCGCGGCCGACGGGCCCTGAAGATCCTCGGGGTCTGCCTGTCCACCCTCATCCTGATCACCGCCGGTGCCGGCTGGTGGTTCTACCAGCACCTGAACGGCAACATCCACAGCATCGCCCTGGACGGCAAGGGCGGCGCCGAGCAGGCCGACGCCTTCGGCCGGACGCCCATCAACATCCTCGTCATGGGCTCCGACGGCCGGACCAGCAAGACCGACTGCTCCCTGGGCGGCGGCTGCTCCCGAACGGGAGTGCAGACCGGCAGCAACGCCGACGTGGAGATGGTGCTGCACATATCGGCCGACCGCTCCAACGCCACCGTGATGAGCATCCCCCGGGACACCATCACCAGGGTCCCGGCCTGCAAGGACAGCGAGACCGGCAAATCCACGTCCGGGTACTACGGGCAGGTCAACAGCGCGCTCCAGTACGGCCCCGCCTGTCAGGTGGCCACCGTCCACCGGCTCACCGGCATCCCCGTCGACCACTTCGTCAAGCTCGACTTCTCCGGCGTGGTGAAGATGTCCGACGCGGTCGGCGGTGTCTCCGTCTGCGTCAACGCCGACGTCTACGACACGTACTCCCACCTGAAGCTCTCCAAGGGCACGCACACCCTCAAGGGTGTCGCGGCCCTGGAATTCGTCCGCTCCCGGCACGGCTTCGGGGACGGCAGTGACCTGGGCCGTACGATCTCCCAGCACATCTTCCTCAGCGCGATGATCCGCAAGTTCAAGAGCGCGGGCACCCTCACCGACCCCAGCGCGGTGTACGGGCTCGCCGACGCCGCCACCAAGGCGCTGACCGTGGACGACGGCCTGGGCTCCGTGAAGAGGCTGATCGCGCTCGCGGGCGACGTCAACAAGGTCCCGGCCAAGCGGATCACCTTCGCCACGATGCAGACGGCACCCGACCCGGACGACGACAACCGGGTGGTGGTCGGCCCGGGCGCGAAATCCCTGTTCGCCAGCATCGCCCATGACCAGTCCCTCAGCACCGGCTCCGGCGGCAAGTCCGCGGTGGCCCCCGCGACCGCCACAGCCACAGCCACAGCCACGGCCTCCGCCGTACCCGCGTCCGACATCGCCGTGACGGTGGAGAACGGCACCCGCGTCACCGGCCGCGCCTCCGCCGTGGCGGACGCCCTCACCGAGCAGGGCTTCGGCACCGGTACGACCACGGGCAACGCCCCGACCCCCGCCACCAGCACCACCCTCACCTACGGCACCGGCCGGAAGGCGGCCGCGCAGACCGTCGCCAAGGCACTCGGCCTGCCCGCCTCCCACCTCAAGCAGGGCACGGGCAGCGGCCTGACCCTGGTCGTGGGCGCCGACTGGACCAGCGGCAAGGACTACCCCGGCGGCTCCTCCGCGCCCGCCGACACCGGCGCCGCCGTCTCCCACGCCCACGCCTCCACCGCCGACCAGGCCAAGACCTGCGCCAAGGTCAGCCCCTACAGGACGGTCACCCTGCACGGCGTCTCCATGACGCCGTCCCAGGCGTACGCGGCGGCCCGGAACAAACCCGACTCCGACGGCTGAGCGGCACGCAAGGACGCGTCGCGGTCGTCGTGGGTCTGTTCCGGGCCGGCGGAGATGTTCGGCCGGGCAGGGCCCGGCGGGGTCAGATCCTGCGCCAGCGGGCCACGAACCAGGAGAAGACGCCGAAGGCGGCCAGGCCGAGCGCGATCAGGGCGAGGAGCCACGGCCCGGCCGGCAGATCCCGGAACGAGCGCAGGGTGTCGTCCATGCCCTTGGCCCTGCCGGGCTGGTGCTGGACGGCCGCGACGATCGCGAACACCCCGGCGACGGCGAAGACGATGCCGCGTGCCGCGCCGCCCGTGACCCCCAGGACGTCGGTCACCCGCTCGGTCCGCTGCGACATCTCGCCGGTCCGCAGCCGCTTGCGGAACTTCTTCCGCACGGCCTGGACGGCGATCCACAGCCCGGCGATCACCACGCCGACGCCCGCGATCCCGACGAGCCACTCACCGGCCGGCCACTTCAGCACCATCGCGGTGACGTCGTCGGTGTGCTGGTCGGAGGAGCCGCTGCCGCTGCCCTTGTCGCCCGCCGCGTAGGACAGCACGGAGTAGGACACGAAGGCGTAGAAGACGAACCGGCCCGCGGACGCCGCCCGCTTGGTCAGCTTCGTCCCGTCCGGACCCGCCGCGCCGACCACCGCCTCGGACAGCCGCCACAGCGCCATGCCGGCGAGCGCGATGCCCACGATCCACAGCATCGCCGAACCGAGCGGCTTGCCCGCCAGCTCCGTGAGGGCACCCCCGCGGTCGGCCTGTTTCCCGCCGCCCCCACCGCCGAAGGCGATCTGGAGCGAGATGACGCCCACCAGAACGTAGATGAGCCCACGGGCGGCGAAGCCTGCCCGGCCCGCCATGGCCATCGCCGTACTGTCGGCCGCGCGCCGGGCCCCGAACCGTCCATGCACTGCCCACGAGTGTGTCCCCATACATCGCCGATGCCCCCGCGTCCCGGTACGACACCTGACACCTGGCCGCCGCCCCCGGCGGTGGGGGGCGGCGCTACTTCGACCGCTGCGAGGCGGCGGCGGCGGGCCGCAGGTCGGCGAGAGTGAGGGGACGGGCCGGTGGGTCGGACAGCGCGGTCCGGGACGTGATCCGCCCCTGCCCGTCGACGTGCAGCAGCTCGCCGGGGTCCATGAGCCGCCAGTGCGGGTTCTCGTCCATGGGCTCGCTCGCCACGACGACGGAGGGCCGGTCGCTCAGGGCCGCCGAGTGCACGCGCAGCCGGCCGTGGCGGCCGGAGTGGTCGAGATGCCGCGACCCGTGACGCCCGCCGGCCGCACGTGGGAGGACGTACAGCTCGTGGGTGGCCGGATAGCGCAGGGCCCACAGCTCCTCAGCGGTGACGACGATGATGTTGAGGGCGTACAGGGGGAGGTGCCCGGCCGCCCAGCGCGCCGCGGAGACGATGCCGGCGGACACGTCACCCCCGTGCGCCGCGGTCTCCCGGGTCACCAGCGCGAAGAAGCGCTCGGAGTCGGTGTCGCCGTGCACCAGGGAACGGTCCTCGCCCAGGTGCCGGTCGAGTTCCTCGAGGCCCTCGATCACGCCGTTGTGCGCGAACAGCCGCCCGTCCTGTGCGAAGGGGTGGGTGTTGCGCACGTCCAGGCCCCCGGTCGAGGCGAAACGGATGTGGGCGAGGAAGGTGGCCGACTCCACCTCCCGGGCCTCCTGGGCGAAGACCCGGTCCTCGTAGGCGGCGATCGGTGCCTTGTGCACCTTCGGCGTGCCGTCCCCGGCGAAGTAGCCGAGACCGGTGCCGTCGGGTTCCCGGTGGCTCTGCGCGTCGAGGCTGTCCGGCGCGTCCAGCAGCCAGAACGTGGCGTTCGTGCGCGCGGGGGAACTGCTCAGCCCGAAAAGGCGGCACACGGCACCCTCCTCCGTCTCGTCCCGCCCGGGAGATCCACGGCCGGACGGCCATGGTCCCGCGCCCGGCGCCGCCCCGCACGCGACGCGCGCGGCGGACGGTCCGCCGGCATCGCGCAAAAAAAACAGGTGTGTATGCCGAGCGACCGGGTAGACGCGGCTTCGTCGACCGGTGACCAGCACCTATGGAACGATTCGGGAGGGGAACACCATGACGACGCTCACCGTGGCCCAGGACGGGAAGACGGCCGTCGGGCTGCCGGAGGTCGCGGATCCCACGGCTGTGGCTCCTCGGGATGCGCGGGAGTTGTCGAAGGTGTTCTTCGATCAGCTGGCGGTGCTGGA
>NZ_JBEXRO010000038.1:0-44212 GCF_040613095.1 Streptomyces sp. NPDC006309 | reverse complement strand
GCCCCGCCACCCCGGAGCGCGCACCGGGCGCCGTCCCGGGGCCCGCGCCAACCGGGGTGGCGGGGCGCGCGCCGGCCAGGGTCCCAGAGCCCGAGCCAGCCCAGGCCCCTAGGGGCACGCCGAGCGGAGCCCCGCGAGCGCACACCGAGCGCCGTCCCGCGGGGTCCGCACCAGCCGGGTTAGCGGGGCGCACGCCGAGCACAGCCCCGGAGCGCGCACTGAGCCCAGTCCCGGGGCCCGCGCCAGCCAGGGTCCCAGAACCCGCGCCAGCCTAGGCGCCGCAGCGCACGCCAGCACGGGTGACGGCGCGCACGCCGAACACAAGCCCGGGACGCACGCCGGCCAGGCCCCCGGGGGGCATGCCGAGCGCAGCCCCGGAGCGCGCACCGGGCGCCGTCCCGGGGCCCGCGCCAACCGGGGTGGCGGGGCGCGCGCCAGCCAGGGTTCCAGGGCGCGCGCCGGTCGGGCTCCCGAGGGACGCGTCGGCCGGAGTCCTGGAACCCGCACCGGCCGCAGCCCGAAAACCCGCGCCGGCCCGGCTCCGGGGCCGCACGCCGAGCGCAGTCCCGGGGCGCGCGCCGGCCGGAGTTCCGGAACCGGCACCGGCCGCAGCCTCAGAACTCGCACCGGCCCGGCGCCCAAAGCCCGCACCGGCCCGGCTCTCGGGGCGCGCGCCGGTCGGGCGGACGTAGAGCCGGACGGTCAGCAGGCCCCGTACGGACTCCCGGTTTCCGGTGAACTCCTGCCACAGCACGGTCAGTTTGGTCCGCTCCGTGGGGTCGCGCGGGATCCAGCGGCCGGCGAGCAGCCGCCGGTCGGCCACCACCCACACCCGGTCCAGCCGCGCCAGTCTGCGGCGCAGCTCACCGGGCCCGGCCTCCCGCCCGTACAGGGTGCCGGACCCGGCGGCCCCCGCCACGAGTGCCAGGTCACGCGTCCCCCGGAACGCCCGGGGATAGGTGAGCGCCGCGTTCCGCGTCTGCGCCGGCAGGAACAGCACCGGCTCGCCGGGGCCCACCTCCCGCGCGGCCACCCGGGAGACGGCGGCGAGGTCGTCGGGCCGGCGAGCGGGATCACGGTCCTGTTGGAGGAGGGGGAACTGGTGGAGCAGGGAGAGGCCGACGGCCAGGAAACCGGCGAGGGTGAGCAGCCGGGGCCGCGCGGCCGGGACCCCGGGCAGGGCAGCCCCGCGCCGGCCCGGCCGCGGGCGTTCCAGCGCACCCGCCAGCCGCTCGGCCCCGGCAGCCACCACCAGCGGCGCCCCCGACAGCGCGTACAGCACGTACCGGTCGACGTACAGCGGTGAGACCTGCGAGGCCAGCATCAGCAGGGCCGGCGGCACCACCGCCACCGGCAACCCCACGCCCGCGCACGTCAGTTCGCCCCGCCGCCCCGCCAGCCCGGCCAGTCCGAGCAGGGCCAGCCCGAGACACACCCAGTACACCTCGTCGGCCGGCCCGAGGAACCCGCGCAGCAGCCCTCCCGCCGTTTCCGCCGTGGGCGGCCGCAGCCACGCCAGCTGCGCCGCCTGCCCCCGCGACACCACCACCATCGGCAGCAGCGCGAGGCCCACCGCACCGGCCGCGCCCCCGAACCGCCGCCACGTCCGCGCTCCGGCCCGGGCGAGCGCCAGCGACACCGCGTGCGCGAGTGTCAGCAGGACCGCGAACTCGTGCAGCCAGCAGGTCAGTCCGAGGACGACGCCGTACGGCCACCACGAGCCGCCCTGCACGGCCCGGACGAACAGCAGCGTCGCGCAGGTGGCCCCGGCCGCGACGAGCGCGTAGGAGCGGCCCTCCTGGGCGTAGTGGCCGGCCATCGGGGAGACCGCGTAGAGCAGGCCGGCCCACAGACCGACCCGCGGCCGGGCCAGCCGGCAGCCGAGCGCGGCCACCAGGCCCGCCGTGACGGCCGCCGCGCACACCGACGGCAGCCGCAGGACGACCTCGCCGGGGTGCACGGCGAGGACCGTGTGCACGCACAGGTAGTACAGGCCGTGCACCGCGTCCACGCCGTGCAGCAGCCGCCAGATCTGCGGTACCGTGCGGCGCCCGACCTGGAAGCTGACGGCCTCGTCGCGCCACATGCCGCCCCGGTCGAGCCCCCACAGTCCGAGCACCGCCATCACCAGCGCGGGCACGCCCACCGCGGCGGCGCGGCCCAGCCGCTCCCGGGAACACCCGGACACCCCGCGGGGTGCGTGGCCCCTCGCACCGGCCGGCGCGGCGCCGGCCGCTCCAGCCGCCCGACGTGACTGCGGTTGCACAGGAAGCCCGACGTTCACCATGGCCCGATCTTTTGCGATTAGCCAACCTTTCTAGGTCATTGACGGCGTATCGGCATGGATACCCCATCCGCTCGGCTTAGGCTCCCATGTGATGAACCGTCTCCGTGTCACCCCCGGCCCGGTCCTCGCCCTCACCGTCCTGTGGCTCGCCACCCGTGCCCTCATGCTGTGGCTGCTCACGCACAGCACCTCCCCGCTGCTGGGCGGTGGCTCGGTGGCCAGGGAGGTGTGGCGGCTGTACCACCACTGGTACGGCGTCCTCGCGCACGGCTCCTTCCCCGTGCACGACACGCTGTGGCAGTACCCGCCCGGTGCGGGTGCGGTGCTGCTGGCACCGGGTCTGCTGCCGGGGCTGACGTACTTCCAGGCGTTCGTGCTGCTGACGCTGGCCGTGGACGCGGTGACCGCGGCGGCGCTGGTCCGCGCGGGCACCCGGCCCGGGCGCAGCCTGCTCGGCGCGGCCGTGTGGACCGGCGGCCTGCCGCTGCTGCTGCACCTGCCGCTCGCCCGGTACGACGCCGCGGTCACCGCCCTGGCCGTGCTGTCCCTGCTGGCGTCGGCACGCTCCCCGCGCGCGGGAGGGGTGTTCGGGGCCGTGGGCGCGCTGGTGAAGGTGTGGCCGGCGCTGGTGCTGCTGGGCACGCCCCGTGGGCGGCGCACCCGTACGACGTGGACGTGGGCGGCGGCGACCGGGGCCGTGTGCTTCGGGCTGCTGGCGGCCTTCCTCGCCCATCCGCTGTCCTTCCTGCGGGAGCAGAGCGGCCGGGGCGTGCAGATCGAGTCGCTCGGCGGCACGGCGCTGAACCTGGCCCGGCACGCCGGCTGGCCGGGCCGCAGCCGCTACCAGTACGGCGCCATCGAACTCGTCGGTCCGCACGTGCACGCCGTCGCCACGGCCTCGCTCGCGCTCACCGCGCTCGCGTTCGCCCTGCTGCTGCTGTGGCGGCTGCGGGCGCGGCACTGGAGCGAGGCCACGCCGTACGACGCGGCGCTGAGCGCGGTGCTGCTGTTCACGGTCACCAGCCGGGTCATCAGCCCGCAGTACATGATCTGGCTGATCGGGCTCGCCGCCGTGTGCCTGACCTCGCGCCGCACCGGGCAGCGCCCGGTGGCGGTGCTGATCCTTGCGGCGTCCGCGCTGAGCACCGTCGTGTTCCCCATGTACTACCGCGAGGTGATCGACGGCACCTGGGCCGGGTGTCTGCTGATGCTGGCCCGCAACGGGCTGCTGGCCGTCGCCGCCGTGCTGTCCTTCGTGCGGTTGTGGCGGGACGCGCGGCCACCGGCCGGGGAGTCCGTGCTGCCGGCGGAGCCCCGGCCCGGTTCCGGCCGCCTTCCCGAGCGGGCGTTCAGCGCCTCGTAACGGGATAATGGGGGGCATTCCCGCACGCCCGGCCGTGGACCCCATGCCTCAGGAACCGCGAGACCCGCACCCGGCACCCCAGGCCGCCGTCGTCGTCATCGGCTACGACGACCGCGCCCATGTGGCCGAGGCCGTGCGCTCGGCCCTGGCCCAGGGTCCCGCCGTCGCCGAGGTCGTCGCCGTGGACGACGGCTCCACCGACGGCAGCGCCGGGCTGCTCGCCCGGCTGGCCGGCCGGGAGCCGCGGCTGCGGGTGGTGCGCCGGGAGGTGAACAGCGGCGGCTGCGGCAGCCCGCGCAACGCCGGGATCGACGCGGTGACGGCGCCGTACGTGATGTTCCTGGACAGCGACGACGTACTGCCGCCCGGTGCGGTGGACGCGCTGCTCACGGCGGCGACCGAGGCGCACGCCGAGGTCGCGGGCGGGCTGTGTGTGCGCCGGGAACAGCCGTCGGGGCGCGAACAGCCGTGGCAGGCGTTCCTCTACCCGGCGCACCGCGTCCTCGACCGCCCCGACCGGCTCCCCCGGCTGGTCCACGACACCCTGTGCGTCAACAAGCTGTACCGCACCGGCTTCCTGCGCGACCACGGCATCCGCTTCCCCGAGGGCCGCTTCCGCTACGAGGACTTCGTCTTCACCGCGCGCGTGCTGGCCGCGAGCCCGCGCATCGTGCTCGTACCGGACCGGGTGTACGTGTGGCAGGTGCGCCGGTCGGCCGGGCGGCTGTCCCTCTCGCTGGACCGGGAGCGCGTCGAGAACTGGGCGGCGCGCGTCGAGGCGTGCGCGCTGGCGTACGACATCCTGCTGGGCGCCGGGCAGAAGGAGCTGGCCCGGGCGGCGCGCGCCAAGTTCCTCGACCACGAGCTGCGCATGTACGCGCGCGAGCTGGGCCTGCGCGACGCGGACCACCGGCGCGCGTGGTGGACGCTCACCCGGCAGTACCTGGCGTGCTACGACGACGCCGACTGGGAGCCGGACCCCATCGCCCCCGGCCGGCTGCTCGCGCGAGTCCTGCTGGCGTCCCCCGAGCCCCGCGACCTGCCCCGTCTGCGTGAACTCGCCGCCCGCCCGGCGCGCCTGCTCCCGCCCTACGCCCGCACCGCCGACGGCGTCCCGGTCTGGTCCCCCGACCTCCCCCAGGTCTCCCTGGGCCCGCTCCTGACCCGCCCCGTCCCCGTCCTCCCCCTCGCGGTGGACGCGGAGCTGCGCCCGCGCGCGCGTGCCTCGCCGCTGCGTCTGCGGCTGCACGAGCTGTACGGCAGGGTGGCCGGGGCGGCGCCGGTCGAGGTGGACGTGGCGTGGCACGGGCGCGAGGACGGCCGCACGCGCGGGCGCACGACGGCCACCCTCACGCCCTCCGGGCCCGCCGTCTGGTCGGCCGAGGTGCCCGTGGACCTGGCCGGGCTCGGCTCCGGCGTCTGGGACCTCGGCCTGACCCTCCGTTTCGCGGACGGCGGGCGGCGGACGGTCACGGCGCACGCCCGGACGGGCGCCGGCCGACTGCGCCGACGCGCCCTGCCGAGCGCCGCACACGGCGTACTCCTGGCGCACCCGTACGCCACGCACTCCGGCGCGCTGGCACTGCGCGTGGCGAGCGGTGCGCGCGGCGTGCTCGACGTGGCCCGCGGCCGGCTCCGCCGCCGCCTGCTTCACTGGGACCCGGACCGACCGACGAGCTGACGAGGGGACGGCCGCACATGACCTGGCTGATCACCGGCGGTGCCGGATACATCGGGGCGCACGTCGTCCGGGCGATGACCGAGGCGGGCGAGCGCGCGGTCGTCTACGACGACCTGTCCACGGGGCTGGCCGAGCGGGTACCGGACGAGGTGCCGCTGGTGCGCGGCTCCACCCTGGACGGGGAGCTGCTGGCCCGCACGCTCGCCGGGCACGGGATCACGGGCGTCGTCCATCTGGCGGCGAAGAAGCAGGTGGGCGAGTCGGTGGACCGGCCGCTGGAGTACTACCGGGAGAACGTCGAGGGCCTGCGCGTCCTCCTGGCGGCGGTGACGGCGGCGGGTATCCCCTCCTTCCTCTTCTCCTCCTCGGCGGCCGTCTACGGCATGCCCGACGTCGACCTGGTCACGGAGGAGACCCCCTGCCGCCCCCTCTCCCCCTACGGCGAGACCAAACTGGCCGGCGAGTGGCTGGTGCGCGCCACGGGCCGGGCGGCCGGCCTCGCCACCGCCTCGCTGCGCTACTTCAACGTGGCGGGCGCGGCCACGCCCGAACTGGCCGACACGAGCGTGTCCAACCTGGTCCCGATGGTCTTCGAGCGGCTCACCGAGGGCGCACGGCCCCGTATCTTCGGCGACGACTACCCGACCCCCGACGGCACCTGCGTCCGCGACTACATCCACGTGGTCGACCTGGCCGAGGCCCACGTGACCGTCGCGCGCACCCTCGCCTCCGCGCCGGGCACCGGCCTGACGCTCAACATCGGCCGCGGCGAGGGGGTCTCCGTCCGGGAGATGATCGACCGCGTCAACGCGGTCACCGGCTACGACCGCCCCCCGACCGTCACCGCCCGCCGCCCCGGCGACCCCGCCCGCGTGGTCGCCTCCGCCGCCCGCATCGCCACGGAGCTGGGCTGGCAGGCCAAGTACGACGTCCAGGACATGATCACCTCCGCGTGGGAGGGCTGGGTCCGCAGCCATCCGGAGGCCGCGCGCTCGTAGGGAACACGGCCCCCGGCCGGGCGCGCCGGGGCGGGGCGCGGGGTCACAGCGCCCTGAGCGCCGCCGCTGTGGCCCGTGCCAGCTTCGCCAGATAGCCCTTGGGGGGCTTCGGGGAGCGGATGACGACCGAGCGCCAGTACAGGGGGCCGGAGATCAGGTCGAGGGCGAGGTCGGGATCGACGCCGGCGCGGAGTTCGCCGCGTTGCGCCGCCGCCGCCACGATCCTGCTGGCCACGCCCTCCTGGCCGTCCCGCAGCGCCTTCTGGAAGGCCTCGGCGAGGTCGGGGTTGCGGGCGGCCTCGGCCTGGAGGTCGGGGATGACCTGGGAGGCGACGGGGTGGCGCAGGGCGCGGGAGGTGACCTCGTACAGCAGGTGGAGGTCGCCCTCCAGGGAGCCGGTGTCGGGGACCGGGAAGCCGGTCACCGCCATGGCCGAGACGACGTCCAGGACCAGGTGGAGCTTGGAACGCCAGCGCCGGTACACCGCCGTCTTGCCCACGCCCGCCCGCCGCGCGATGCCCTCGATGGACATGCGTGCGTACCCGGCCGCCGCCAGTTCCTCGAAGACGGCCGCGCGGATGGCCTCGGTCACGTCCTCGCGGAGGACGGCGGCCCCGGCGGGGGCCCGGCGGCGCGGACGGGCCGGCGGCTCGTCGGCGGGCACGGCGTTCGTCGTCATGCCGCACAGCATAGGCCGTAGCGACGAAACGGTTGCGTTCCGACGTGGATTGCCCCTACGCTCGCGTTGCGACGATACGGTCCCGTCCCGACGTAAAGAACGTAAAGAGAAACGCGGGGAAACGCCGGGCGACGGGAACGACACGGACGCGGCGACCCGGCGGCAGCCGGACGCAGCAGCCCCCTCCCCCGAGCGAAAGCAGCGGATGTGAGCCAGGTCCTCCACACACCGCCCCCCACCCGGGCCCGGACCGACGACGACCTCGCGGCCCTGGCCGCCCGGCACGGCCTGTCGGTCAGCGGCGCCCGCCCCACCCTGCCGGAGTACATCCGCCAGCTGTGGGCGCGGCGCCACTTCATCGGCGCGTTCGCCACCGCCAAGCTCACCGCGCAGTACAGCCAGGCGAAGCTCGGCCAGGTGTGGCAGGTCATGAACCCGCTGCTGAACGCGGCGGTCTACTACTTCATCTTCGGTGTCCTGCTGAACACCAAGCAGCACGTGCCCGACTACGTGCCCTTCCTGGTCACGGGCGTGTTCATCTGGACCTTCACGCAGAGTTCGATCATGGCGGGCACCCGGGCGATCTCCGGCAACCTGGGCCTGGTCCGCGCCCTGCACTTCCCGCGCGCCGCGCTGCCGATCTCCTTCGCGCTCCAGCAGCTCCAGCAGCTGCTGTTCTCGATGGCCGCGCTGGTCGTCATCCTGCTCTGCTTCGGCGTACCGGTCTCCGCTTCCTGGCTGCTGGCGGTCCCGGCGCTCGTGCTCCAGTTCACGTTCAACGCCGGCGTGTCGATGATCGTGGCCCGGATGGGCGCCAAGACGCCGGACATCGCCCAGCTGATGCCCTTCCTGCTGCGTACGTGGATGTACGTGTCCGGCGTGATGTGGAGCATCGACAAGATCACCAAGCACGACCACCTGCCGCACATCGTGACCGTCCTGCTCCAGATCAACCCGGCCGCCGTCTACATCGACCTGATGCGGTTCGCGCTGATCGACAGCTTCCACGCCAGGTCCCTGCCCCCGCACGTGTGGGCGGCGGCCACCGGCTGGGCCCTGCTCGCCGGCATCGGCGGCTTCATCTACTTCTGGAAGGCTGAGGAGACGTACGGCCGTGGCTGAGCAGACCCCCGGGACGACCGGGACCATCGAGACCGCCGGCACCACCGGCACCACCGGCACCGGCGGGGCGGCCGGGAAGGTTCCCACCGTCGTCGCCGACCGTGTCGACATCGTCTACCGGGTCAACGGCACCGGCGCGGGGCGCGGCTCCGCCACCGCCGCCCTCAACCGCATCCTGCGCCGCCGGCAGACCGAGCAGGCGGCCGGTGTGCGCCGGGTGCACGCGGTGCGCAAGGTGTCGTTCGTCGCGTACAAGGGCGAGGCGATCGGGCTCATCGGCACCAACGGTTCGGGCAAGTCCACCCTGCTCAAGGCGGTCGCCGGGCTGCTGCCGGTGGAGAACGGCCAGATCTTCACCGACGGCCAGCCCTCCCTCCTCGGCGTCAACGCGGCCCTGATGAACGACCTCACCGGCGAGCGCAACGTCCACCTCGGCGGCCTCGCCATGGGCATGTCCCGGGAGCAGGTCAAGGAGCGCTACCAGGACATCGTCGACTTCTCCGGGATCAACGACAAGGGCGACTTCATCACCCTGCCGATGCGCACGTACTCCTCCGGCATGGCCGCCCGGCTGCGGTTCTCCATCGCCGCCGCCAAGGACCACGACGTCCTGCTGATCGACGAGGCGCTGGCCACCGGCGACCGCTCCTTCCAGAAGCGTTCCGAGCAGCGGATCCGCGAGCTGCGGCAGCACGCGGGCACGGTGTTCCTGGTCAGCCACAACAACAAGTCGATCCGTGACACCTGCGAACGGGTCCTGTGGCTGGAGCGCGGCGAACTGCGCATGGACGGGCCGACGGAAGAGGTCATGAAGGAGTACGAGGCGTTCACCGGCGAGAAGAAGCCGGCCGCCAAGCCGGTTGCCAAGCCGGCCGCCAAGAGCTGACCGGCCCCGGACGGGCTCCTTCACCGGGCACGCTTATCCCTTTCATCCGTTTAATGACAGTATGTTATGGGGGGTGTGCCCGGAGACATCGAGCCGAAGGAGTCCACTGCGATGCCCCAGCTGAGCGTGATCGTCTACGGGCCGAACACCCAGGGGCATCTGACCGAACTCCTCGACTCGCTGGAGGCCCACCCGCTCACCGACGCCGAGGTGATCGTCGTCGCGGTCGGCGCGTGGGCGCGGGAGACGGCCGAGCGCCACGCCCCGGACACGGTCACCGTCGCCCTGCCGGAGGGCACCGGTGACGCGGCGGCCCGGGCGGCCGGCGCCGCCCGCGCGTCCGGCCGCTGGCTGCATTTCGTGCACGCCAAGGACGGCCTGCCCGCCGGCGCGCCCCGCCTGATCGCCGAACGGACCGCCGAACTGGACGCCACCGGTGCCGTCCCCGGTGCTCCCGGTGACCCGGACACACCCGTCGACGTGCTGCTCTTCGACCACGTCACCACCACCTGGCAGACCGCCGCCACCCCCTCCCGGGACGGCCGCCACCTCGCCGCCGTCGGCCGGGGCCCCCTGCCCCTGGCCGCAGCCCCTGATCTGCTGCGCCTCACCCCGCTGCTCGGCGACCGCGCGCTGCGCACCGCGTTCTGGCGGGCGCACGAGGAGCGGCTCACCACCGACGACGAACCGCGCGCCGCCCACGCGGCCCTGCTGTACGCCGGCCGTGTCGCCTGCCTGAACCAGGCGGCGTACGAGAACCGGGTGCTGCGCCCCGAGAGCCTGCCGCCGCGCGCACCCGAGTACCGGCTCGCGCTCATCGACCGCTACGAGTCGCTGCTCCCGCTCACCGGCGAGCGCCACGCCGTCCGCACGGTGCTGTACGACCTGATGGTGCGTGACCTGCTGCGCACCTTCGCACGCGAGGACCTGCCCGACCCCGTGGCCCGCGAGTTCTTCCGGCGCGCCTCCCTGGCGGCGCTCCGCTGGCGCCCCGAGGGCCATCAGCGGCCGGCGGGCCTGGAGGGCGTACGGCACGCGCTGCTGGAGGAGGGCGCGTACCACCGGTACCGGGCGTTCCAGGCCGCCAACCGCACCCGCCGCGCGGCCCGCAGGGCGGTACGGACGCACAAGCGGCGGCTGGGCGCGAAGGTCCGCGACCACCAGTACCGCCGCGCCCTGAACCGCCCGCTGCGCCCCGACCTCGCCGTGTTCGCCGCGTACTGGGACCGCGGGGTCGCCTGCAACCCGGCCGCGATCGCCGCGAAACTCGCCGAACTCGCCCCGCACATCCACCCGGTGTGGGTGGTGACCGGCCAGAACGCGGCCCTGCTGCCGCCCGGCACCGACCACGTCGTGCCCGGCACCCGCCGCTACTGGGAGACCCTGGCCACCGCCACGTATCTGACGAACAACGTCAACTTCCCCGACGCGGTCGTCAAACACCCCGGCCAGATCCACCTCCAGACCCACCACGGCACCCCGCTCAAGCGCATGGGCCTGGACCAGATGGACCATCCCGCCGCCGCGAAGGGCCTGGACTTCGCCGCCCTGCTGGCCCGGATCGACAGGTGGGACTACAGCGTCAGCGCCAACAGCCACTCCACCCGCATGTGGGAGCGCGCCTACCCGGCCCGCTACACGTCCCTGGACCACGGCTATCCGCGCAACGACGTCTACTACGCGGCCACGGCGGCCGACGTCCGCGCGGCCCGCGCCCGCCTCGGCATCGCGCCCGGCACCACGGCCGTCCTGTACGCCCCCACCCACCGCGACTACGAGGCCGGTTTCACCCCCCGCCTGGACCTCGCCGCCCTCGCCGACCGCCTCGGCGACGACACGGTCCTCCTCGTGCGCGCACACTACTTCTACGGCGGCACGGCCTCCCCGCTGACCGGCCTGCGCCGCTCCGGCCGGATCATCGACGTCTCCTCCTACGACCCCGTCGAGGAACTGTGCCTGGCCGCCGACGCGCTGGTCACGGACTACTCCTCGATCATGTTCGACTACGCCAACCTGGACCGCCCCATCGTGATCCACGCCGACGACTGGGAGACGTACCGGACCACCCGGGGCGTCTACTTCGACCTGATGGCCGAACACCCCGGCCAGGTCGCCCGCACCCAGGAGGAACTGGCCGAGATCTTCGCCTCCGGTGCCTGGCGCGACGAGAGCGCGGCGAAGGCACGGGCGGCGTTCCGGCGCCGGTTCTGCGAGTACGACGACGGACGCGCCGCCGAACGGGTCGTACGGCGGGTGTTCCTGGGCGAACCGGAGGAGTCGCTGCCGCCGGTGCTCCCGCTCGAGGACCGCACCCCCGCCCCGACTCCCGAGGAGGCCACGGCATGACCCGCCCCGACGTCACGGTCACGGTCATCGTCCACAACGACGCCGCCCGCCTCCCCCGCGCGGTCGAGTCGGTGCGCGCGCAGACCCACCCCGGCATCGAGATCGTCATCAGCGACGACCACTCCGAGGACGACACCCCGGCCGTGGCCCGTCAGCTCGCGGCCCGCGACCACCGCATCCGCTACCTCCGCCTGCCCCGCAACAGCGGCGGGTGCAGCGCCCCGCGCAACCGGGCCGTGGAGATCGCCCGGGCGCCGTACCTGATGTTCCTGGACAGCGACGACGAGCTGCCGCCGCGGTCGGTCGAGTCGCTGCTGGCGGCCCACCGCGAACGGGAGGTCGACTTCACCATGGGCGCGGTCCGCCGGATCCGGGTGGACACCGGCCAGGAGTCGACGTGGATGGCGCACCTGGTCGCCGAGCGCCGCACGGTGGAGGGCATCGCGGCGGACCCGCGGCTGTTCTTCGAGCACCTGTCGACCAGCAAGATGTACGCCCGCTCCTTCCTGGACCGCCACCGGCTCCGCTTCCCCGAGGGCATCCACTACGAGGACCAGCTGTTCTCGGCGCAGGCGTACTGCCTGGCGAAGGCGTTCACGATCATCCCCGACCCGGTGTACGTCTGGTACATCGAGCCGTTCGCCGACGCGGCCTCCGCCTCCATCTCCAACCAGCGGCACCGGATCTCCAACGTCCGCGACCGCGTCCACGTCCAGCACCTCATCGACGACTTCCTGGTGAGCAGCGGGCACGCCGGGCTGCGGGCGGACAAGGACTACAAGTTCCTCAAGCACGACTTCCGGATGTACGCCGGCGACCTGCCCTACCGGGACGAGGAGTGGCTGACGTCCTTCGCCGGCCTCGTCAACCCCTACCTGGACACCCTGGCCCCCGAGGCGTACACCCGGCTGCCCCGCGCCGAGCGGGTGGTGCTGGAGCTGCTCCGGGAGGGCCGGCTGCCCGAGGTGCGGCTGGCGGCGCGCGGACTGGGGCACGGGGTGGCGCCGAGGCGGGTCACGGCCGACGCGGCGGGCGGCCCGTACTGGGGCGGCACCGTCCCCGCCACCGACCGTGCCCGCCGCGAACTGGACCTCTCCGAGCTGGAGCTGGACACCCGGCCCTTCCCCACGGCCCAGTTCCGCCACGAGATCACGGCACTGACTCCCGGCCCCGGGGCGTCCCTGACCCTCGCCGTGCGCACCTACGACCCCGGACTGCGCCTCCCGGTCGGCCCGCAGCGCGCCTGCCTGGCGCTCTCCCCCGGCGGGCACCGCATGACGGTCCCCTTCCGGCTGAACCCGGTCCGGCCCGGCGTGTTCGAAGGCACCGTCCGCCTCGACCTGGCCGCCGCTCGGCTGCCCCTCCAGGGCTTCGAGGGCGTACGGCACCCGCTGGTCCGCCTGGACCAGCAGGGCCTGTCCCACACCGGCATGCTGCTGGCTCCGCTGGACTTCCCCGCGCACCGGATCCGCGTGCCCTACCGCTCCGGCGCCACCCCGCACGAGATCGTCCTCGAACCGGAGGGCCGCAACCCCGGCCGCCTCCAGCTGCGCTGGCATCCGGTGGGGGTGACGGCGCGGGTCGTCGGGCCGGTGGTACGGCACGTGGCCCGACCGCCGATCCGCAGCGCCGCCCGGCTGGTGGCGAGCCTGCTGAGGTGAGACGGGCACAGGGACCGTTCCGCCGAGCCGTAACCGCACCGCACCCCCGTGGAGTCACCGTGGCCCAACTGGTCCCCCCGTCTGCCGCCACCACCGGCCGGCCGCCCGGCAGCGCGCCCGGCGGCCCGCGGGCCCGGCTGCGCAAGGCGCTGCGCCGGCAGCCCGTACACGTCACGTTCGTCCCGCGCGAGACCCGCCGTGCCGTCGCCCTCCAGCTGACGCTGTCCCTCCTCGGATTCGCCGTGCTGCTGGTGCTGAACCGGCATCTCGGCCACGGGGTGACGGGTGTCCTCAGCCGCTGGGACGCCGCCAACTACCTGTCCGTGGCCGCGCACGGCTACCCCGACCGGCTCCCCTTCCGGGCCAACGGGGTGCCCGGGTACAGCACGCTCGCGTTCTTCCCCCTGGTCCCCGGGCTGATCCGCGCCGTGCACGCGGTGACCGGGCTGACGTTCGCCCACGCCGGTGTGCTGGTCTCCTGGGTGGCCGGCGCGGTCGCGGCGAGCGGGGCGCACACCCTGGCGCGGGCCGTCGTCGGCCACCGCGCCGCCCTCGTCTGCGTGGGACTGTGGGCGTGTTCGCCGTACGCTTTCGTGCTCTGGATCCCGTACTCCGAGGCCGTGTTCACCGCCGTGCTGATGTGGGCGCTCGTGGCCCTGATCGCCCGCAGGTGGGTGACGGCGGGGCTCCTTTGCGCGCTGGCCGGGACGGTCCGTCCCACCGCGTCGGTGCTGGTCGCGGTCACCGCCCTGACCGGGCTGGCGGCGCTGGCCGGCCGCCGTGACGGCCTGCGGCCCCTGGCCGCGACGGTGCTGGCTCCGCTCGGCCTGGTCGGCAGCTGGCTGTACCTCGGCAGCCGGATCGGCTCGGTCACGGGCTGGTTCGAGGCGCAGCGGGCCTGGGGCCAGACCTTCGACCTCGGCCGGGGCACCCTCCACTTCCTGCGCCACGCGGCCGGGGAGCACTCGTCCGACATGCGGTACGTGGCCGTGCTCACGACGATCGCCGCCGTCGCCGTCGGGACCGTCGCCCTGGCGCTGGACCGGCGGGTGCCCTGGCCCCTGGTGTTCCTCGCGGCGGGCGCCTGGCTGCTGATGGTCGGCGTGAACGGCGCGCCGTACTCCAAGCCCCGCTTCATGCTGCCGTTCCTGCCCGTCCTGCTGCTGCTCCCGGCACCCGCCCTGGCCAGGGTCCGGCGGGAAGTGCGCTGGCTGGTGTACGGGAGCGGCGCGGTGTTCGCCGGCTGGTACGGGGCCGGGCTGCTCGCGCTGTTCCGGCCCGCCCCCTGACGTCCGGTACGCCGGGAAAGTCCCGCTATATTCTGGATCGTCATGCTCGGCCCTGCCGAATCCTGTTCCCGCACCCACCGGACTGGAGAGACCCTTGGACGGCGGAACGGCTCACCTCGCCCGCCTGCGGGCGCTGCCCGTGCTCGCCGCCGTGGTCTTCCTCGTCCTGCACGTCTTCGCCTATCCGGCGACCCGGTTCTCCAACGACTCCTACCGCTACGCCCGCGAGGCCTACCGGTTCCTCGGCGACTCCCCCCGGCAGGCACAGCAGAAGGCGGTCGCCGCCTACTGCGCCGACACCGCCCGGCTCGTCCACCGCAACCGGCAGCTGGACCAGCGGAAGTTCCGCGAGCCGGGACGGGAGGCGGCGTACCGGCACACCTGCGAGACGAAGTACCGCGACGGCCTGGCCCCCACCAGCCCGAAGTACGAGCGCATCTTCCGCACCCGGCCCGGTTACCCGCTGATGGCCGCGCCGTTCGTGGCGCTGCTCGGCGCCAAGGCGGGCCTGACCGCGGTGGCGCTCGCCTTCACCACGGCCGCCGGATGGCTCGTGCACCTGCTGCTGCGCGCGCTGCGCTCCCCGCCGCCGGCCGCCGTCCTCGGCCAGGTCCTGTACTACGTCACGCCGCTCGCCCAGTGGGGCGGGCGCCCCCTGTCCGAAGGGCCGGTGATCGCCCTCATGACGGCCCTGCTGCTCGCCGCGGTCTGGCTGCTGCGCGGCCGGGTCACGCGGGGCGCGCTGCTCTTCGCCGGCGCCTTCGCCCTCGGGTCCGCCGTCAAGTACTCCAGCTTCCTGATCGTGGGGCTGTTCCTGGCGGCGGCCGCGTACGCGGTCCTGGCGCTGGTCCCGCGCGCACGGCAGCGCGGCACCTGGGTGCTGGCCGGACTCGCGACGGCCGGCACGGTGGCCGTGCTCGCCGTCAGCAGGGTCTTCGGGCTGCCGGGCATGACCGACTCGTTGCAGGACATGTTCACCCTGCACTGGACCTATCCCGAGATCGCCGGTCCCTGGCGGTCCCTGCTCCGGCTGAACGCCCACTACTGGTGGCAGTGGCTCCAGCAGGAGGCCCTCGCCCCACTGCTGCTCACCCTCCTCACGGCCGGCGCGTGGGGGCTGTGGAAACGCTCGGTGCCGGTGGCCCTGTGCGTCCTCGCGACGGGCCTGACCGGATTCGCGACCATGGCCGCGCACCCGCTGGCCGTGGAACAGGACCGGCTCTACGTCCAGGTCTGGCTCATCCCCGTGATCGGCGTGCCCCTCGCCCTGGAACGGCTGTGGCGGCGAGGAGGCACGGCACCGGCCGCCCCCGGCGGCGACCGGACCGCCGGGGAACCGGCCGGCTGCGCCACCTGATTCCTGCGCCCGGGGCCCGGCGGGAAACGGGAGGGCGCCCCGGGCCGTCACCGGCCCGGGGCGCCCTCACCGCCGTACGGCTACGAGTGCGTCCGCAGCAGCGTCCGCATCGTGCGCATCGCCACCGACAGGTTGGCGAGGTCGAAGGAGTCCGAGCCGCGGATCTCCTCCAGGGTGGTGCGGGCACGGCCCAGGATCGCGGTGTTCTTCTGCTCCCACGCCGTGAACCGCTGCTCCGGCGTCGAGGTGCCGTCGCCCGCCGCGAACACGTCCGCGGTGAGCGCCGCGTGGGCCGCGTACAGGTCCTCGCGGATGGAGGCGCGGGCCATGGACTGCCAGCGGTCGGCGCGGGGCAGCTCGATGATGCGGTCCATCAGCTGCGTGATGCCGAGCCGGTCGGCGAGGTCGTAGTAGATCTCGGCGACGTCCAGCGGCTCCTTGCCCATGCGGTCGGCCACCGAGACGATGTCCAGCGCCGGGAAGGCGGAGGAGAAACCGGCCACCCGGGTGGCGAGCTCGTCCGGGACACCGGCCTCGGACAGCTCGTCGTACACGTGCTGGTACCACTCCAGGTCCGCGCCGCGCAGCAGCTTCGGCAGCTCCTGCCAGACCCGCTCGACCCGCTCGGCGAAGAACTCCACCGTCTCGGCGAGCTGGAGCGGCTGCGGCCGGTTGTTGAGCAGCCAGCGGGTGCCGCGCTCGATCAGGCGCCGCGAGTGCAGCCGGATGCGGGTCTGGACGCCGGCCTCGACCCGGTTGTCCAGGGCCTCCACCTCGTCCCACACCGCCGCCGAGCTGAAGATCCTGCGGGCCGCGGTCTGGGCGCGCACGATCTCCTCGAGCGAGGCGCCGGTCTCCTCGCGCAGACGGTGCAGATACGTCGTACCGCCCGTGTTGACCGTGTCGTTGACCAGCACGGTCGTGGTGATCTCACGGCGCAGCGGGTGGTTGTCGATCGCGTCGGCGAAGCGCTCGCGCAGAGCCGTCGGGAAGTACGCGTGCAGCAGGCCGCGCAGGTACGGGTCGTCCGGCAGCGAGGTGTGCAGCAGCTCCTCGGCGACCGTGATCTTCGTGTACGCCAGCACCACGGCCGTCTCCGGGCCGGTCAGGCCCTGGCCCTGGCCGAGGCGCTCGCGGATCTGGCGGTCGGTGGGCAGGAACTCCAGCGCCCGGTCCAGGTGGCCCTCGCGCACCAGGTGGCGGATGAACCGCTGCTGGGCGTGGAGCATGTCCTTGGCCTGGGACAGGGCGTTGGCGAGGGCGGTGTTCTGCGCGTAGTTGTTGCGCAGCACCAGGACGCCGACCTCGTCGGTCATCTCGGCGAGCAGCTTGTTGCGCTGCTTGACGGTCATGTCGCCGTCCGTGACCAGGCTGTTCAGCAGGATCTTGATGTTCACCTCGTGGTCGGAGGTGTCCACACCGGCGCTGTTGTCGATCGCGTCGGTGTTGATCCGGCCGCCGTGCAGGGCGAACTCGATGCGGCCGAGCTGGGTCAGGCCCAGGTTGCCGCCCTCGCCGACGACCTTGACGCGCAGGTCGGCGCCGTCGACGCGGATGGCGTCGTTGGCCTTGTCGCCGACATCGGCGTTGGACTCCGCCGACGACTTCACGTACGTGCCGATGCCGCCGTTCCACAGCAGGTCCACCGGTGCCCGCAGGATCGTCTTCATCAGGTCGGCCGGGGTCATCTTGGAAATCTTCTCCTCGATGCCCAGGGCCTGCCGGATGTGGCTGTTGAGCGTGATCGACTTGGCGCTGCGCGGGAAGATCCCGCCGCCCGCCGACAGCAGCTTGGTGTCGTAGTCGGCCCAGCTGGAGCGGGTCAGCTCGAACAGGCGGCGGCGCTCGGCGTAGGAGACGGCCGCGTCCGGGGTGGGGTCGATGAAGATGTGCCGGTGGTCGAAGGCGGCGACCAGGCGGATGTGCTCGCTCAGCAGCATGCCGTTGCCGAACACGTCACCGGACATGTCACCGATGCCGACGACCGTGAAGTCCTCGGACTGCGTGTCCACGCCCAGCTCGCGGAAGTGCCGCTTCACGGACTCCCAGGCGCCGCGCGCGGTGATGCCCATGCCCTTGTGGTCGTACCCGGCCGAACCGCCGGAGGCGAAGGCGTCACCGAGCCAGAAGTTGTACGTCTCGGCGACCTGGTTGGCGATGTCCGAGAACGTCGCGGTGCCCTTGTCGGCCGCGACCACCAGATAGGTGTCGTCCCCGTCGTGCCGGACCACGTCCTGCGGCGGCACGACCTCACCGGCGACCATGTTGTCGGTGATGTCGAGCAGCGCCGAGATGAACGTCTTGTAGCTGGCGATGCCCTCGGCGAGCCACGCGTCCCGGTCCTCGGCCGGGTCGGGCAGCTGCTTGGCGACGAAGCCGCCCTTGGCGCCCACCGGCACGATGACGGTGTTCTTCACCATCTGCGCCTTGACCAGGCCGAGGATCTCCGTACGGAAGTCCTCGCGCCGGTCGGACCAGCGCAGACCACCGCGCGCGACCTTGCCGAACCGCAGGTGCACGCCCTCCACACGCGGCGAGTACACCCAGATCTCGTACGCCGGGCGCGGCGCGGGCAGGTCCGGGATGGCCTGCGGGTCGAACTTCATGGACACGTACGCGTGCGGCTCGCCGCCGAGCGCCTCCTGGAAGAAGTTCGTGCGCAGGGTCGCCTTGATGACGGTCAGGAACGACCGCAGGATGCGGTCCTCGTCCAGGCTGGCCACCTGCTCCAGGGCCGCGTCCAGCTCCTCCAGCAGGGCGTCCGTGATCTCCAGCCCGGCCTGCTGCCGCTCCGGCGACATCCGCGCCTCGAACAGGGAGACGAGCAGCCGGGTGGTGTGGACGTTGTTGCGGAGGGTGTCCTCCATGTAGTCCTGCGAGAAGGTCGAACCGGCCTGCCGCAGGTACTTGGCGTAGGCGCGCAGCACCATCGCCTGGCGCCAGGTGAGCCCGGCGCTCAGCACGAGGGCGTTGAAGCCGTCGTTCTCGGCCTTGCCGGTCCAGGTCGCGGCGAACGCGTCCTGGAACCGCTCACGTGCGTCGCCGCCCAGGTAGTCGCCGGCGGGGCCGCCGAGCGACTTCGGCATGCGCAGACCGAAGTCGTAGATCCAGGCGGTGGTGCGGTCGGCGCAGCGCAGCTCGTACGGCCGCTCGTCCGTGACCTCGACGCCCAGGCGGCTGAGCACGGGCAGCACGTGGGACAGGGAGACCGAACCGCCCTTCTGGTAGATCTTGAAGCGGCGCTCCTCGGGCGCGGCGCCCACCGGCTCGTACAGGCTCAGCGAGAAGACCTTGTCCTCGCCCAGCTGCTCCAGGTGCACCAGGTCGGCGACCGCCGCGCGCGGCGGGTGGTCGGCCTTGTACCCCTCGGGGAAGGCGTTGTTGTAGCGGCGCAGCACCTCGGCCGCGCTCTCCTCGCCGCACTCGGCGGTCAGCGCCTCCGCGAACGCGTCGACCCAGGAACGGGCCGCCGCGACCAGCCGGGACTCGATGCGCTCCTTGTCGGCGTCCGACAGCTCGGACAGCTCGGTGCCCTGCGGGACCCGGACCACGAAGTGCAGCCGGGACAGGATCGACTCGGTGTTCCAGGCGGTGAAGTCGACGCTGATGCCGCCCAGCTCCTCCTTCAGGATGTCGATGATCCTGAGGCGGACGCCGGTGGTGTAGCGGTCGCGCGGGAGGTAGACGAGGGCCGAGTAGTAGCGGCCGTACTCGTCCTGGCGCAGGTAGAGCCGCAGCCGGCGGCGCTCCTGGAGGTAGAGCACGCTGGTCACGATGGCCTGGAGTTCGGTGACCGGCGTCTGGAACAGCTCGTCGCGCGGGTAGGTCTCCAGGATCTGGAGCAGGTCGCGGCCGTCGTGGCTGTGCGGCGAGAATCCCGCGCGCGCCAGCACCTCCTCGACCTTGCGGCGGATCACCGGGACGCGGCGCACGGACTCGGTGTAGGCGGCGGAGGAGAACAGGCCGAGGAAGCGGCGCTCGCCGACGACGTTGCCGTCCGCGTCGAACTTCTTGACGCCGATGTAGTCCAGGTACGACGGCCGGTGCACCGTGGCCCGGCTGTTGGCCTTGGTCAGCACCAGCAGCTTGTGCTCGCGGGCCTTGGCCCGGGCGTCGGCCGGGAGCCGCTCGAAGGAGGGGCTGACCGGGTGCCGGTCCTCCTCGGCGTGGTGCGGGTCGGAACGCAGTATGCCCAGACCGGTGCCGGGCACGGCGGCGAGCGTGTCGTCGTCGCGCAGCTGGTACTCGCGGTAGCCGAGGAAGGTGAAGTGGTCGTCGGCCAGCCAGCGCAGCAGCTCGCGGGCCTCCTCGATCTCGGGCTTCGCCAGGTCGGCGGGGGCGGGCTCGCCCACCAGGCCGTCGGCGATGCGGATCGAGGTGTCCCGCATCTTCTCCCAGTCCTCGACGGCCTCACGGACGTCGGACAGGACGCGCAGCAGATCGGCGGTGATCTGCTTGAGGTCGGCGCGGTCGGTCTCCCGGTCGATCTCGACGTGGATCCAGGACTCGACGTGCGCGTCGTGCGGGAGGTCGCCGGCGGGCGGGGTCGCCAGCACCTCGATCAGCTTGCCGGTCACATCCCGGCGGACCACGAACTGCGGGTGGATGACGACGTGGATGCCGCGTCCCTGCCGGGTCAGCTCGTTGGTGACCGAGTCGACGAGGAAGGGCATGTCGTCGGTCACGACCTCCACGACGGTGTGGCTACAGGTCCACCCGTTCTCCTCCACGGACGGGGTGTGCACCCGGACGTTCGCGGTGCCCTGCGGGCGGGTCTCGGCGAGACGGTGGTGCGAGACCGCGGCGCCGAAGGCGTCGACCGGGTCGCGGTCGGTGAGGTCTTCCGGCGCGGTGTGCAGGTAGTAGCGCTGGAGGAACGTGAGCAGGGATTCGCCGTCCGGGGTGCCGGAGCCGCCCTCGCTCGTCGTCCCGGTCGGTAGGTGCCCCCCGACCGGGCTGTTCTCAGCTACCCGGGCGGCCCGTTCGAGCAGCTCGGCCTTGGCTTCGTCCAGCTTGGTCTGCATTGTCCTCTGACTCCTGTCGCGCGCCGTTGCGTGACGTAGAAGGAAGTACGGTCTCTTTCCCCCCGGCTCGACGCCACGGCCCGGGGTCTCCCGTCCGTTCCGACGCTATGCCGCGAGATGAGATTCGTGGGGGGTATTCGGCCATTTCCGGCACACCCGTCGACTGTGACGCTGCTCTCGGCACCGCCGTGTCCCGGAGCGTCCTCGGCGTCCCGGGGGCACCGGTGCCCCCGTCCCGCCCGCGAAGATCGGCGATCGCCGCCCGGTCACGGAGGTACTCCGTGCGGCCCGGGCGCGGGGCAGGAGCGGCATCGCCCCCGCGGGATATCGCGCTGATCACGCCACAAGGCTATCGCCACCTACCCGGGGCCCGTCATGAGCCGTATGTGTACAAAACCGGGGGGTGAAGTTTGACGTTCTGCACAGCGGCGGTACGCGTTCGGGTGGCGTAACCGGCGATCCGGTCGCGCCCCCGCGCCCGCGGACGCACCCTGAGAAACACCGGGCCCCCTTGGCAAGCGCCTCCGGCGGGGGCACGCTGCCCAGTGTGCCCGGAGTCTGCCCGGAGGAGCCGACCATGCCCACCCAGATCCTGATCGTCACCGGCGACGCGGCGGAGTCCCTGGAGGTCCTCTACCCCTACCAGCGGCTGCGCGAGGAAGGCTACGACGTCCACATCGCGGCCCCCACCCGCAAGACCCTCCGCTTCGTCGTCCACGACTTCGAACCCGGCTACGACACCTACACCGAGAAGCCCGGGTACACCTGGCCCGCCGACCTGGCCTTCGCCGAGGTCGACCCCGGCCGGTACGCGGCCCTGGTCATCCCCGGCGGCCGGGCCCCGGAGTACCTGCGCAACGACCCCGAGCTCCGCAAGATCCTCAAGGCATTCTTCGACGCGGACAAACCGGTCGCCCAGATCTGCCACGGCCCGCTGCTCACCGCCGCGATCGACTCCCTCCAGGGCCGCCGGGTCACGGCCTACCCCGCGCTGGAACCCGACATGCAGGCCGCCGGCGCGGGCTTCCAGGACACCGAGGTGGTCGTGGACGGCACGCTGGTCTCCGCCCGCGCCTGGCCGGACCACCCGGCGTGGATGCGGGAGTTCCTGAAGATCCTGCGCACGAAGGCACCGGTCACGCCGGCGTGACCCGGCACCGCATACGGCCCGGAGCGGCCCGGCATCGCCGGGCCACCGGTGCCATGCCCGGCTACGCCGCTATCCTCCGCGCCTCCGCCACGGCCTCGGCCAGGGTGTCCACCACCGGCACCCCGACGGCCTCCAGACCGGCCCGGCTGTGCGAGCCCCCGGTGTACAGCACGGCCCGCGCTCCCACATGCAGCGCGGCGACCGCGTCGTCCGCCGCGTCCCCGATCACCACGGTCCGCTCCGGCGCCACCCGCCCCGCCAGCGCCTCCAGATGCCGCACCATGTGCTCGGCCTTGCTGCCACCGGACGGACCCGTACGCCCGTCGACCCGCAGGAAGTGCGCCTCTATCCCGAAGCCCCGCACCAGCGGCACCAGGTCCTCGTGCCCGTACATGCTCAGCAGCGACTGGCTGTGTCCCGCCGACCGCCACCCGGCGAGCAGCTCCGCCGCGCCCTCGGTGAGCGCGCACCGCACCCGGTGCTCGGCGTAGTGCCGGTGGAAGACCGCGTCCATCAGCTCCCACTCGGCGCCCGTCGGCAGCCGGCCGAGCAGCCGCTCGTAGAACTTCGGCACCGGCACGCAGTACAGCGAGCGGTACTGCTCCAGCGTGATCGGCGCGAGGCCCAGCTCGGCGAAGGCCGCGTTCGTCGCCCCGATGATCGCGTCGTTGTCGTGGAACAGCGTTCCGTTCCAGTCCCAGACGATGTGCGCGTTTCCCTGCGTCCCCATGCCGAGAACCGTACCCGCCGCCACTGACAATCACGGCTCCCGCCCAGGTCAGGCCCGTCCGACCAGGTTGGGGATCTCCTGCGTGGCGTACCACAGCAGCTCGTGGTCGTCCGCGCCGTCCACCACGAACCGCGCGTCGTCGTCACCGCCGTCCGCCGCCGCGAGCGCGTCCGCCGCCGCGCGCACGTCCCGCTCCGCGTCGTCCGCGTCGACGTGCACGGCGGCGGCCTTGGCCAGCGGCACCGCCGTCCGCACCGTCACCTCGCCCAGGGCGGCCGGGTCGAGTCCGCGGTCGGGGTCGGCGCTCGCGGCGCCGTCGGGCACGTCCACGGCGACGACGACCCGGCGCCGTACCGCGCCCGGGTCCGCCGCCAGCAGCCGCAGCGAGGCGGCGGCGGCCCGGCCGAGCGCCGCGTACTCCAGCTCCTCGATGTCGTCGGAGAGGTACCACTCGCGCAGCGCGGGGGTGACGGCGTACGCCACGAAGGGCCCGCTGCCCAGCTCACCCGTCTTGTGCGCCTCGGCGAGAGCGGTGAGGGTCAGGGGGACGTAGACGCGCATGCTGGCCGCTCTTTCCTGGTCAAAGGCTCCGCTGGGCCCCCGGGAGGCAGCGGACCGGCGCGCCTCCCGGCGGGCCTTCAGGATACGTGCGCCCGTCCCCTTTCGGGCCCCTGCCCGACACCGCCGGAGCGTCCACTCCCGTCCGCCGGTTCACCCTCCCCCGCCGCGTCCCGGCGCGGTGCGCGGCCCCTCGTCTCCCTCGGATAGGTGAACCTCGCGGCCCCCGCCCCGCCCGCCGCCACCTCCTTGCCCGCGCCCGCCGCGGCCCGTACAAGATCCCCACCAGCTAGTTACCGCCCGGTATCAACCGGGCCCGCCGAACGGGGACCCCATGAACAAGGTCATGAGCCGCGCCGCCGCCCAGCCCCGGCCGCGTCACCGCCCGCCCACCCGCCGCGACTCCCGCCGCCCCGGAGGCGCGCCGCCCCGCACGCCCAGCCGGCCGGCAGCCGCCCTCACCGCCCCGCAGAGGCCTCCGGCCGGGCCTGTGCCGACCGTACGGCCCCCTCGCCCGACGGACCTCTTCGCCGACCGTCTGCTGGCCGTCCTGAGCGGTCAGCGGCCCGTCCACTGGATGCTCCGCCACACAGCGGGCCGCGCCTACGACGACCTCGCCCGCCTCGCCGAACACAGCCCCCTGCGCACCCTCACCCCCCGCCCGGTCGTCCACGACATCGGCTACTACGTCCCCAGCGAAGGCGCGCTCGAGGTCTTCGCCCGCGTCAGCACCGGGGACCGGCTCCGCGCCCTCGCCTTCCGCCTGGAACGGGGCAAGGACCTCCGCTGGCGCTGCACAGCCGTCGAAACGGGCCCGCGATAGCCCTGCCGGGGGGCGGGGGCCGTTGTGCGGGGGCGTTGTGCGGGTGCGGGTGAACGGGTCGCGCAGTTCCCCGCGCCGCGCGGGCGGAGCCCATGGAGCGAGGACCACCCTCAGCACCCAGGGGCGCGGGGAACTGCGCACTCAGCCCCCACACACCCGCATCCGCACACCCACCCCCACAACCGACGGCACCCACACAGCCGGGACCAGCCGCAACACCCCAAGGGCGCGGGAACTGCGCGCTCAGCCCCCAGACACCCGCACCCGCACACCCACCCGCACCCAACCGCCCCGTCACTCCCACCGCAACGCGAAGGGCCGGACCCCCGGAGGGATCCGGCCCGCTTCGAGCGATCGGCGTTACTTCTTGCGGCGGCGTCCGCCCTTGGCCTGCCGGCGGCGCTCGGCGCGGGTGAGCCCGTCCGACTCGCTCCGTACCGGCTCCTCGTCCTCCAGGTCACGCTCGACGATGCCGCCCTCACCGTCCACGGTCGGCGCGGAGAAGTGCAGCTCCCGCCGCTGCGGAACGTCCAGCCCCTTCGCGCGGATCTCGGGACGCGCGCCCGCCTGCGCCGGCACCGTGTCGTGCACGCCCTCGCCGACCGGCAGGGCCTCCTCGACCGGGACCTCCTCGACCTGCTGCTCGACCTGGACCTCCAGGTTGAACAGGTAGCCGACGGACTCCTCCTTGATGCCCTCCATCATGGCGGTGAACATGTCGAAGCCCTCGCGCTGGTACTCGACCAGCGGGTCCTTCTGCGCCATCGCGCGCAGGCCGATGCCCTCCTGGAGGTAGTCCATCTCGTAGAGGTGCTCGCGCCACTTGCGGTCCAGGACCGAGAGCACGACCCGGCGCTCCAGCTCGCGCATGATCTCGGAGCCGAGCTGCGCCTCACGGGAGGCGTACTGCTCGTGGATGTCCTCCTTGATGGACTCCGAGAGGAACTCGGCGGTCAGGCCCGCGCGGTCGCCGGCCGCCTCCTCCAGCTCGTCGACGGTGATCTTCACCGGGTACAGCTGCCGGAAGGCACCCCACAGCCGGTCCAGGTCCCAGTCCTCGGGGAAGCCCTCGGCGGTCTCGGCGGCGACGTACGCGTCGATCGTGTCATCCATGAAGTGCTGGATCTGCTCCTGGAGGTCCTCGCCCTCCAGTACGCGCCGGCGCTCGCCGTAGATGACCTCACGCTGCCGGTTGAGCACCTCGTCGTACTTCAGCACGTTCTTACGCGTCTCGAAGTTCTGCGTCTCCACCTGCGCCTGCGCGGACGCGATCGCGCGCGTGACCATCTTGTTCTCGATCGGCACGTCGTCCGGCACGTTGGCCATCGACATCACGCGCTCGACCATCTGCGCCTTGAACAGCCGCATGAGGTCGTCGCCGAGGGAGAGGTAGAAGCGGGACTCACCGGGGTCGCCCTGGCGGCCGGAACGGCCGCGCAGCTGGTTGTCGATGCGGCGCGACTCGTGCCGCTCGGTGCCCAGCACGTACAGCCCGCCGAGGGCCTCGACCTCTTCCTTCTCGGCCTTGACCGCCGCCTCGGCCCGCTCCAGGGCGGCCGGCAGGGCCGCGGCCCACTCCTCGATGTGCTCCTCGGGGTCGAGGCCCCGCTGGCGCAGCTCCGCCTCGGCGAGGTCCTCGGGGTTGCCGCCGAGCTTGATGTCCGTGCCGCGGCCGGCCATGTTGGTGGCCACGGTCACCGCGCCCTTGCGGCCGGCCTGGGCGACGATCTGCGCCTCGCGGTCATGCTGCTTGGCGTTGAGCACCTCGTGCTGGATGCCGCGCTTGCTGAGCTGCTGCGAGAGGTACTCCGACTTCTCGACGGAGGTGGTGCCGACGAGGATCGGCTGCCCCTTCTCGTGCTTCTCGGCGATGTCGTCGACGACCGCCTCGAACTTGGCGACCTCGGTGCGGTAGATGAGGTCGGACTGGTCCGCGCGGACCATCGGCTTGTTGGTCGGGATGGGGACGACGCCGAGCTTGTAGATCTGGTGGAACTCGGCGGCCTCGGTCATCGCCGTACCGGTCATGCCGGACAGCTTCTTGTACAGGCGGAAGAAGTTCTGGAGGGTGATCGTGGCGAGCGTCTGGTTCTCGTCCTTGATGTCCACCCCTTCCTTCGCCTCGATCGCCTGGTGCATGCCCTCGTTGTAGCGGCGGCCGGCGAGGATACGTCCGGTGTGCTCGTCGACGATCATGACCTCGCCGTCGATGACGACGTAGTCCTTGTCCTTCTTGAACAGTTCCTTGGCCTTGATGGCGTTGTTCAGGTAACCCACGAGCGGGGTGTTCACCGACTCGTAGAGGTTGTCGATGCCCAGCCAGTCCTCGACCTTGCTGACCCCGGACTCGTGGATGGCGACCGTGCGCTTCTTCTCGTCGACGTCGTAGTCGCCGGTCTCCTCCAGGCCCTTGAGCGGGTTGCCGGCCTCACCGCGCTTGAGGCGCGTGACCAGCTTGGCGAAGTCGCCGTACCACTTGGTGGCCTGGTCGGCCGGGCCGGAGATGATCAGCGGCGTACGGGCCTCGTCGATGAGGATGGAGTCGACCTCGTCCACGATGGCGAAGTTGTGGCCGCGCTGGACCAGCTCGTCCTGCGACCAGGCCATGTTGTCGCGCAGGTAGTCGAACCCGAACTCGTTGTTCGTGCCGTAGGTGATGTCGCACGCGTACTGCTCACGACGCTGAGCCGGCGTCATGTTGGCCAGGATGCAGCCGACCTCCAGGCCCAGGAACTTGTGGACGCGGCCCATCATCTCGGAGTCACGCTCGGCCAGGTAGTCGTTGACCGTGATGAGGTGGACGCCCTTCCCGGACAGGGCGTTCAGATAAGCGGGCAGCGTGCCGACGAGGGTCTTGCCCTCACCGGTCTTCATCTCCGCCACATAGCCGAGGTGGAGCGCGGCGCCGCCCATCATCTGGACGTCGTAGTGCCGCTGGCCGAGGACACGCTTGGCGGCCTCGCGCACGGTGGCGAACGCCTCGGGGAGCAGATCGTCCAGGCTCTCACCGTCGGCGTACCGCTGCTTGTACTCATCGGTGAGGGCGCGCAGCTCGGCGTCGGAGAGGTCGACGAAGTCCTCTTCGATGGAGTTGACCTGGTCCGCGATGCGGTGCAGCCTGCGCAGGATCTTGCCTTCGCCTGCACGCATGATCTTCGAGAGGACGGACACGGGGGCTGGTCTCCTTGCCGGTCGGGCCTGGGACGGTCGGGTTTCCTTGTGACGTACTGAGCAACGGCCATCGTATGCGAGGACCCGGCTGCGCCGGGAGGTCTGGCGGCGCGACGGCTGCTTCACCCGGGACAACGGACGGGGCGGCCGGATAGTGCCGCACCGGACCCGGATTTGCGCGGAAAGTGATCACCCGGTCACACAACGCGGAACCGGATGGCCACCCGGGTGCGCGCCGAGCAGAATCGGGCGATGCGACCCGTCACGCTCACCACGGACCGTCTCGTGCTCCGCGCCGTCGGCCCCGCCGACACCGACGCGGTGTACGTGGCCGTACAGGACCCCGACATCCAGCGCTGGACGACGATCCCCTCGCCGTATCTGCCGGAACACGCGCTCACCTTCACGGAGCAGATCGTCCCCGACGGCTGGGCGCAGGCGTCGATGTTCGGTTTCGGGGTGTTCCTCACCGGCGGCGCACTGGCCGGCGTGCTCGGCCTGACGATGCGCTCCCTGGGCATGGCCGAGATCGGCTTCTGGGCGGCCCGGGAACACCGCGGCAACGGGTACATGACCGAGGCCACCCTCACCGCCTGTCGGTGGATCTTCACCGAGGTCGGCGTCGACCGGGTCGAATGGCGCGCCGAGGTGGGCAACCACGCCTCCCGCGCGGTGGCCGAACACGCGGGATTCACCATCGAGGGCACCCTGCGCTCCGCCCTCAACAACAAGGGCGTGCGCCGGGACTGCTGGGTCGGCTCCCTCCTCCCCTCGGACCTCGGCCTGCCCTCCACGGCCACCTACCTGCCCGCCCGTTCGTGACGAAGGCACAGCTCGGCGCGGACTGTCAGTGGCACCCTCTATCGTCCGACCCATGACGACCCTTCCGTCCCCCACCACCACCCTCACCGCGGACGACGCCCGCCGGATCGTGCTGCGGGCCCAGGGCCTTCTCGGCGCACCCGACCGGCGTGCCGGGGTCCGCGGGGTGCTGCGCCACCTCGGCGCGGTGCAGCTCGACACCATCTCGGTCCTCGCCCGCTCCCACGAACTCGTGCCGTACGCCCGCCTGGGCGCGGTCGGCCGCAAGGCCGTGGAGGCCGCCTACTGGTCGGACGCCCACGCCTTCGAGTACTGGTCGCACGCGGCCTGCATCCTCCCCGTCGAGGAATGGCCGCACTTCGCCTTCCGCCGCCGCGCCTACCGCAACCGGCCGCACTGGAACCACGACCTCCCCGACGGTGTCTACGACCAGGTCGTCAAGCAGCTGCGCACGGAGGGCCCGCTGACCGCCACCGAACTGGGCGGCGCGAAGCGGACGAGCGAATGGTGGGACTGGTCGGGCACCAAGGTCGCCGTCGAGCGCGCGCTGATGTACGGCGAGGTGGTGTGCGTGGAACGGCGCGGCTGGAAGCGGGTGTACGACCTCGCCGAGCGCGCGATCCCCGGCGAGCTGCTGCACGACGAGCTGGACGACACCGCATGCCTGCGCCGCCTGGTCCGGCTGGCGGGCGAGTCCCTCGGTGTCGGCACGCGCGCGGACATCGCCGACTACCACCGCCTCAAGGGCGAGCAGGTCGACGCGGTGATCGCCGACTCGGGCCTGGTGCCGGTGGAGGTCGAGGGCTGGGGCAGACCGGCCTGGGCCGACCCGGCCGCCCTGGCGGCGCCGCCGCGCGGCCGGCACCGCACCACGCTGCTGTCGCCGTTCGACTCCCTGGTCTGGGAGCGGGCACGCACGGAGCGGATCTTCGGCTTCACCCACCGCCTGGAGGCGTACGTGCCCAGGCCCAAGCGGGTCTACGGCTACTTCGCCATGCCGGTGCTCGCCGGCGGCCGGCTGGTCGGCCGCGTCGACCCGGCCCGTGAGGGCCGCACGCTGGTGGCCAGGCAGGTCACCCTGGACGGCCCGAAGGCGGCCCCGGCGGTCGCCCAGGCCCTCGTCGAGGCGGCGAGCTGGGTGAACTGCACGGACGTGCGCGTGGAACGCGTGGACGCACCCGAGCTGCGCGAGCCCCTCACCCGAGAACTGTCCGGGCTGCTCGGACAGCGCTAGCGGATCTCGAGGATCTTCTCCCGCATCGCGTAGACCACGGCCTCCATCCTGGAATGCAGCTGCAACTTCTCCAGGATGTTGCGGACGTGGTTCTTCACGGTGTTCTCGGAGATGAACAACTCCTTGGCGATGTCCCGGTTGTTCATCCCCGTCGCCACGAGCTTGAGGACCTCCAGCTCCCGGTCCGTCAGCCGGGGCGCGGGCACCAGCCGGCGCTCGTCGGTGCGCTGGATCATCGACTTGAACTCGGTGAGGAGTTTGGACGCCATCGAGGGGCTGATCTGCGACTGCCCGTCGGCCACCGCGCGAATGGCCGTGGCCACCTCGTCGGTCGAGATCTCCTTGAGCAGGTATCCGGTCGCGCCCGCCTTGATCGCGTCGTAGAGGTCGGCCTCCTCGTCGCTGATCGTCAGCATGATGATCTTCGCGCTGGGCGCGACCTCCTTGATGGAGGTGCAGGCCTCGATGCCGCCGCGCCGGGGCATGCGGACGTCCATCAGCACGATGTCGGGGAGCAGGTCGGCGGCCTTGTCGACGGCCTCGGCGCCGTCGCCCGCCTCACCGACGACCTGGATGTCCTCCTCGGCCGCGAGGACGATCTCCAGGCCGCGCCGGAAGAGGGCGTGGTCGTCCACGACCAGGACCCTGATCGGCTCCTTGCGTGCGGAGTCCGCGTCCGGGTCCCTGCCGATGACATCGTCACCGGCGCCCCCGTCCCGCATCGGTCCGAAGGTGTCCGCCATCGTTCCTCCCCCTGAAGGCTGTGGCCTGTGGTCCTGTGCCATCGCCAACCCAAGGCAGCGGCCCACCGGTTGGGCCGATGCGGCCATGATTCCATGCCCGGGCACCACCGAGGTGACATGCGGGGCGTGAAGTGGTCGCACATCGGTGCCCCTGGGGGCGCACAGGCGCTCCAGGGGCACCGGCCGAGCTTCATGCCGGGCGGGTCAGCCGCCCAGCGTGCCACCCGCCGCGTGCGGGTCCGTCTCGGTGACCATCGGGTCCGTGCTGAGGTGGATCACACCGTAGTCGTAGGCGTGCCGCCGGTAGACGACGCTCGGTTCCTTCGTCTCGGCGTCGACGAACAGATAGAAGTCGTGGCCGACCAGTTCCATCTCGTACAGGGCCTGGTCGAGGCTCATGGGGGAGGCGACGTGGGTCTTCTCGCGGACGACGAGGGGGCCTTCGCCCTTGACCTCCAGCGGGCCGATCTTCTTGGTCGGCACCGCGTCCTGCTGCTCCTCCTCCGGGACGAGGAGGCCGCTGTCGTTCAGCGTGGCCACACCCGGCACCTGGTCGGCGATCTCCGCCACCGACGCCCGGTGCGCGCCCCGGCGTGAGAACCGCTTGTCGTGCTCCTTCCGGAGCCGGGCGTCCAGCTTCTCCGCCGCCAGGTCGAGTGCCGCGTACGGGTCGCTGGCCGCTGCCTCCGCGCGGATCACCGGACCGCGGGAGCGGAGCGTGATCTCCACTCGGTCACAACGGTCGGCCTGTCGGGGGTTGGGCTCCTTGGACACCTCGACGTCGAGGCTGATCACCTTGCCATCGAGCTTCTGGATCTTCTCCAGCTTCAGCTTCTCGGCCACATGCTTGCGGAACCGCTCGGGCACCTCGGTCTTGCGGCCTTTGACGACGATGTCCACGCAGAACTCCGTTCCCGGATCGCTCCGCTGTCTGGGCGGAGCGTCTCCCTTTCGCACCAGGTCCGGTGATCACCGGACCTCGGACTCGGTGACTTCCACCTCCTCCTCCCCCATGGACGAGATCTCCACCCCACCGGTGCGGGTGATTGCGAAAAACCCGCAGCACGGCATTCGGATATGCGAGGTGTGGCCTGCGCCTTTCCTCACAACCGAACATATCTCGCCCGGACGGATGGCGTCACCCTCTACTACGAGGTACCTCCGTTGGGGTGAATAACCCCTGTCGTACCCCCCTCACTACCTGCAACGACGCAGATCGACGATCAGTTCCTGTTCATTTCGAAAGAATCCCACGGCGCGGCGACCACCGCGGCGTGGAGCAACCGCCCGGAGGCGTTCGGTACCACCATTTCCGGTGCACCCAGCACCCACTTCCTCTCCTCCGCCCGTGCACCGTTCCGTTGTTCTCCCCTACCTTCCCGGCTTGCGGCCGCATACACGGCCGTTCCGCCATCGCGACGGGACACCCCCGCCGCCCGCAGGGCCCGCGCCGCCTCAGCGAGACTGGCGCCCGTCGTCATCAGGTCGTCGACGAGCACGACTCGGCCCGCGCCGAGCAGCCGGCCGCTCCCCGCGGTGGCCTCCAGGGCGCCGGCGAGGTTCTCCAGACGCCGCCGCGCGTCCAGACCGGCCTGGTCCGCCACGGCCCGCCGCTGCCGCAGTACGGCCGCCACCCGGGCCGGTGTCCCGGTGCGCCGCAGCTCCCGGGCCGCCGCGAGCGCCATCCGCCGTACCGGATCGTGCCCGCGCGCCCGCACCGCCCACCGGGCGGAGGGCACCGGCACCAGCAGCACCGGCCCTCGCCACGGACGCCCGCCCGGCCCGCCACCGGCCGCCGGTCCGCGAAGCCCGGCACGCACGGCTCCCGCCAGCGCCGTGCCGAGCGTCCCGGCGAGCGCCAGCGCGCCGCGCTCCTTGTGGGCGAGCAGCAGCGTCCGCACCTCCGCCGCGTACGGAGCCACCGCGTGCACCACCGGCAGCCCGGCCGGCTCCGGCACCGGCCGCACCCGCCGCGCCGCGCCTCCGTCCACCGCGGCCCGGCAGCGCGGGCAGAGCGCCGTACGAGGTGCCCCGCAGCCCGCGCAGTCGGCCGGCAGCACCAGGTCGGTGAGGTCCTGCCACCACCCCCGCATGCCCACCACTGTGCCCATGCCGCCGCCGGTCTGCCACCCCTGTGGAAAACCCCTGTGGAAAACGCGGAGCACCGCGCGCCGCGGGGCGGGTGCCGGGTCCGCGTCCTCAGCCCGGATAGACCGGCGCCGTCCCGTCCTTGTCGATCTTCTGCCACTGGGCGCCGGACGGCAGTCGTACGATCCCGTCGTCCGAGTAGGCCACCAGCGGCACCCGCTCGTTCTCGGAGGCGGCGATCGCCTTCACGCCGGGGAGCGCGCCGGGTGCCGGGCTGTCGAGCGCGGAGCCGTCGATCTGGACGTACCGCATCTGCTGCACACCCCCGTGCTCCTGTCCGACGACGAGCAGTCTGCTGTCACCGGCCCAGGAGATGGCGCTGACCTCCTCCAGGTCCGGTGCCGGCGAGTGCAGTCCGTCCACGGAGATGCCCTGCCCGGTGCCGTCGTCGCGCTGGATCCGGCCGATCGACAGGGACTGCTTGCCGTCCTTCTCCACGACCAGCGCGATCCGCGTCCCGTCGGCGGCCACCCGCGCGTCCGTGATGCGGCCCGGCAGATCCGGGACCGCGACCTGCTGCGGCTTGCCGCCGCCCTGTTCCACGACGAACAACCGCGGCCGGTGCGGGTCCCGGTCGGCCACCCACAGGTCGCCGCGGGCGTCCCAGCTCGGCGTGGCCAGCCGCTCCGCCGGCGCACCGCCGGCGCTGGACACCAGCGGGTCGCCCAGCGAACCGCCCGCCGCCAGCGAAGACGTGTACAGCGACGCGCCCCGGTCGCCGACCACGGCCGCGGTGTCCTCGTCCCGCGACACGGCCACCGACAGCAGCCCGTTGCCCCCCTCGCCCAGCGGCCCGGGCACCCGGTCGGCGCCGGCGCCGGTGCCGGTGCTGCCGGTCGGCATCCGCACCAGCCGGTGCTTGCCGTCGAGGAAGTACAGGTACTCGGGGCGCCTGGCCGACCCGTGCCAGGCAACGGACTCCGCGCGCTCCTCGCTCACCTCGCACAGCCGGTCGGCGTCCGCCCCCCGCAGCTCCACGGACTCCAGCGTCGGCACGAGGTTGCGCAGGGTGAACAGCACCTGCGTCGCCATCTCGGTGCACTTGCTGGCCGTGACCTGGGAGGACTTGAGGTTGAGCGGCACGGTCAGCTTGTTCTGGTCGTCCGGTGCCAGCCCGGAAACGCCCTTCTTCAGCGCCGTACCCGTCGGGAAACTCGACCGGACCACCGGGCCGAGCCAGG
The DNA here is from genome assembly GCF_040613095.1 of Streptomyces sp. NPDC006309. Classification (NCBI taxonomy): domain Bacteria; kingdom Bacillati; phylum Actinomycetota; class Actinomycetes; order Kitasatosporales; family Streptomycetaceae; genus Streptomyces; species Streptomyces sp. NPDC006309. The sequence goes on along the minus strand of NZ_JBEXRO010000038.1, from coordinate 10,959 downwards.
TGGTGGGGCCGTGCAGCAGCGACCGGACCAGCTGCGTCATCGGGTCCACCTTGCTGCGTACGAACACCGGATCGGCGACCGCCACCGGCTGCCCCCCGGACCCCACCACCGTGTTGGAGGCGAAGTAGTACTTGTCGACGGAGGTGTAGTTCCGCTGGAAGTCCGACTTGCCCATGACGACGCCGTCGGGCAGCCCGTCGATGCGCCACTGCCCGCTCTTGGGGTTCTTCGTCAGGTGCAGTTTCTTGCGGTAGGGGGCCTCGGCGGGCTGGTAGGCCTGCTGCGCGTCGACCGTGGCGACCTGGGCACCGGTCAGCACACAGGTCGCGCTGTTGGTCTCCTCCCGGCCTCCCGGGTTGCAGTTGGTCGCGATGCTGGGTCCGTTGGCGAGGACCGTCGTCGAGCGCTCCGGCCGCCAGACGCGCGCCGCGTCCGCGGTCAGATACTTGCGCGCCGTGTCATAGCCGGGGTCGTCGCTGGTCAGCGCCTCGAGGAAGCCCTGCATGATCTCGCCGGGACCGACGCCCTCGGCGGGCGGCATGGCGAACACCCGCACTCCGGTGTCCTGTCGCGGTGTGGACTCCACATCCCGCAGGTCCCCGCTGTCGGGCATCGAGGCGCACCCGGCGAGCACCACGATGCCCAGAGCGGCGTACGCCACCGCGCGCCCCGGCCGCCGCCGTGCGCCCCCCGTGCGGTCAGCGGCCACGAAATGCCTCCCCTGGCTGGTGCGAGTCCTCCGGCATGGCCGCGTCCGACGCGGACGCGGCCGGCTGGTCCTCGATCAGTCGGTCCTCGTTCGATCGGTCCGCGTCCGGCCGGTTCACGTTCGTTCGGTCCACGTCCGGCCGATCCTCATTCAGTCGGCCCGTGTCCGGCCGGTCCACGTCCGGCCCGTCCGCGGCGGCTGCCGGGCGGGCGGCCGAGCGGTCGTCCGGGCGGGCGGCCGAGCGGTCGTCCGGGCGGTCGTCCGGGCGCCGGGCGCCGCCGGCGGGCCGGGGCACCACGCGGGCCCCGTTGCCGGGCAGGGCGGTCGGGTCGGCGGCGGGGCTGTCGGTGGCCAGCCGCGGCGCGACCGATGCCCGCGGCGGCAGCGCGGGCGCCTGCGCGCCGCCCTGCTGCACCGGGACCGTCGCCCGCTTCTCCTCGTCCCCGCGGCGCTGGCCGGCGTCGTCGAGGCCGCGGTTGCGGCGCGAGTCCTTGGGTTCCAGCGGTATCGGGGAGCCCCGCAGCGGTTCGTCCGCCGTCCTGGGCAGCGTCAGCCGGAACTGCGAACCGCCGCCCGGCTCGCCCCACGCTTGCAGCCAGCCGCCGTGCAGCCGCGCGTCCTCCAGGGCGATCGACAGCCCCAGGCCCGTACCGCCGGTGGTACGCGCGCGTGCCGGGTCGGCCCGCCAGAAACGGCTGAACACGCGGGTCGCCTCGCCGGGCTTCAGTCCGACGCCGTAGTCACGCACCGCGATGGCCACCGCCCCGCCCGCGGCGGCGAGTCTGACGACGACGTCCCTGCCCTCACCGTGCTCGACGGCGTTGACGACGAGATTGCGCAGTACGCGCTCCACCCGCCGGGCATCCGCCTCGGCGACGACGGGCTGCTGGTCACCGCGCACCCGTATGTGGGTGCCCTTGCGCTCCGCGAGCGGCTCGGCGCCGCTCACGACCCGCCGGACGACCTCCCTGAGGTCGATCGGCTCGGCCTCCAGCGCCGCCGCCCCGGCGTCGAACCTGCTGATCTCCAGCAGGTCCGCGAGCAGCGACTCGAACCGGTCCAGCTGGTCGGCGAGCAGTTCGGCCGACCGCGCGGTCACCGGGTCGAAGTCCTCGCGCGCCTCGTGGATGACATCGGCGGCCATCCGGACGGTGGTCAGCGGGGTGCGCAGCTCGTGCGAGACGTCCGACACGAACCGGCGCTGCATCCGCGACAGTTCCTCCAGCTGCTGGATCTTCACCTGGAGGTTCTGCGCCATCTTGTTGAAGGCCTCGCCCAGGCGCGCGATGTCGTCCTCGCCGGTGACCTTCATCCGTTCCTGCAACCGCCCGGCGGACAGCCGCTCCGCGATCCCGGCCGCCATCCGCACCGGCGTGACCACCTGCCGCACCACCAGCCAGGCGATGGCGCCCAGCAGCACGACCACGAACAGCCCGGCGGTCGCCAGAGTGCCCTTGACCAGGCTCAGGGACTTCTCCTCCTGCGTGAGCGGGAAGAGGTAGTACAGCTCGTACGACCGTCCGTTGGGGTCGTTGACCTGCTTGCCGATGACCAGCGCCGGCTGGGATTCCTTGCCGTTGGAGTAGACGATCCGCGTGTAGCTCTGGGCGGCCGTCGTACCGCTGTTGACCCGCTCGCGCAGGTCCGCGGGCACGCTGGAGGTCGGGCTGACATTGCCGGAGCCGCGCGGGCTGCGTCCGCCGCCGCTGTCGTCGCCGACGGGCAGCGTCACCACGTCGAAGGCGCCCGCGCCGCCGCTGGACAGCGACTCCACGAGATCGCTCATCCACGGGATGACGTTCTGCGACTGCCGCCCGTCCGGGGTCACCGTGCCGTCACCGGCACCGGTCCCGGCGGCCGTACCCGTACCCGTCCCGCCGGCCGCCTCGTCCGCCTTCTGCTTGGCCACCGCGAACCCGCCCGTGGCCTGGCTCTGCGACGCCTTCACCTTCGCGTCGAGCAGGCCGTTGCGCACCTGCCCGATCACGACGAAACCCAGCAGCAGGACGACACCCAGCGACATCAGCAAGGTCGTGGCGACGACCCTCAGCTGGATGTTGCGCCGCCACAGCCGCATCACCTGCAGCAGCGGTCGGCGCACCCAGCGCAGGAACAGCCGCAGCACCGGGCTGCCCTGGACACCTGCCTGCGGCAGTCCGCCCTGCAACAGCCGCCTGAGACGCGCGACCACCGCCGCCCGGCCGACAGGCCGCCCCGGACGGGTCCCGGACCTGCCGGGGGCCGAAGCGGCACTGTCCCCGGGCATGTCAGCTCGGTCCGGCCTTGTAACCGACGCCACGGACGGTCACCACGATCTCCGGCCGCTCCGGGTCCTTCTCGACCTTGGAGCGCAGCCGCTGGACGTGGACGTTGACGAGGCGCGTGTCCGCGGCGTGCCGGTAGCCCCACACCTGCTCCAGCAGCACCTCGCGGGTGAACACCTGCCACGGCTTGCGCGCGAGCGCGACCAGCAGGTCGAACTCCAGCGGGGTCAGCGCGATCGACTGCCCGTCCCGCTTCACCGAGTGCCCGGCCACGTCGATGACCAGGTCACCGATGGTCAGCTGCTCCGGCGCCGGCTCCTCGGACCTGCGCAGCCGCGCCCGGATCCGCGCCACCAGCTCCTTCGGCTTGAACGGCTTGACGATGTAGTCGTCGGCACCCGACTCCAGGCCCACGACGACATCGACGGTGTCGCTCTTGGCCGTGAGCATCACGATCGGCACCCCGGACTCCGCCCGGATCAGCCGGCACACCTCGATGCCGTCCCGTCCGGGCAGCATCAGGTCCAGCAGCACGAGATCGGGCTTGGACTCACGGAAAGCAGCCAGCGCCTTGTCGCCGTCGGCTACGAAAGACGGCTCAAAACCTTCACCACGCAACACGATGCCGAGCATCTCGGCCAGTGCGGTGTCGTCGTCGACGACAAGGACTCGTCCCTTCATAAACGACATCATCCCATTCTCGTAACGACGACAGAGGCGCAGGTGAGCAGGCTCACTGGCCTGTGACGATAGTCGTACTCAGCCGTCACTGTCTGCCCCGGTCCGCTGCCGCCCGGCCGGACCCTGGCCCGTGGAGGGCCGGACGTCCGCCGCGGCGGCCGGGCCAGGGCCCCGGAAAGAGCCGCTCCCGCAAGGCCCGGCCGGTATCGCGCCCTCAGCCGGCCGTCACCTGGCGCGACCTGGCGCACAGCTCCGCGAGGGCCTCGGCCGTCACGGGCGAGACGACTCCCTCCTCGGTGACGATGGCCGTCACCAGCTCGGGCGGCGTCACATCGAACGCCGGGTTGTACGCCTGGGTTCCCAGGGGCGCCACCGGTATCCCGCCCCCCGCTCCCGCCACCGGCACCTGCGGCGCCGCGATCTCGGTCACCTCGTAGCCGGGACGCTGCTCGACCTCGATGGACGCCCCGTCCGGGGTGTCGGGGTCGACGGTCGTCAGCGGCGCCACCACGATGAACGGCACATGGTGGTAGCGGGCGAGCACGGCGAGCGGATAACTCCCCACCTTGTTCGCCACGGAGCCGTCGGCCGCGATCCGGTCCGCCCCGACCAGCACCGCGTCCACCTCGCCCGCCGCGAACAGGGAACCCGCCGCGTTGTCGGTGAGCAGGGTGTACGCCATGCCGCTGCGGGCCGCTTCGTACGCCGTCAGCCGGGCGCCTTGCAGCAGCGGACGCGTCTCGTCCACCCACAGCCGCCGCAACCGCCCCGCCCGGTGCGCCGCGAGCACCACCGCGAGGGCCGTGCCCTCCCCGCCCGACACCAGTGAGCCGGTGTTGCAGTGCGTGAGAACCCGGTGCCCGCCGGCGGGCAGCAGTTCATCGAGCAGCGCCAGTCCGTGGGCGGCCATCCGGACGCTGCCCTCGGCGTCCTCCCGATGCAGCGCCCGCGCCGCGGCGAGCGCCGCCACCGCGGCGGCGGTGGGGTCGCCGGTACTGGCCAGCGCCGCCTGGTGCGCGGCCCGGGCCCGGCGCACGCCGACGGACAGGTTCACCGCCGTGGGCCTGGCCTCTTCGAGCGCCCGCGCCGCGTCGGCCACGTCGAAGCCGCGCGCGGCGGCGAGCGCGACGCCGTACGCCCCCGCGATGCCGAGCAGCGGCGCCCCGCGCACGGCGAGCGAACGGATCGCCTCCACCAGCGCCGACGCGTCCGTGCACACCAGCTCGGCCTCTTCGGCCGGAAGCCTCGTCTGATCGAGAAGGACCAGTACGGGTCCCTCGGGTGGTTCCTCCCACCGGATCGCCGGTATCTCGGTCGGCCGCCTGTCCTCACCGGTTCGCACCTGCTGATCAGCCATGCCGTCAGTCTGCCCCGGAAACGGCGGACAATTGAAGGTGGCCACCCCCTACCGCGGCCGGTCGTGCCATGACCGGACCATGGCACGATGGCTGCCAACCTGCCGCCGCGACCGCGGAAGGGCACCGAGAAGGAGCTTCGATGACAGACACTCCGGGCTGGGCCTCGCCCGGATCCGCCCCGTCGCCCGAGGGGCGGGAACCCGGTGCGTCCGGCCCTGCCGAGCCCGCCGACCGCCCCGGCCCCGCCGCCCCCGCACCGCAGGCGGGCGCGAAGGCGCAGGGCCCGGGCGCGAAATGGTCCGAGGAGCAGCCGCCACCCGGCCAGTGGCCCGCGCCCACCGGCGCCCCCAGCCCGGACCAGGCCCCGCCGCCCCCGCCGCCCGGCCCCGGCTGGGACGGCCGACACCCCGGCGGCCCCGGCGGCTGGGGCACCCCCGGCCCCGGTCCCGGCGGCTACGCCGGTTACGGCGCCCCCGGCGGCCACCCCGCCTGGGGCGGTGGCTGGGGCGGCCCCCCGCCCGCGGCCAAGCCCGGTGTCATCCCGCTGCGCCCGCTCGGCGTCGGCGAGATCCTCGACGGCGCCGTGTCCACGATGCGCACGCACTGGCGCACGGTCCTCGGCATCGCCCTGGCGGTCGCCCTGATCACGGACATCAGCCTGGTCGTCCTGCAAGGCCTCGTCCTCGACGACGCCCTTGCCCGGACATCCCTGGACAGCCGCACCGCCACCCCCGACGAGGTGTTCCGCGCCCTGCGCGAGACCATGATCGGCTCGGGCATCGTCACGGTGATCTCCGTAGCCGCCATCATCGTCGCCACCGCCCTGCTCGCGACCATCACCAGCCGCGCCGTGCTCGGCAGGACGATCGGCATGGGCGAGGCCTGGCGCGAGGCCCGGCCGCAGCTTCCCAGGCTGGCCGGTCTGCTGCTCCTGCTCGGCCTGATCATCGTCGGTGTGTTCGTCGCCGGGGCACTGCCCGGTTTCCTGGTCCAGCAGACCGGCGGCAGCGAGGCCGGCGGATCCGCGCTGCTCGCCTTCGGACTTCTCGGGGCCGTGGCCGTCGCGCTGTGGCTGGCGATCCGCTACAACCTGGCCGCGCCCGCCCTGGTACTGGAACGGCAGGGCGTCGTGAAGGCCCTGAGCCGCTCCGCCAAGCTGGTACGCGGCGCCTGGTGGCGCGTCCTCGGCATCCAGGCGCTCGCCTGGATCATCTCCAGCATCGTCTCGGCGATCGTCACCATCCCCTTCGCCGCCATGGGCGCCGCCGTCAGCGGCCACGGCATGAACGACTTCCTCACCACGGGCAACGGGCACATCGGCTGGACGTTCCTGATCATCCGGGGGATCGGTTCCCTGATCGGCACCACGCTCACCCTCCCGATCAGCGCCGGCGTCACCGTGCTCCTCTACATCGACCAGCGCATCCGCCGCGAGGCCCTCGACCTCGAACTGGCCCGCGCAGCCGGCGTCCAGGACCACGGCACCGGCGCCCCCGGCGCCGTCCCCGGGAGCTGATGCGGTGAGCCTCACGGGGGGCATTCTCACGGCGGCCCCACCCGGCGCCGCCGCCACGGCCGTACGGCGCCTGCTGCGTGCCACGGACACCGCCGTCCTGGCAGCCGGCGGCTCGGGGGACGAGCCACCGGTGACCATCTCGCGCGATCCCGCGCGGGAAGCAGCCCGGCGCGAGCTGTCCCGGCGGATGTACCACGAGAACGACCCCAGCCCGTTCCAGCGCGCCCTGAACGCGTTCTGGGACTGGCTCGACCGGCTGTTCGGCTCGGCCGCCTCGGCGACACCCGGCGGCACGGTGGGCCTGCTCGTCGTGATCCTCTTCGTCGTCGCCGTCCTGGCCGCCCTCTGGTGGCGCCTCGGCACCCCCCGCCGTCGGCCCGCCTCCGCCGCCACCCTGTTCGGCGACCGCCCCCGCAGCGCCGCCGACCACCGCGCGGCCAGCGAGGCACACGCCGCCCGGGGCCACTGGAACCAGGCAGTCCAGGAACGCGTGCGCGCCCTCGTCCGCTCCCTGGAGGAACGCACCCTGCTCGACGTACGCCCCGGCCGCACCGCCGACGAGGCCGCCGCCGAGGCCGGCCGCGTCCTTCCCGCGCACACGGACCGACTGCGCGCCGCCGCCCGGGAGTTCGACGACATCACATACGGCGGGCGCGCGGCCGGCGCACAGTCGTACCACCGCGTCGCCGCACTCGACCGCGACGTAGAACGCACCCGGCCGAGTCTCGCCGACAGCAGCACCGGCACGGCCGACACCACCCGCCAGGGGGCCGCCGAGTGATCACCGAGGCCCCGGCCCCGGCCACCTCCACCGCACCCACCGGACGCCAGGTGTGGACCCGAGCGCGGGGCATCGCGCTCGCCGCCGTGCTGATCCTGGCCGCCGCGGTCGCCATGGCCGCCGTACGCTCCACCAGCCGGCACGGCGACCTGGACCCGCGCTCCGCGGACCCCTACGGCAGCCGCGCCGTCGCCCGGCTCCTCGCCGACCGCGGCGTGGCCACCCGTGTGGTCACCACCCTCGGCGCGGCCCGCGCCGCCACCGGCCCGGACACCACCCTCCTGGTCGCCGTACCCGACCGGCTGACACACCGACAGCAGGACGACCTGCACGCGGCGACGGCGTCCTCCGGCGGGCGGACCGTCCTCGTGGCAGCCGGCAGCTGGTCCGTCGAGCGGCTCGCCCCCGGAGTCACCGCCGACCCGGCCACCAGCCTCCACTCCGCGCTCACCCCCCACTGCCGCCTGCCCGAGGCCCGGCGGGCGGGCAGCGCCGACACCGGCGGCATCCGCTACACCACCACCCACCTCGGCGCCGACTCCTGCTACCCCAGCGAGCGCCTCGCCACCCTGCTGCGCGTCCCGGCGGCCTCCGGGAGCGGCGACACCGTCGTCCTCGGCGCGCCCGACATCCTCCGCAACAACCGCCTCGACAAGCAGGGCAACGCCTCGCTCGCCCTCCAACTCCTCGGCTCGCGCCCCCATCTGGTCTGGTACCTCCCCTCGCTGTCCGACGCCTCCGCCACCGGCACCGGCGAGCGGAAGGACTTCCTCGACCTGCTCCCCGAGGGATGGCTCTGGGCCACTCTGCAACTCCTCCTCGCGACGGCCCTCGCCGCCTTCTGGCGGGCACGCCGCTTCGGCCCCCTCGTCGCCGAGAGACTCCCCGTCGCGATCCGTGCCTCGGAGACCACCGAAGGCCGCGCCCGCCTCTACCGCAAGGCCGACGCCCGTGACCGCGCGGCCACCGTTCTTCGCTCGACCACCCGCACCCGCATCGCCCCCCTCGTCGGCGTCCCCCTCGCCCGGGCGCACACGCCCGAGGCCCTGCTCCCCGCCCTGTCCGCCCACCGCACCGGCGACGGACGAGCCCTGCACTCCCTCCTCTTCGGACCGCCGCCCGGCGACGACGCGGCCCTCATCGCACTCACCGACCGACTCGACGCCCTCGAAAGAGAGGTACGCCGCTCATGATGGCCCCGACCACTGACAACGCCGGGCAGACCGGGGATGCGGGCACCGCCCGGGCCGCCCTGGAGGCACTGCGCACCGAGATCGCCAAAGCCGTGGTCGGCCAGGACCCCGCCGTGACCGGACTCGTCGTCGCTCTCCTCTGCCGTGGTCACGTCCTGCTCGAAGGGGTCCCCGGGGTCGCGAAAACGCTGCTCGTCCGCGCCCTCGCCTCCGCTCTCGAACTCGACACCAAGCGCGTCCAGTTCACCCCCGACCTGATGCCGAGCGACATCACCGGCTCCCTCGTCTACGACACCCGCAGCGCCGAGTTCTCCTTCCAGCCCGGCCCGGTCTTCACCAACCTCCTCCTCGCGGACGAGATCAACCGCACCCCGCCCAAGACCCAGTCGTCCCTGCTGGAAGCCATGGAGGAGCGCCAGGTCACGGTCGACGGCACGCCCCGGCCGCTCCCCGAACCGTTCCTGGTCGCCGCGACCCAGAACCCGGTCGAGTACGAGGGCACCTACCCTCTCCCCGAGGCACAGCTGGACCGTTTCCTGCTCAAACTGACGGTCCCCCTGCCGTCCCGGCAGGACGAGATCGACGTCCTCACCCGCCACGCCTCGGGCTTCGACCCCCGCGACCTGCACGCCGCCGGCGTACGCCCCGTCGCCGGGCCCGCCGACCTCGCGGCGGCCCGTGCCGCCGTCGCCGGGACGACCGTCTCCCCCGAGATCACCGCCTACGTCGTCGACATCTGCCGCGCCACCCGCGAGTCCCCCTCCCTCACCCTCGGCGTCTCCCCTCGCGGAGCCACCGCCCTGCTCTCCACATCACGCGCCTGGGCGTGGCTGACGGGCCGTGACTACGTCATCCCCGACGACGTGAAGGCCCTGGCCCTGCCCACCCTCCGCCACCGGATCCAGTTGCGCCCCGAGGCGGAGATGGAGGGCGTGACCACCGACTCGGTCATCAACGCCGTCCTCGCCCACGTCCCGGTCCCCCGCTGATGGCACTCACCGGACGCGCCGCGCTCCTCGCGGCCCTCGGCTCGATCCCTGTCGGCGTCCTGGAACCGGGCTGGACCGGAATCCTCGCGGTCAACGGCTCCCTGGCCCTGGCCTGCGCCTGTGACTACGCGCTCGCCGCGCCCGTACGCCGTCTCGCTCTGACCCGCTCCGGCGACACCTCGGCCCGCCTCGGTGAAACCGCCGACGTCACTCTCACGGTCACCAACCCCTCTCCCCGTCTGCTGCGCGCCCGGCTCCGGGACGCCTGGCCACCCAGCAGCTGGCAGCCAGGCACCGAGCCCTCTCGGCACCGACTGACCGTGCCACCGGGCGAACGCCGGAGCGTGACGACCCGGCTGCGTCCCACCCGCCGCGGCGACCGGCAGGCCGACCGCGTGACCATCCGCTCCTACGGCCCCCTCGGCCTGTTCTCCCGCCAGGGCACGCACCGACTGCCCTGGACAGTACGAGTCCTCCCCCCGTTCACGAGCCGCAAGCACCTCCCGGCGAAACTCGCTCGATTGCGTGAACTCGACGGCCGCACCAGCGTGCTGACCCGTGGCGAGGGAACGGAGTTCGACAGCCTTCGCGAGTACGTCCCGGGAGACGACACCCGCTCGATCGACTGGCGGGCCACCGCTCGACAGTCCAGCGTGGCCGTCCGCACCTGGCGGCCCGAACGCGACCGGCACATCCTTCTCGTCCTGGACACCGGCCGCACCTCGGCCGGCCGCGTGGGTGACGCGCCGCGCCTGGACGCCTCGATGGACGCCGCACTGCTCCTGGCGGCGCTCGCCGCCCGCGCCGGCGACCGCGTCGACCTGCTGGCCTACGACCGCCGGGTACGCGCCCTCGTACAGGGCCGTTCGGCGCGTGACGTGCTGCCGTCCCTGGTCAACGCGATGGCCACAGTGGAGCCTGAACTGGTCGAGACGGACGCGCGGGGTCTGACGGGGACGATCCTGCGTACGGCACCGCGACGTTCGCTGATCGTGCTCCTGACGACACTGGACGCGGCTGCGGTGGAACAGGGGTTGTTCCCGGTCCTGCCGCAGCTCGTCCAACGCCACACTGTCCTGGTCGCCTCGGTGGCGGATCCGCACATCGCCCGCATGGCTCAGGCCCGTGGCAGTGTGGAGGCGGTGTACGAGGCCGCGGCAGCCGCTCAGGCTCAGAGCGAGCGTCGGCGTACTGCGGAACACCTTCGTCGTCACGGGGTGACGGTGGTGGACGCGACGCCGGAGGATCTGGCGCCGGCTCTGGCGGACGCGTATCTGGCGCTCAAGGCTGCGGGACGACTCTGATCCGCGCGATCCCATACCTTCGCTGCGGCGGATTACGCTGCGGAATATCCGCGGATATCACCACCCCTGAACGCAGAAAACCCCCGCATCGAAGATGCGGGGGTTTTCCCAAAGATTGTTCGGCGGTGTCCTACTCTCCCACAGGGTCCCCCCTGCAGTACCAT
>NZ_JBEXRO010000037.1:0-44265 GCF_040613095.1 Streptomyces sp. NPDC006309 | reverse complement strand
CCCGACGGCATGACGCCCGAACTCCGCGACCCCCTGCGCTCCATGGGCGAACTGTCCGAGGCACTGGTGGGCGGCGAGACGGACGGACGGTTGTCCGTCGCACCACCAGAAGGGGTGAACGGTCGTGACTTTCGCGTGCGGGTCGCGTTACGTCACGCTAAGGAAGCCCCCGTGCGATCACCGAGTGGTCCTCGGTGATCACCGCTGATCACCGGGGAGCAGCCGCGCGGGCCGGCGCTACGCCGCCGCCGGTTCGCGCCGGGCCGCGCGGCGCCGGGCCGCGAGTTCGGGGTCGAGGGCGGGTACGGCGGCCAGGAGCTGCCTGGTGTACGACTCGCGCGGGGTGTCGTACACCTCGTCGGCGGGCCCGTACTCGATGAGCCGGCCGCGCCGCATCACCGCGACCCGGTCGCTCACCTGGCGGACCACGGCGAGGTCGTGCGCGATGAAGACCAGGGCGAGCCCCAGTTCCCGCTGGAGTTCGCCGAGGAGGGCGACCACCTGGGCCTGCGTGGTGACGTCCAGCGCGGAGACCGGTTCGTCGCAGACGATGACGCGCGGCTCGGCGGCGAGCGCCCGGGCGATGCCGATGCGCTGGCGCTGTCCGCCGCTGAACTCGTGCGGGTAGCGGTCGTAGTGCGCCCCTTCGAGGCCCACGCGCTCCAGGAGTTCCGTCACCCGCCCCCGGATGCGCGCCTCGTCCCTCCCCCGGTCTCGGCCGCCCGTCCCGCGCGCGCGGAGCGGATCGGCGATCGACTCGCCCACGCTGCGGCGGGGGTTGAGGGAGGAGACGGGGTCCTGGAAAACCATCTGGACGGACGGGTTCACGCCGGTGTGCGGCCGTCCTCCGTAGCGGATCGTGCCGGCTGTCGGCTCCAGCAGCCCGACGAGCATGCGGCCGAGCGTGGTCTTGCCGCTCCCGCTCTCGCCGACGACGCCGAGGGTCTCCCCGCGGCGCACGGTCAGCGAGACGTCGTCGACGGCCGCGAATGCGCCCTTGCCGCGCCCGAACTCGCGCCGCACGCCGGTGGCTTCCAGCACGACCTCGTCGGTGGCCGGGGAGCCGGTCCGGCGGGCGTCCAGGCGCGGGACGGCGTCGAGGAGCGCGCGGGTGTACGCCTCGGCGGGTGCCGCGAGGACCGCCCCGACGGGTCCGTGCTCGACCGCCCTGCCGTGCCGCATGACGAGGACGTCGTCCACGCTCTCGGCGGCGACGCCGACGTCGTGGGTGACGAGCAGCAGACCCATGCCGGTCTCCTCGCGCAGCGTGTGCAGCAGGTCGAGGATCTGGGCCTGGACGGTGACATCGAGTGCGGTGGTCGGCTCGTCGGCGATGAGCAGGCTCGGCTCACAGGCGAGGGCCATGGCGATGAGGGCACGCTGGCGCATGCCGCCGCTGAACTCGTGCGGGCGGGACCGGGACCGGCGGACCGCGTCCGGGATGCCCACCCGGTCCAGCACCTCCACGGCCCGCGCGCGTGCGGCGCGGCGCGGCACGCGCGCGTGGACGCGGTACACCTCGGCGATCTGGTCGCCGATGGCGTAGTACGGGTCGAGCGAGGACAGCGGGTCCTGGAAGACCATGGCGGCCTTGGCGCCGCGCAGCCGACGCAGCTCCTCGTCGGAGCCGGCCTGTACGTCGGTGCCGGCCACCCGGACCGAGCCGCCGACGCGGGCCCCGGTGTCCCGGTGCAGGCCCAGCAGGGCGCCCGCGACCGTGGACTTGCCGGAGCCCGATTCGCCGACGAGAGCCAGGGCGGCACCCTCGGCCAGGCTGAAGGAGAGCCCGTCGACGGCTCGCAGGGAGCCGAAGTCCACGGTCAGGTCCCTGACGTCCACCAGGCTCATGCGAGCACCACCCGTCGGTCGGCCACCGCGTAGAGCACGTCCGCGACGGCATTGGCGAGGATCACGAAGAAGCCGGTGACCAGCACCATGCCGACGACCACCGGCAGGTCGACGACCTTCACCGCGTGCACCAGCTCCTGGCCGATGCCCGGCAGGCCGAAGAGGGTCTCGGTGAGGACGGCGCCGCCGACGGCGGAGCCGAAGGTGACCGCGTTGAGCGCGATGACGGACGCCGTCGCCCCGCGCAGCGCGTGCCGGGTGATCACCGCCCGCTCGCTCACGCCGTAGGCGCGGAACGTGCGGATGTGGTCCTCGGCCAGCGTCTCCAGCATCGACGCCCGGGTCAGCCGGGCGAAGTTGGCCGCCTCGACGAGGGCGAGGGAGAACCAGGGCAGCAGCAGGTTCCAGGCCCACTGTTCGGGGTCGTCGGTGAAGTGCACGTACTGCGGGAAGGGCAGCAGTTGCAGCTCGCCGCAGACGACGATCATCAGGACGAGGCCGATGACGAAGACGGGGGTGGCCGTGCCCGCCAGGGTGACCGCGGTCAGGACGCGCTCGGAGAACCGGCCGCGCCGCCAGGCGGACAGCACACCGGTGCCGACGCCGAGCAGCAGCCAGATCACCATCGCCCCCGACACGAGGGAGAAGCTCACGGGCAGCTTGGTCAGGATGATGTCGGTGACCTGCTGGTCGGTCTGGTACGACTGGCCGAGGCAGGGCGCCGGGCAGTGCTCCACGGAGGTGCCGGTGGAGAAGTCCTGGCCCGCGAGGAGTCCTTGCAGGAAGTGCCAGTAGCGCACGTACAGCGGGTCGTCGAGGTGGAGTTGTCCGGCGACCTGGTGGACCTGGGCCGGGGAGCAGCGCGGGCCGCAGGTGATCTGGGCGACGTTGCCGGGGGTGACGTAGAAGACGACGTAGATGATCACCGAGAGCACGAACAGGGTGATCAGTGCGCCGACGACCCGGCGCAGGACGAAGCCGGCGAAGCCGTTCACGCGCGCCCCTCCTTCTTCGCTGCGGGAGCCGGTACAGCGTCCGGAGCGGGGTCGGGTACGGCGGTGCCCACACCGGTGCCCGGTACGGTGCCCGGCGCGGTCGTCTGCGCGCGGGCCTCCCGCTTGCGGCCGGTGCCGACGCGCAGGCGCGAGGCCGCGCGCGGGTCGAGGGCCACGCGGACGCCGTCGCCGAGGACGGTCATCCCGAACACGGTGACGAACAGGGCGAGGGCCGGCAGCAGCAGGTACTGCGGGGCCGCCTGGTACCAGACGTCGGCGGAGGTGAGCATCTGCCCCCAGGACGGCGTGGGCGGCTTCACGCCGACGCCGAGGAAGGACAGGGCCGCCTCGGCGCTGATGTTCTGCGGGACCAGCAGCGCGGCGTACGTGATGACGGGTGCGGCGAGGCCCGGGAGGAGTTCGCGTACGGCGGTCCGCCCGATGCTCCAGCCGCTGAGCCGGGACGCGGCGACGTAGTCGAGGTTCTTCAGGGCGAGCGTCTGCGCGCGCACCGTCTTCGCCGTGGTGCTCCAGCCGGAGACCAGGGCGATGATCAGCGCGACGAGGACGGGCCGCGGGAAGCCGCTGGGCACGACGGCCAGCAGCGCGAGCGCCATGACCATCAGCGGCAGCGAGAGGAAGATGTCGGTGACGTGGCTCAGGACCGCGTCGACCCGGCGGTTGCCGAGCCCGGCGGCCACGCCCATGGCGACGCCGAGGGCCAATTGCACCACCGTGGCGCCCAGCGACACGCCGAGCGACACCCGCGCCCCGTACACGAGCCGGGCGAACATGTCGCGTCCGGTCTGCGGTTCGACGCCCAGCCAGTGGCCGGCGCCGGCGCCGCCGAAGGAGCCCAGGGGCACGCCTCCGCGCGCGGAGTCGATCAGCGAGGGGTGGTACGTGGTGGGGTCCTGGCCCTCCAGGGCGGTGAGCAGGGGCGCGGCGAGCGCCACCAGGACGAGCAGCGCGACGACGGCCGCGGCGACCAGGGCGGCGCGCTGCGCCCGCAGCCGCCGCCAGAACTGATGGGCCCCCGGGACCGCCGGGACGGAGGTGTCCGTCCCGGCGGCACCGACGGCGGCAAGTGCCTCGCTCACGGTGCTACTTCACCGCGACCTGGGAGATGTCCAGGACGCCGGTCCAGTCGCTGATGACGATGTTCTTGACGTCCGAGCCGTACAGACGCTTGTAGACCGGGTGGAACAGCGGCACGATGAGGGCCTTCCCGCCGATCTTCTTGTCCAGAGCGCCCCACCGCGCGGCGGCGGCGGTGAGGTCGGTCAGCTTGTTGATCCGGTCGATCTCGTCATTGACCGACTTGTCGTCCAGCAGCCCCGTGTTGAAGTTCGCTCCGTCCTCGACGATCTGCCGACCGTCGAAGATCGGGGCGAGGAACGGCCCGCCGGAGGGCCAGTCGGCACCCCAGTGGGCGAGGAAGAACCCGGGCTCGGTCTTCACGCTGTGGATCTTGTCCCGGTAGTCGTTGTCCTCCAGACCCTGCAACCTGACCGTGATGCCGGCCTTCTTGAGCGCGTCCTGGAGGGCGGTGGCGATCTCCGGGCTGGTCTCGAAGTCCTTGTTGTTGGAGTGGGTCAGGGTGACCGTGAGTCCGTTCTTGTGACCCGCCTGCGCGAGCAGCTGCCTGGCCTTGGCCGGATTGCCGGTCCGGCCGGCCGGGAACGGGTCGTACGGCGTGTAGCCGAAGGACTTCTGGTTCGGCAGGAAGGTGGTGGCGGGCTCGGCGAGGGCGCTGCCGCCGGCCGCGTTGACCACCGAAGACCGGTCGATGGCGTACGAGATCGCCTGGCGCACCCTGGGGTCGTCGAACGGCTTCACCCGCGGGTTGAACGCGATGTAGTCCGTGTAACCGAAGTGGCCGGTGCCCACGCGCGCGGCCAGCTTCTTGTCGCCGGTCACCTTGGCGAGTTCGGCCGGGCCGAGGTTGGTGTCGGTGGTGACGGCGGCGGAGTCCGTCCCCTGGGACGCGGACAGGCGCTGGTTGATCACCGAGGAGTCGAGGCCGGAGCGGACGTCGATCCGGTCCGGGTAGGCCTTGCGCTCGGGGTCCGTCGCCGCCGACCAGTGGGTGTTGCGCGCCAGGACGAGGTGCTCGCCGTCGTTCTCGTTGCGGACCACCTTGTAGGGGCCGGAGGAGACGGGGTGCGACTCGTACTTGGTGCCCGTGTCCTTGCCCTTGGGCACGGGGGTGAACTGCGTCTGTGTGGCGAGGTACGGGAACTCGCCCTCGGGCTTGTTCAGGTGGAAGACGATGGTCCGGGAGTCCGGCGTCGCGATCGCGGACAGGCCCTTCTTGTCCTTGTACGGGCCCTGGTAGCCGGAGGCGCCGACGAGCCAGTCGCGCAGATAGGGGGCTCCGCCGGAGAGTTCGGGGGCGAAGGAGCGCTCGACGCCGTACTTGATGTCGGCCGAGGTGATCGGCGTGCCGTCCTCGTAGCGCAGGCCCTTCTTCAGGGTGTACGTCCACACGGTCGCGTCCTTGTTGGGGCGCCCGGTGTCGGTGGCGAGGTCCGGGACGACCTTGGCGCCGGCCGCGCCGTTCTCACGGTTGCGCGTGGTCAGCGTGCGGAAGACGAGCGAGGGGACGTTTCCGCCGCCGGAGGTGTACAGGCGCGCGGGGTCGAAGTCGCTCTGCGGCTGGGAGTTCAGAACCGTGAGCGTGCCGCCCTTGTGGGGCGTGGAGTCGCCGCCGGAGCCCTTGGCATCGCTGTCCTTCGGGCCGCAGGCGGCGGCGCCCGCTGCCACGACCAGGCTGACGGATGCCGCTGCCACGCGGCGCGCTATGACGGACGGTTGATGCATCGGAATGACGACCTCTCGGGAACTGATCGAGGATTTCTCGAAGAGTGAGACATACGGACGAGGAATGAGACGGCTGCGGACAGTCGTCGGCCCCGGCGCCGGGTCGTCGAAACGTCCGTGACACGGTCACGGTCACGGACGAAAGGGGGGAGAAGAGTCGCGACGCGAGCGCCCGGGGAGGCGGCGTCAGCGACAGTCGATGTCGGCCACGCAGAGCGCGGTCACGCCGATCAGCGCCAGCTCGATGGCGGCGCTGTGAGAGACGGCATGACGGGACCACATGGGCAGAAATATGAACGAACTTGCGACTCATGTCAATGTGACATAAGTGAGTGGAGTCAACTCCTGGGATAAGGCCACGGGTTGGGCCGGCAGTGGATCCCGTCGTGGTCCAGGAACTTGGTCTGCTGCTGCATGACCGGCGCCAACTCGTTGTTCTTCTGGCAGCTCACGTGCCCGTGTCCGAGCCGGTGGCCGACTTCGTGGTTGATCAGCATCTGCCGGTACGCGTGGATGGCGGAACTGCCGTACGTCCGGCTTCCCTGAGCCCAGCGGTACGCGTTGATCATCACTCGTTCGGTGGCGGCCGAGTCGCAGGAGACGTTGTCCTCCGTGGTGTCCAGGCCGGACTTGGCGCACCAGGTGGCGGTGGTGCCGGGGCTGGCCAGCGTGATCACGAAGTCGGGCTTGCCGGACGACACGCGCTCGAAGGTACGGGCACCGCCGTGGGCCCAGCTGCGGTCGTCGTTCAGGGTCTTCTGCACGGCCTCGGCGAACAGCTCGCCGTCCAGCCCCAGTCCCCGCTCCACGTCCACTCGGTACCGGTATTTCCGGCCGGCACCGGGCGCCTTGGCGGAGCCGGGCACGGCGTCGAACTTCCCGGGGCCCTTCTGCTCGGCGCCGAGCGGGTACGTCCGGTTCATCTTCTGGTCGTACGACAGCGCAGTCAGGTCCGGCGCGGTGGACGGCGCGGGCGCGCCGGACGCGTTCGCCCCGGCGGCCCGCCCGGCGGCAGGGGACTTCACGCCGCCGTCTTCCCGGCCCCTGGTGACCTGCCCGGCGACGACGACCGCGAGCACGGTGGTGACGGCCGCCGCCGCGATGCCGGTGAAGGCCCGTCCCCTGTTCCCGCCGCGCTGGGCGGGCACCACGACGCCGTCGCCCGTGGGGGAGACGGCCTGCGGCTCGTCGGCCGGGTGCCGCGGGCCCGTACGGCGGGTCCGTCCCGCGCGTGCGGCGGAGCCGCCGTCGTCCTCCGCGTCCCCGGTGGCGCCGGCCTGTCTCTCGAAGGCCTGGAGGTACTCCTGCCGGGGCCCGGAGCCGCGTCCCGGGCCGTCCGGTCCCGCCTGCCGCTGCCGCGGCAGCATCACGCCGGGCCCGCCGGGCCCGCCGGCACCGGCCGCCCGGCCCCCGAACTCGCCCCAGCCACCCCCGGCTTCCCGCTGCTCGGGGTGCCCGCCCCGCGCGGACGCGCCCTCCCTCGACCGGGGCACACCGCCCGCGGTGGTGCCGTCGGGCAGCAGGGGCACGCCCTGCGCCGCGGCGCCGTCCCGGAGTCGCGGCGTCCCCTGCGCCGGGGTGCCGCGCTCCTCACCACCGTCCGCCCGTCCCGGCACGCCCTGCGCGGAAGCGGCGTCCGGACGCCGGAGCACAGCGCGCGCGGGCGTGCCGTCGGGCGGACCGGACGCATCCCGTGCGGGCGTTCCGGCCCAGGGGTGCGACGCATCGCCCCGACGGCCGTCCGGCTGTACGTTCCGACGGCCGCCGACAGACGCGTCCGGCTGCGCACTCCGCCGGTCGTCGGAGTGCCCGTCCCGGCGGTCGTCGGAGCGCCCGTCCCGCCGGCCGTCGGAGTGCTCGCCCCGGGGGTCGCCGGAGTCAGGGGTCCGCCGGTCGTCGAAGTGCTCACCCCGCCGGCCGTCGGTGTCCGGGGCCCGCCGGTCGCCGGAGTATCCGTCCCGCCGGTCGCCAGAGTCAGGGGCCCGCCGGTCATCGGAGCGCACGTCCCGGCGGTCGTCGGAGTATCCGTCCCGCCGGTCGACGGAGTGCTCGCCCCGGGGGTCGCCGGAGTCAGGGGTCCGCCGGTCGCCGAAGTGCTCACCCCGCCGGTCGTCGGCGTCCGGGGCCCGCCGGTCGCCGGAGTATCCGTCCCGCCGGTCGCCAGAGTCAGGGGCCCGCCGGTCATCGGAGCGCACGTCCCGCCGGTCGCCGGAGTCAGAGGCCCGCCGGTCGCCGGAGGACACTTCCCAGCGGCCGTCGCTGTATCCGTCCCGGCGGTCGTCGGAGTACCCGTCCCGCCGGTCGTCGGAGTCAGGGACCCGCCGGCCGCCGGAGTATCCGCCCCGCCGATCGTCGGAGCGCCCGTCCCGCCGATCGTCGGAGTCAGGGACCCACCGGCCGTCGGAGTGCTCGTCCCGGCGGTCGCCGGAGTCAGAGGCCCGCCGGCCGTCGGAGCGCTCGTCCCGGCGGTCGCCGGCGTCCGGGGCCCGCCGGCCGTCGGGACCTGCGTCCCCGCCGTCGCCGGGGACACGGTCCCGGCGGTCGTTGCGCCGGGGCTCCGGCCGGGCGGCTATGTCCGCGGACTCGTCCCTCGGGACCGGTCCTCGGCGGCTGTGGCGTCCCACCCTGCCCCTCAGCTCCTCGCGTCCACGGCGGCAGTACCGCCGCCGTCGGTGTTTCCCGCGTCGCCGGTGTCGCCGCGCGGGGCCGGGCCGGCGGCCCCGGCGGACGTGCCCGAGTCCGCCAGGAGGTCACGGAAGGCGCCGGCGACGATGTCCGGGTACTCCATCATCGCGACATGGCCGGCGTCGGGCAGGGTCAGCAGACGCGAGTCGCGGAAGGCACGGGCGGCCTTTCGGGCCATGCGGAAGCCGACCAGCTGGTCCCGGGCGCCGTAGACCAGCAGCGTGGGGGCGAGCACCCGCTCGGCCTGCCGCCACAGCCCGTGCTGCCCGCTGAGCGTGTAGGCGTTGACGATCCCCCGCGCGGAGCGAGCCATCGCGTCCCAGAAGTACGGCAGCCGCTGCCGCCGCTCCAGCTCCTCGACGGCCTGCTGGAACGCCTCGGGCCCGACCCGCCCGGGGTCGCCGTAGCAGAGCGCCATGACGCCGCGCACCCGCTGCTCGGCCGTCCACTCCTGGGTGAGCCGGGTGAAGAGGGCGGCGACGCCGGGCACGCCGAGGAGTCCCGTCGGCACCGCCGAGCGCTGCACACGCAGCTCGGGCAGGGCGGGCGAGACGAGGGTGAGCGTGCGGACGAGGTCGGGCCGTACGGCGGCCACGCGCGTGGCGACCGCGCCGCCGAGCGAGTTGCCGAAGAGGTGGACCGGGCCGCGGCCGGCCGCGTCGAGGTGGCGGATCACCGCGCGCGCGTGCCCGGTGACGGAGTAGTCGCCGTCGTCCGGGGGCGGGGAGTCGCCGAAGCCCGGCAGGTCCACCGCCTCGCTGTCGACGACACCGTCCAGCTCGGCCATGAGGGACGACCAGTTCTGCGAGGAACCGCCGAGCCCGTGGACGTACAGCGCGGGTGCCAGGCCTTGGCGCGTGGCGGGCCGGGAACGGACCGTCAGGGTGACGCCGGGCAGGCACACGGACCGCAGCCGCTCGCCCTCGCCGACCCGGACGGGCGCCACCCTCGGAAGCACACTGGCGGCCGATACGGTCGGCGACTCGGTCGAAGACATGCGGCAATGTTACGAGGTGATCACGTCCGGATCCGTGTGTTCGCCGTCACAGCGTGAACCACGGGCGGCCGGAGAACCGGACAGCGGGCCGGCCTGATGGCATGGCGTCCCCATCAGGTGTCTCCTAGGCTCGTACAGAGGGCACCCTCGTGTGGCCCCTGCATTTTCCAGGGACGTTCGTAGGAAGGGAGCCCACCATGGCCTATGACCCCACCGAACCCGACGCGGTCGACGACCTGGAGGCCGACGCCGGGCCGGAGATCGATGTCGAGGCGCCCGACGCGGACGCCGTCGAGCAGCACGCCCCCGTCAGGCCGGACCGCGACGACCCGCTGACGGCGCTCGACCCGGACCGTGCGAACGAGGCCGATCTGGTCGAACAGGCGCGCGTGGTCACACTCGACGAGGACGACTACCGCTGACCTCACGGGAGCCGCCGGGCCGCTCCGGGGGTGCCGCACGGCTTTCGCCGTCGTCCGGTACGTGAAATTCTGCGCTCGCACCGCGCACACCAGGGTTACCGAAAAGTACGATGGCCGCGCGGCCGACACCGCATGTGGACGACTTTGGGAGGCGGCGTGACAGCCATCGAGCAAACTGAGGCGGTACGCCCGCGTGGCACCCGTCTGCCGCGCCGCGCCCGGCGGAACCAGTTGCTGGGCGCCGCCCAGGAGGTTTTCGTCGCGCAGGGGTACCACGCGGCGGCGATGGACGACATCGCCGAGCGGGCCGGCGTGAGCAAGCCGGTGCTCTACCAGCACTTCCCCGGCAAGCTGGACCTCTACCTCGCCCTGCTGGACCAGCACTGCGAGTCGCTGATCCAGTCCGTGCGCGGCGCGCTGGCGTCGACGAGCGACAACAAGCAGCGCGTACGGGCGACCATGGACGCCTACTTCGCGTACGTGGAGGACGACGGCGGCGCGTTCCGGCTGGTCTTCGAGTCGGACCTGACGAACGAGCCCGCGGTGCGCGAGCGCGTCGACAAGGTCACCAACGAGTGCGCCGAGGCCATCTGCGACGTCATCGCCGAGGACACGGGTCTCTCGCGCGCGGAGTCGATGCTCCTCGCCTCCGGCCTCGGCGGGCTCGCCCAGGTGGTGGCCCGGTCCTGGCTGCACAGCGACCGCAGCGTCCCGCGCGACCAGGCGGTGCAGCTGCTGGCCTCGCTGGCCTGGCGGGGCATCGCCGGTTTCCCGCTGCACGGCACCGATCACCACTGACACCACTGCCCAGCACTGCTCCGCTGACGCCGGTCGGTTCCCGTCCGGTGTTCGCTCCTGGCGTTCCGGCCCGGAGCGTGTACGTCCCCTCACCGGGCTAATGTGTGCTGGGTACGGCGCGGAAGATCGCGCAATCACTGACCGTCGGAGGGACATAGCCGTGGAGGTCAAGATCGGCGTGCAGCACGCGCCCCGCGAGATCGTTCTGGAGAGCGGTCAGAGCGTCGAGGAGGTCGAGCGCCTCGTGAGCGACGCGCTGTCCGGGAAGACGCAGCTGCTGAGCCTCCAGGACGAGAAGGGCCGCAAGGTCCTGGTGCCGACGGAACGTCTGGCTTACGTAGAGATCGGCGAGCCCACCGTGCGCAAGGTGGGATTCGGCACGCTGTAGGGCCGAAGTCGTGAGAAGGGCCCGGCGGCCGTGTGCACACCCGCCGGGCCCTTCTCCGTGGGACGCGCACAGAGGGGGCACACGTCCGCCACAGCCGATGATTGCCGTCCGCAGGTCAGGGGTATGACGGGCTACGACCGTCGAGCCAGACCGGCCGTGGGAGGGACCCCCGACATGATCCTGGAAGTACTCGGCTCCGCCGCACTCGGTCTGATCCTCGCCTGGGCGGCGGTCCACCGCCTCGCCCACCGGCTGCCCAACCGCCCGCTGGTGTACTCGACGGGCGTGGCCGGCGCCCTTTTCGGCGACTTCGTGACCCACACCGCCCTGGGCCCGGGCACCGGCCCGCTCAGCCTCCTGGGCGCCGCGATCATCGCGGTGGCGTCGCTGTCCCTGCTGCTGCGCCCCGCGGGCCGCCTCGGCCGGCGCTCGGCACCGGCGTGAGGAAGGCCGCGCGGCCGAGCCGGCAGGGGCGCGGAGCCGCGCGGACGACCACACCGCACGCGCGGCCACGGGACGGCGGGCACCACGCGTCCACGGAGTGCTAGGCGGCCAGTCCCAGCGCGGCCATCCGCTTCGTGTGGGCCTCCGTGATCCGCGAGAACATCCGCCCGACCTCGGCGAGGTCGAACCCGTCGGCCACCCCGCCCACGAGCATCGTGGACAGCGCGTCCCGGTCGGCGACGACCCGCTGGGACTGCGACAGCGCCTCCCCCATCAGCCGCCGTGCCCACAGCGCCAGCCGTCCGCCGACGCGCGGGTCGGCGTCGATGGCGGCGCGCACCTTCTCCACCGCGAACCCGGCGTGCCCGGTGTCGTCGAGGACGGCGAGCACGAGTTCACGGGTGTCGGAGTCGAGCCGGGCCGCGACCTCGCGGTAGAAGTCACTCGCGATCGAGTCGCCGACATATGCCTTGACCAGGCCCTCCAGCCAGTCCGACGGCGCGGTCTGGCGGTGGAAGCCGTCCAGCGCGGCGACGAACGGGTCCATGGCGGCCGTCGGCTCCTCGCCGACCTCGGTCAGCCGGTTGCGCAGCCGCTCGAAGTGGTGGAACTCGGCCGAGGCCATCTTCGCCAGCTCCGCCTTGTCCGCGAGGGTCGGCGCCAGTTTGGCGTCCTCCGCGAGGCGTTCGAACGCCGCCAGCTCTCCGTACGCGAGGGCGCCGAGCAGGTCCACGACCGCGGCGCGGTACTGGGGGTCGGCGGACGCCTGCGCCCAGTCCTGGGCGGCGACACCGGTGGGCCCGGCGGGTGCGGCGGACGCGTTCTCAGGCTTGTCAGGGCTAGTCATGAGGCGCACAATAACCCGCTCGTCGCGGCACTCGAGCCCTGGTCGATCACGGTGGCCACAACTACGTGACCGAATCGGCCATCGCATGTGCGGCAATCCGGGGTATGGTGGTAATGCGCCTGCTGAGTGCGTCGACGGTTCTCGACGTGTCCCGACAGGCTGCACGCATGAGGATGCCCGGTCGGTGGCCCGATCGGCTCCGACCCGACAGCCCTCCCTGGCCGTACGGCAGTGATCGTACGACGACAGGAGGGACACCCTCAGCGGTACGAGCGCTAGAGCGTCGGCAGAGGTCCCGTGCCTTACGGCTTGCCCGAGTGGTTCGCCCGTACGGCAGCCGACGTCCCCGGCACGGTCAGACATGACCCCCGCGCTCGCCTCGCACCGCGCACACAGAAGAGGCATAACCCTGACTACGACCTTCCGAGATCTCGGAATCCTTCCCGAGACCGCCGAGGCCCTCGAAGCCGTCGGTATCATCACCCCCTTCCCCATCCAGGAGATGACGCTCCCCGTAGCCCTGACCGGCACGGACGTCATCGGCCAGGCCAAGACGGGCACCGGCAAGACGCTGGGCTTCGGTCTGCCGCTCCTCGATCGCGTCACCGTCCCCGCCGACGTGGAGGCCGGACGCGCCACCCCCGACGCCCTCACCGACGCGCCCCAGGCCCTCGTCGTCGTCCCCACGCGCGAGCTGTGCACGCAGGTCACCAACGACCTGCTGACGGCCGGCAAGGTCCGCAACGTGCGCGTCCTGGCGATCTACGGCGGCCGGGCGTACGAGCCGCAGGTCGAGGCCCTGAAGAAGGGCGTCGACGTCATCGTCGGCACCCCGGGCCGGCTGCTGGACCTCGCGGGCCAGAAGAAGCTCGACCTGGGCCACATCAAGAGCCTGGTCCTGGACGAGGCCGACGAGATGCTCGACCTGGGCTTCCTGCCCGACGTCGAGAAGATCATCAAGCTGCTGCCGGCCAAGCGCCAGACCATGCTGTTCTCCGCGACCATGCCCGGCGCGGTCATCGGCCTCGCTCGCCGCTACATGAAGCAGCCCACGCACATCCGCGCCACCTCGCCGGACGACGAGGGCGTGACGGTCGCGAACATCAAGCAGTTCGTCTACCGCGCGCACTCCATGGACAAGCCGGAGATGATCGCCCGCATCCTCCAGGCCGATGGCCGCGGACTGGCGATGATCTTCTGTCGTACGAAGCGCACGGCCGCCGACATCGCCGAGCAGCTCCAGCGCCGCGGGTTCGCCTCCGGCGCGGTCCACGGCGACCTCGGCCAGGGCGCGCGCGAGCAGGCCCTGCGGGCCTTCCGCAACGGCAAGGTCGACGTGCTCGTCTGCACCGACGTGGCCGCGCGCGGCATCGACGTCGAGGGCGTGACCCACGTCATCAACTACCAGTCCCCCGAGGACGAGAAGACGTACCTGCACCGCGTCGGCCGCACGGGCCGCGCGGGCGCCAAGGGTACGGCGATCACGTTCGTCGACTGGGACGACATCCCGCGCTGGCAGCTCATCAACAAGGCGCTGGAGCTGGACTTCAACGACCCGGTGGAGACGTACTCCAGCTCCCCGCACCTGTTCGCGGAGCTCGGCATCCCCGCGGGCACGAAGGGCACCCTGCCGCGCTCGGAGCAGACCCGTGCCGGTCTGGGAGCCGAGGTCCTGGAGGACCTCGGCGAGACCGGCGGGCGGGGCGCGCGCGGCCGCGGCCGTCCCGACCGCGGTGGCAGTACCGACCGCCCCGACCGCGGTGGCCGTGCCGAGTCGGCCCCGGCCCCGGCCGAGCGCGAGCGTCCGGCCCGTACGCCGCGCCGTCGCCGCCGCACGCGCAACGGCGCACCGCTGGACACCGCCCAGGGCGCCCCGAGCACCCCGGTGACCGAGCCCACGTCCACGGCCGCACCCGCGGCCACGGCCGGGCCCGCGGAGGAGATCCCGGCGGGAGCCCGTACCCCGCGCCGCCGTCGCCGTACCCGCGGCGGAGCGGCGCCGGAGCCGGTGGCGTCCACCGCGGCGTCCGCGTCGGCCGCCGAGGCCGCTGACGTGACCGGCATCGCCGATGTCGTCGCCGAGACGGTGGCCGCGGCGGAAGGCACCGCCGTCCTGGACAGCTCGGCCACGGACAAGCCGCGCCGCCGCCGCACCCGCAAGTCGGCGACGACGGACGCGGTGACGTCCGAGTCGGTGACCGAGCCGGCACCGGTGACCGCCGACGCGGCCGCGCCGGTGACCGAGCCCGTGGTCGCCGTCGGCCCGGTGGCGGAGCCGACGCCCGAGGCCGCTCCGACCGCGGAGACCAAGCCGCGCCGCCGCACCCGCAAGACGGCCGAGCCGGCCGCCGCGACGGAGCCGACGCAGGCCACCGCGGAGCCCGTCGAGGCGAAGCCCCGCCGGACCCGCAAGAGCGCGGTCGCCGCCGAGGCATCCGCCGACCCGGCCGTCGAGGCCGCCGAAGCCAAGCCCCGCCGCACCCGCAAGACCGCGGTCGCTGCGGAGACCGTGGCGGAGACGGCCGAGGCCACCGAGGAGGCCAAGCCGCGCCGCCGTACCCGCAAGGCCGCGGAGCCGGTCGTCACGCCGGACGCCCCTGAGGCCGAGGCCACCGCCCCGAAGGCCCGCCGCACCCGCAAGGCCGCGGCTGCCGCCGAGGGCGCCGTCGACACCGCCGAAGCCACCGAGGCCAAGCCGCGCCGGACCCGCAAGACCGCCGCAGCCGCCCCGGAAGCACCCCAGGCCGAAACCGAGGCCGAGCCCAAGCCGCGCCGCACCCGCAAGACGGCAGCCACCGCCGCCGACGCGAGCGCCGACACGGCCGAAGCCACCGCCCCCAAGGCCCGCCGCACCCGCAAGGCCGCGGCTGCCGCCGAGGGCGCCGTCGACACCGCCGAAGCCACCGAGGCCAAGCCGCGCCGGACCCGCAAGACCGCCGCAGCCGCCCCGGAAGCACCCCAGGCCGAAACCGAGGCCGAGCCCAAGCCGCGCCGCACCCGCAAGACGGCAGCCACCACCGCCGACGCGAGCGCCGACACGGCCGAGGCCACCGCCCCCAAGGCCCGCCGCACCCGCAAGGCCGTTGCCGAGGCGGCCGCTCCGGAGATTCCGGCGCAGGCCACCGAGGAGCCGGGGGGCAAGCCGCGCCGGACCCGCAAGACCGCGGCGTCCACTGCCGAGGCGGCCGGGGAGAGCGCCGGTACGACGCCCAAGCCGCGCCGGACCCGCAAGGCCACGGCGTCCGTGGAGGCCCCCGAGGCCTGACCCGGGCGCCGCGTCCCCAGCGGCAGCGTCAGCCGGTCCGATGGCCGGGTTCACCATGGTGGACCCGGCCATCGGCGTTCCCGCCCACACGCCGGGCCCACTGCCCCACCCCGCCGGCGTTCCGCATAACCTCTCCCCATGAGCAGGCCTCCCTCCTTCGTGCCGCCTCCCGGGGCACGCGCGTACTCGCTTCGCACGGCTCGTGGTGACTTCGCCGTGGTGGACGCGCCCGTGGCCGGCGGCGTCGAGCCCAGGGGCGTGGCGCTGCTGCTGCCGGGGTTCACCGGCAGCAAGGAGGACTTCAACCCGCTGCACGTGCCGCTCGCCGCGCGCGGGTACCGGACCGTCGCCGTGGACGGGCGGGGCCAGTTCGAGTCGGACGGCCCCGGGACGGACGAGTCCGCCTACGCGCAGGAGGAGTTGGCGCGGGACGTGCTGGCGCAGGCGGAGGCGATCGGCGGCCCGGTGCATCTGCTGGGGCACTCCCTCGGCGGCCAGATCGCGCGCGCGGCCGTTCTGCTCGACCACACGCCCTTCCTGTCGCTCACCCTGATGGCCTCCGGCCCGGCGCAGATCTCGGCCGCCCAGCAGGACCGGGTGAAGCTGCTGCGGGACGCGCTGGCCGTGCTGGGCATGCCGGAGGTGTGGCAGGCGATCCAGGGGATGGAAGCTCCGGAGGAGACCGGGACGCCCTCGCTCGACGACGGGCTGGACGACCGTGACGACCTGCGGCGCCGCTGGCTGGGCACCAAACCGGCCCAGTTGCTCGCCACCGGCCGCCAGTTGTGCACGGAACCGGACCGGGTCGCGGAACTCGCGGCCGTCGGGCTGCCGTTCCACGTCCTGTCGGGTTCGCGGGACGACACCTGGCCGCTGCCGCTGCTCGACGACATGGCGGTGCGGCTGGGGGCCCGACGCACGGTCGTCGAGGGCGCCGAGCACTCCCCCAACACCGACCGTCCGCTGGAGACGGCCCGCGCGATCGCCGGTTTCTGGGACGGCACCGCGAGCGCGCGCCGGCCGCGGTAGGACCCGCGCGCTCCGGTGGCGGTGGGGCCGCGCGGGGTCAGTACTGTCCCTGGAGGTGGTCCCAGAAGCCGTCCCGCAGGGCGCGGCGGAGGTCGGCCTGGCCGCGCATGGAGTACTGGAGCAGTGCCTCGGCCTCGACCAGCAGGTCCTGGTCGACGGAGCCCGGCAGGTAGGGATGGCCGGGGAACAGTTCGACCAGTGCTTCGCGGCCCCGGGAGACGAGCCACTTGGCCGCGATCTGGGCGCCGACGAAGCGGACGTCCTCGCGGGTGGGGCGGTTGCCGGCGGTGGCGTCGTAGGCGGCGGCCGTGCGCCGGGAGACGTACGGCTTGAAGAACTCCAGGTCGAACGTGCGCTGGCTGTCGACCTCCCAGAGCAGCGGCTCGGCCTGGTTGCGTCCTTCGGGGGCCTCGATGCCCCACAGGTGCACGCGGGCGCCGTAGCCCTGGGCCGCCTCGACCGCCGAGACCAGGTCCTCGTCGCCGCCGAGGAGGGCCGCGTCGCTGATCGCGCGGTGCCGGGCCAGTGACTCCAGGTCCGTGCGGATCAGGGAGTCGACGCCCTTCTGCTGGTTGTTGGCGTTGAGGTTGCCGAGCCGGATCTTGACGTCGGGCAGTTCGGCGATGGTCTGCTGCTCGGCGGTGTGGATGCGGCGGCGGGCGCCGTCGTACCAGTACACGCGCAGCAGCCGGCTGTCCGCGAAGATCGTGCGGGCCTTGTCGATCAGCGCGTCGATCAGGCCCTCGGCGTCCACGTCGAAGGCCCGGCGGTCCTCGGTGCCGGCGACCAGCCGGCCGGCGGCGGCGTAGAGATAGCCGGCGTCCACGAAGATCGCGTGGGTGGAGGGTGTCTTGGCCACTTCGGCGAGCATGCGTTCCAGCAGCTCGTTCGTGCGGTTGATGCGGGCGCCGAGGGCAGCCAGGTCGTCGTTCATCGCCACCCATTGTCCCGGTGGTCACGCTGCGAACACAACCGGTCCCGGTCGGTCCCACGAGTGCCGCTTACCGGTCAGTAATTAGTTGTTCGAAAAATTTCTTTAGCGTAGGGAATGTTTGTAACACGGAGCACGTTGACTCTGCATGAGACCGGATACACGCCCGGTGCTCTCAAGTAGTTCTCCGCAGGAGGATGACCAGACGAAGGGAGAAGCCCATGCGCTTCGAAATCAGGCGTCTCGACGAGGTCGACGGCACCACCGTGGACAGCACCGTCGTGGATGCCGCCTCCGTCAACCGGATCGTGCAGCAGGCCGCCGCCATCGGGCAGCGCCTCTGGATCCGCCCGGCCGGGACCCAGGCCTCGTAGCCCGGGCGCCGGCGTCCGCCAGGATCGGCGGGCGTTCGCCACTCAAGCTTTCCGGGGGAGCCGAGCCGACGACGGCTCAGCTCCCCCGGATCACCTGAGTGACCCCGTTGATGATCTGCTGCACGGCGATCGCGGACAGCATCATGCCGGCGAGCCGCGTCACGAGGACCACACCGCCGTCCTTGATGACCCGGATGATCAGCAGCGAGTAACGCATCACCAGCCACAGCACGACGTGGATCGCGAGGATCGCGGACCACACCGAGACCTGCGTGGCCACACTGCCGGCCTTCTGCACGGCCAGGATCACGGACACGATGGCACCGGGCCCCGCCAGCAGCGGCATGCCCAGCGGTACGAGCGCGACGTTCACGTCCTTGGTCTGCTTCGGCTCGTCGGTCTTGCCGGTGAGCAGGTCGAGCGCGATCAGCAGGAGCAGCAGCCCGCCCGCGATCATCAGCGCGGGGACGGAGACGTGCAGGTAGTTCAGGATCTGATGGCCGAGGACGCCGAAGACGGCGATGACCCCGCCCGCCACGCAGACGGCCTGGAAGGCCATCCGCTTCTGCACCTTGGCCGGCCGGCCGGCGGTCAGGGCGAGGAAGATCGGAGTGATCCCAGGGGGATCCATGATGACAAAAAGGGTCAGGAACAGGGAGCCGAAGACGGCGATGTCGAACATGGGGGAAGTACAGGCCTTGCCGGAAGAGGAAGTACGGGCGTGAGGTGCTGCGGGCCGGCCCTCGGGGCCGTCAGGCTCCGCCGGTGCCCGGCACCGGGAAGGCGCCCGTCGCCCGCCGGGTGATCTCCCCGTACACCTCGGGGTCGGTCGTGTACGCGCCGAGCGTCACGGTCTTGCGGCTGCCGTGGTAGTCCGAGGAACCCGTGACCAGCAGTCCCAGGTCCTTGGCGAGGCCCCGCAGCCGGACCCGGGTGTCCGGGTCGTGGTCCATGTGGTCGACCTCGAGGCCGTCCAGACCGGCCTCGGCCAGCTCCGCGATGCGGGCCTCCGGCACGGTACGGCCGCGCTTGGCGGCGGCCGGGTGCGCGAACACGCAGACCCCGCCCGCGGCCTTGACCAGCCGGATCGCCTCGAACGGGTCGGTCTCGTGCTTCGCCACGAACGCCCGCCCGCCGTCGGCCAGCCACTCCTCGGTGAACGCGTCGCTCACCGTCGGTACGACTCCCAGCTCGACGAGCGCGGACGCCACGTGCGGACGGCCCACCGAGCCGCCGGCGGCTATCCGCTCGACGTGTTCCCAGGTGACCGGCACGCCCAGCGCGTTCAGCTTGGCGACCATGCCCTGCGCGCGCGGTACCCGGTCGTCCCGGACCAGCTCGCGCTCGGCGAGCAGGGCGGGCTCCTCGGGGTCGAAGAGGTAGGCCAGCAGGTGCATCGAGACGCCGTCGACCCGGCAGGACAGCTCGGCGCCGGTGACCAGGGTGAGCCCCTCGGGCAGCGCGGCGATCGCCTCGCCGTACCCACGCGTGGTGTCGTGATCGGTCAGCGCGACGACGTCGAGGCCGGCCGCGGCGGCGCCCCGCACCAGCTCGGCCGGCGTGTCCGTACCGTCGGAGGCCGTGGAGTGGCAGTGCAGATCGATGCGCACGACGACTCCAGGCAGGGGACGGAAGGGAACGGGACGCCTAAGGATACCGGGGTTTCCGAGCCCACCTGTCACACCCGCAGACCCCCCGCGCCCCCTACGGCATTCCCTTCGGGGACGCTGCGCCGACTCCGTGCGGGGCGCGAGCCGCGCGACCGGCCCGCCCCGGACCCGCGGCCGCCCTCGACCGGAAACCCGCCCGGACCGGCGGACGCTACGGCTGGAGCAAGCGCGGCGACAACGCTCCGCACGGCACCAGGTCGATCTCCGCCCCCGCGTCCCGCAGATCGGTCAGCACCAGTTCGTCGTACATGAGCAGGCCCGACTGCTCGGGCCACATCACCGCCCACAGCCACATCCCGAGCGCCTCGCCGGCGAAGACGGCACGGTCGTCCGGGGTGCGGAAGACATGCCAGAGGGGGGTGGGGCGGCCCGCCGCCAGGACCTTGGCCTGGGGCGGCTTCTCCACGTTCATGTACGACCCCGGGTCCGGGCCGTCGATGCCCGCGTAGCGCGCGCCGAGGCCGACGCCGAGCTCCTCGGCGATCAGGATCATCTCGCCCGGGCCGCCGAGCGGGCCGGGGCCGGAACAGGCCACGGCGGTCGCACGGCCGCCGCTGCGGTCGTCCCCGGCATAGGTGACGCCGGTGAACAGCCATCCGACCGGCAGCGGCCACGGCATCCAGACCGGCACCTGGGTGCGGTGCACCACGACGTTGAGCGCCTCGACGCTGGGCGGGATCACGGGCTGTAGCGGATGGACCGTGCCGTGCACGTCGCACTGCCACGAATCGGCGAAGAGGCCGGGAGCCCTGACCCGGCCACCACACCTCGGGCAACTGGGTTCGCCCCTCATAGGGCTCCACGGTCCTACCCCTGCCCGCCCGCGTCAAGGACGATCACCCGTCCGGACGGAAGTGCCGGCCGGAGCCCGGCCGGGACGACATAGATGCAGCTTGCATTAATTAGATGCGCTAACTTACTATGTGTATATACCAACCACCTGCGCCCGAGAACGGGAGAAGCACATGGACCCCTTCGACGCGGGAGCCGGCGGCCTACTGCGGCAGCCCAAGGCGGTCTGGGCCACGGCCGGCGCCTCGGTCGTCGCCTTCATGGGCATCGGCCTCGTCGACCCGATCCTGCCCTCCATCGCCCAGGGCCTGCACGCCACCGCCGGCCAGGTGTCCCTGCTCTTCACCTCGTACTTCCTGATCACGGCCGTCGCGATGCTGCTGACCGGCTTCGTCTCCAGCCGCATCGGCGGCCGGAAGACCCTGCTGCTCGGCCTGGCACTCGTGATCGTCTTCGCGGGCCTCGCCGGCACCTCGGACACCGTCGGCCAGCTCGTCGGGTACCGGGCCGGCTGGGGCCTCGGCAACGCGCTCTTCGTCTCCACCGCCCTCGCGGTCATCGTCGGCGCGGCGGCGGGCGGCAGCGCGGCGGCGATCCTGCTGTACGAGTCCGCGCTCGGCCTCGGCATGGCCTGCGGACCGCTGCTCGGCGCGGTCCTCGGCAACCTCAGCTGGCGCTACCCCTTCTTCGGCACGGCCACGCTGATGGCGGTCGGCTTCCTGTGCATCACCGCGTTCCTGAAGGAGCAGCCCCGGCCGGCCCGCAAGACGTCGGTCCTGGACCCGCTCAGGGCGCTCGGCCACGGCGGCCTGGCCTCGGCGGCGGTCTCGGCGTTCTTCTACAACTACACGTTCTTCACGGTGCTGGCCTTCACGCCGTTCGTGCTGAACATGACGCCGTACCGCTCGGGCGCGGTGTTCTTCGCCTGGGGCGTGCTGCTCGCCGTCTTCTCGGTGATCGTCGCCCCGCGCATGCAGGCACGGTTCGGCTCACTCAGGGTGCTCGGCGGCTCGCTGGTGCTGCTCGCCGCGGACGTCCTCGTGCTCGGCTACGGCAGCCACACCGCGGCCGTCGTCTGCACCGTCCTGTCCGGCGCCTTCATCGGCGTGAACAACACCGTCTACACCGAACTGGCCCTCGGGGTGTCGGACGCGCCACGCCCGGTGGCGAGCGCGGGCTACAACTTCGTGCGCTGGTTCGCCGCCGCCGCGGCGCCCTATTTCGCGCCGAAGATCGAGGAGTGGAGCGACGTCCACACGCCGTTCACCGTCGCGGCGGTCACCGCGGTGCTGGGCGCGCTCGTGGTCGTCGTACGGCGCCGGGCGCTCACCCACGAGGCCGCGGAACTGGTGCCGGAACACGCCACCGAGGACGGCGTCACCGTCTTCGCCGACTGACCGGATCCGCCCTTGCGCCGGCGGCACCGGCGCACGCGGCGTCAGTCGAGCGGGACGGACCGGCGGACGGGATCCCTCAGGTCCGCCCCGTGCGTGAGCCAGCGCTCCTGAAGGGCCTGGGCGCCGTGCACCCTCTTCCAGGCGGCTTCGTTCGGGGTCATCGGCAGCAGCGGCAGGAACCGTACGGGATCCATCGGGGCGTCCAGCTCCAGGTCCTCGACCAGCCCGCCGGACTCGCCCACCAGCACCGAGGTGAAGGGGGCGCCGGGCCACAGCGGCCCGCCCACGTCCAGCGAGGCGCCCGGCGCCACCACCAGCCCCTCCACCTGGGGGGAGGCCGCCAGCACGGCGAGCGGGCGGAGCACCTTGTCCGTGTCGGCGCGGCCCGCGCGGACGGACAGGACCAGCTCGGCGCGGGGCCCCGCGACCGGGTCGGCGAGCACCGCCGTGGGATCCGTCATGGGGTGCGCGGACATGCCGCAGGTGGCGTACCGGACGACGTCCCCCTCGCGGAAGCGGAGCACCTCGATGCGGTCCGTGCCGAGGAAGGTGACCGCGGCCCGGGCGTCCGGCTCGCCCAGCGCGCTGCTCAACCGGGCCTCGACGAGAGGAAGAACGTCAGCCATGTGCCGAGCATAGAACTCGTCAGCTGCGGGCAAAGCGGCGCCTTGACAGTACGGGCGGCTGGTACTCTGAGCCGGTGGTTCGGGGCAGCACGCCGTCAGGGGTGTCCCCAGGCCCTCCAGGCGCCGGCGGACTCGCTGTCGAGTCCCGGCGCCGTTGAGACTCCCTTACGAGGGACCGGCCGGAGGAGGTGGGGCTGTCATGGATCGAAGTCGACCGTGCAGTACCACTCGCTCTTCCGGCTGCTGATCTTATTACCGGCTGGCCGTCGCCTTCCCTGTCGCGTCGTCGTTCGGAAGAGCACTTCGTCTCGCTTTGCCTGATCTGTCTGACCTGAAATCAGTTCTGCATCAGTAGCGAAGCCGCCACCGCGACGGTGCGGTGCTCCCCGCTTTGTGGACGTGCCAAACATCCGCAGTCAGGACGTCCCCATTCCGGGTAGTTCCACCCGTCGCCGCGCGCTTTCGCTGCCCGCCTGCGAAGGAGCCCGCCCATGTCGATGATCCGCGACCTGCGCGCCGTGGTCCGCCCGTCGTCCCGTGTCTCGCTGCGCAAGGACGCGGGCACCTCGTACGACACCACGCGCGACCCGGGCACGCCCTCGGCCGTGGTCGACTGCGCGGTCTACCGCGACGGTGCCCGGGTGCCGACCCCCACGCCGCTGACCCCGCACGAGGCGATGCGGCTGGTGCGCCGTGACGGCGGCTTCGTCTGGATCGGCCTGCACGAGCCGACCGAGGCCGAATTCGCGGGTATCGCGGGCGAGTTCGGGCTGCACCCGCTGGCCGTCGAGGACGCCGTGCAGGCCCACCAGCGGCCCAAGCTGGAGCGGTACGACGACTCACTGTTCACCGTCTTCAAGACCATCCACTACGTGGAGCACGACCGGCTCACCGCCAACAGCGAGGTCGTCGAGACCGGCGAGGTCATGTGCTTCACCGGCCGGGACTTCTTCATCACCGTCCGGCACGGCGGCCAGGGCTCCCTGCGGGCCCTGCGGCACCGGCTCCAGGACGACCCCGAGCTGCTCGCCAAAGGCCCCTCGGCCGTGCTGCACGCCATCGCCGACCATGTCGTGGACGGTTACATCGCCGTCGCCGACGCGGTGCAGGACGACATCGACGAGGTCGAGACCGAGGTCTTCTCACCGGGCCGCAAGGGCGGCGTCTCGCGCGGTGTGGACTCGGCGCGGATCTACCAACTCAAGCGCGAGGTGCTGGAGTTCAAGCGGGCGGTGGCGCCGCTGCTGCGGCCGATGCAGCTGCTGAGCGAACGGCCCATGCGGCTGATCGACCCCGACATCCAGAAGTACTTCCGGGACGTCGCCGACCACCTGGCCCGGGTCCAGGAGCAGGTCATGGGCTTCGACGAACTGCTCAACTCCATCCTCCAGGCCAACCTCGCCCAGGCGTCCGTCGCGCAGAACGAGGACATGCGCAAGATCACCGCGTGGGCGGCCATCATCGCCGTACCGACGATGGTGTGCGGCGTCTACGGCATGAACTTCGACCACATGCCAGAGCTGCACTGGAAGTACGGCTACCCGGTGATCATGGGCGTCACGGTCGTCCTGTGTCTGGGCATCCACCGCACGTTGAAGCGCAACGGCTGGCTGTGAGCGGGGCCGGGCGGCCTGGATAGGCTGGGGCGCATGACTAGTGAGCTGCTCGACCGGGCCCTCATCGAGGAGGCCGTGAAGAAGTCCGGCCTCGTCTGGGTCAGGGGCGCCGGTGCGCCGGCCGCGCGAGCGCTGTGGCATGTGTGGCACGAGGGCGCGGTGTGCCTGGTCGGCGACGGGCCCGGTGAGCAGCCGCTGGAGGCGCTGGCCGACGGCGGCTCCGCCGAGGTGACCGTGCGCAGCAAGGACAAGGGCGGCCGGCTCGTGACGTTCCCGGCGGCCGTGACCGAACTGGCGTCCGGGTCCCCGGAGTGGGAGGCGGCCGTCGCCGAGCTGAAGGGCAAGCGGCTGAACGCCGCCGACGGCGAGCGGATGCCGGCCCGCTGGGCCCGCGAATGCCGGGTGCTGCGCCTGGTGCCGGCGGGGGCCGGGGAGCCGTTGCCCTCCGGCAGCCTGGCGGAACGTCCGGTCCCGACCCCGGCGACGACCCGCAGACCGGTCCCGGCGGCCCTGCCGAAGCTGCTGTTCAAGCGACGGAAGAGGAAGTGAGGCACGGGCGGCGGCCCGTGCGCACCACGAGCCGGGCCTGGTCCGGCACCGCGGGTCCGTGCGGCCGGCGCCACGCCGGGGGCCGTTCTCGTGGATCAGGCCGGATCCGGCCGGCCGCGCCCGGGGCCCCGGCAGGCTCCGGGGGACGGGTCCCAGGTGCGCCGCTGCTCGGCCCGGGCCCGCCCGGGGGCGGCCGGGCGCCGGTGGCCACCGGTGCCGCGGGGGCTCGTCCGGCCCGGACATGAGACCGGGACCGCTCGTTCAGGACGCCGGCAGCTGCTTGCCGTAGTCCACCGTGTCCGACGTGGCCGGCTCGGTGAGGGCGAAGTTCCGGCCCCAGTCGGAGAAGCGGAGCGTGCCCGCGCCGCCGGCCCGGACCAGGCGCAGCGGGTACGGCGTGCCCCGGAGGGACACGTCGAGCGTGCCGCCGGAGCCCTTGTCGCCGGTGATGCGGATCGTGGGGACGCCCGCCTGGTCGTGGTGGCCCTCCGTCGCCAGCGTGCCGTGCAGCGTCAGCAGACCGTCGAGGAGGACGTCCTTGTCCGTGAAGCCACTGAACTTCTTGTACGCGGGGTCCCCCTGCGGCACCTTCACGTACTTGCCGCCGAGCTTGCCGACCGCGCCGTCGCCGCCGCCGTTGCCGTTGCCGTCGGCGTGGTCCCAGAAGTCCGCGCCGGCCTTCAGATACAGCTCCTGCCCGATCCGCAGCAGCCGGAAGGCCACCCCCTGCGAGGTCACCGACCCGGTCCCGCCGTCGGCCTTGAGCCGCATGTCCAGCCGGTACGTGCGGCCGCTGGTCACCACGGTCCCCGACAGCCGTACCGCCGCCGCACCGTCCGCCGCGGCCCGCGTCCTGGACTCGATCCGGGCGGCGGGCAGCTTGCCCACCCCGTTGGTCCCCGCGTCCGGATCGTCACCGCCGCCGCATCCCGTCAGCGCCATCGCCCCGGTCACGGCCAGGGCCCAGGTCGCGGTCACCAGCGCGGTGCGGCGGGTACGGCCCCGGGGAATCGCAGTCACAGGTGGAGCTGCCTTTCTGACGGTTCCTGAGCGGCGTACGGCAGCGTACCGGTGCCCCGTCCACCCCACGGAGCCGGATCGTCCGGACCGCCCACCAGGGCGTCTCCGACCGGTACGAGCTAGCCTGAAGCGCACCCGAGCGGGTAGATCCGAGCAGATCACACCCCCAGCAGTCCCCCCGCGACTCCCAGGCAAAGGAAGCAGAGCCATGGCAGCCGGCGCCCCCCGGATCTTCGTCTCGCACATCGCCGGGGTCCCCGTCTTCGATCCGGCCGGCGACCAGGTGGGCCGCGTCCGCGACCTGGTCGTCATGCTGCGCGTCGGCAGACGGCCCCCGCGCGTCCTCGGGCTGGTCGTCGAGCTGTCCACCCGGCGCCGCATCTTCCTGCCCATGACCCGGATCACCGGCGTCGAGTCCGGCCAGGTCATCACCACCGGCGTGCTCAACGTCCGCCGCTTCGAGCAGCGGCCCACCGAGCGGCTGGTCTTCGGCGAGCTGCTGGACCGGCGCGTGACCCTGGTGGAGACCGGTGAGGAGGTCACCGTCCTCGACGTGTCCGTGCAGCAGCTGCCCGCCCGCCGGGACTGGGAGGTCGACCGGGTCTTCCTGCGCAAGGGACGCAAGGCCGGGGCGTTCCGGCGGGCCAAGGGCGAGACGCTGACCGCCGAATGGTCGGCCGTCACCGGGTTCTCCCTGGAGGAGCACGGGCAGGGCGCCGAGAGCCTGCTCGCCACCTTCGAGCAGCTGCGCCCCGCCGACCTCGCCAACGTCCTGCACCATCTGTCGTCCAAGCGGCGCGCCGAGGTCGCGGCCGCCCTCGACGACGACCGGCTCGCGGACGTCCTGGAGGAGCTGCCCGAGGACGACCAGATCGAGATCCTCGGCAAGCTGAAGGAGGAGCGCGCGGCGGACGTGCTGGAGGCGATGGACCCCGACGACGCGGCCGACCTGCTCTCGGAACTGCCCGAGGAGGACAAGGAACGGCTGCTGAGCCTGATGAAGCCCGCCGACGCGGCCGACGTGCGGCGCCTGATGGCGTACGAGGAGCACACGGCCGGCGGTCTGATGACCACCGAACCGATCGTGCTGCGCCCGGACGCCACCGTCGCCGACGCGCTCGCCCGGGTCCGCAACCCGGACCTCTCCCCCGCCCTCGCCGCCCAGGTCTACGTCTGCCGCCCGCCGGACGAGACCCCGACCGGCAAGTACCTGGGTACGGTGCACTTCCAGCGGTTGCTGCGCGACCCCCCGTACACGCTGGTCAGCTCGCTGGTCGACGACGACCTCCAGCCGCTGGCCCCGGGTGCCGCGCTGCCGGTCATCGCCGGGTTCTTCGCCACGTACGACATGGTGGCCGCGCCCGTCGTGGACGAGTCCGGCTCGCTGCTCGGCGCGGTGACCGTCGACGACGTACTGGACCACATGCTGCCCGACGACTGGCGGGAGACGGAGTTCCACCTGGACGAGGGAGAGGAGGCGCCCACGCATGGCTCCTGAGCGCGAGACCGGGACCCGGGAGCGTCATCCGGCGGGCGCCACGGCCGCCGGCCGGCCCCGCGGTGCCCGGCTGGACCAGCCGCGCACGCCGCGCCACCGGGTGCTGCCCGAGTGGGACCCGGAGGCCTTCGGCCGGCTGTCGGAGCGGATCGCCCGGTTCCTGGGCACGGGACGCTTCATCGTCTGGATGACGATCGTCATCATCGCGTGGGTGGTGTGGAACATCTCCGCGCCCGCCCATCTGCGTTTCGACAACTACCCGTTCATCTTCCTGACGCTGATGCTGTCGCTCCAGGCGTCCTACGCGGCCCCGCTGATCCTGCTGGCGCAGAACAGGCAGGACGACCGCGACCGGGTCAACCTGGAGCAGGACCGCAAGCAGAACGAGCGGTCCATCGCCGACACCGAGTACCTGACCCGGGAGGTGGCCGCGCTGCGCATGGGCCTCGGCGAGGTCGCCACCCGGGACTGGATCCGCTCGGAGCTCCAGGACCTGGTGAAGGAGCTGGAGGAGCGCAGACGCCACGACAGTCATGTCGTATTCCCGGCAGAGCGGGCGGAACGGTCGCCGGGACGTGACGCAGACGACCGCTGAGGGGCTACCCGCGGGCCCCTCGGCGCGCCGTACCATCGTCCTATGGCTACGGAAGACGCGGTGCGCGAGGCACTGGCGACGGTGAACGACCCCGAGATCAACCGCCCGATCACCGAACTGGGGATGGTCAAGTCGGTGGAGATCGGCGCGGACGGAGCGGTCGCGGTCACCGTGTACCTGACCGTGTCCGGCTGCCCGATGCGCGACACCATCACGCAGCGCGTCACCGAGGCGGTCTCCCGGGTCGAGGGGGTCACCCGCGTCGGCGTCACCCTCGATGTGATGAGCGACGAGCAGCGCAAGGAGCTGGCGAACGCCCTGCGCGGCGGCCAGACCGAGCGGGAGGTGCCCTTCGCCAAGCCGGGCAGCCTCACCCGGGTCTACGCGGTCGCCTCCGGCAAGGGCGGCGTCGGCAAGTCCTCCGTGACGGTCAACCTGGCGGCGGCGATGGCAGCCGACGGCCTCAAGGTGGGTGTGGTCGACGCCGACATCTACGGCCACAGCGTGCCGCGCATGCTGGGCGCCGACGGCCGTCCCACCCAGGTCGAGAACATGATCATGCCGCCGTCCGCGCACGGCGTGAAGGTCATCTCGATCGGCATGTTCACCCCGGGCAACGCCCCCGTCGTCTGGCGCGGCCCGATGCTGCACCGCGCGCTCCAGCAGTTCCTCGCGGACGTCTACTGGGGCGACCTCGACGTGCTCCTGCTCGACCTCCCGCCGGGCACCGGTGACATCGCGATCTCCGTGGCCCAGCTGGTCCCCAACGCCGAGATCCTGGTGGTGACGACCCCGCAGCAGGCGGCGGCCGAGGTGGCCGAGCGCGCGGGCTCCATCGCCGTGCAGACCCACCAGAAGATCGTCGGCGTGGTCGAGAACATGTCCGGCCTGCCCTGCCCCCACTGCGGCGAGATGGTCGACGTCTTCGGCACGGGCGGCGGCCAGCGGGTCGCCGACGGCCTCACCCGGACGACGGGTACGGCCGTGCCGGTCCTCGGCAGCATCCCGATCGACGTCCGCCTCCGCGAGGGCGGCGACGAGGGCAAGCCGGTCGTCCTGACCGACCCCGGCTCCCCGGCGGGCAGCGCGCTGCGGGCCATCGCCGGGAAGCTGGGCGGCAGGCAGCGAGGGCTGTCGGGGCTGTCCCTGGGGATCACGCCGAAGAACAAGTTCTGACGGCTCCCGCCGGCGGACGGCGGGCTTCCGTGTGTTCCACGGCCTGAGGGGCGCCGGTTCCGGCCGGCGCCCCTTCGTCATGCGTAGGCGCCGATGTCCTTCACCACGGCGAACCCGAGCCCGTACGCGCTCATCCCCCGCCCGTACGCGCCCAGATGGACGCCCGCCCCGGTCGTGCCGGCCAGCACCCAGCCGAACTCCGACTCCCGGTAACAGAACGAGGCCGCGACCCCGTCCACCGGCAGGGAGAGTCTGGACCACTCCGGTCCGTCGAGGTCGTCGGCCAGAGCCCACGCGGTCTCGGTCTGCTGGTCGAGCCAGTCGTCCCGCAGGGTGTGGTCCATCTGCCCGGGCCAGGTGAAGGACAGCAGCCCCACCCCGGCCAGCCACGCCGCCGAGGACACCGACGTCGCCTCCAGCAGCCCCGTGCCGTCGGCGCTGCGCCGGGACGGTTGCGCGGCGACGGTCACCACGACCGCGAACTTCTCCCGCGGTTCACCGGCGGAACCGGAATCACCGCGCACGGACGGCTCGTCGCCGTGCCCGATCGAACCGTGCTCGACGGCGCCGTCGGCCGCCGTGCCGACCTGCATCAGCCAGCGCGGCCCCGCGAACGCCTCGTCGAGGCCGTACCACGGGAAGGGCGCCCGCAGGTAACCGTCGACCGTGCGCCGGGCGGAGGGGAGCTGCTGTCCGCCCTCCGCGGCCGGCGGCTGCGCGCCCACCCGACTCGTCGTCTCCATCTGCCCGGACGCCTCCTCGCTCTCGTCGGACCGGGGTCGCCCGCCCCCCTTCGGGCGTACGCGTCCGGTCCGCACAACAACTCGGCAGCATATCCACACCGCTGACGGCGGCAGGGCAGGCACCGGCCGCGTGGGTCGCTTGAACGGCCTGTTCAGGCCGTGTGCGACGGGTGCGCTCTATGACACGCGTCACGTGCGCGGGATGCCCCCGCATGCGCGTGTCGGCGCGGGGAGGCGGTCGTCAGGTGGCGTCCGCGTCGAAGACCGGGCGTTCGTCCGCGCCGGCCACCTCGGGCTTCTTGGTCATGTCGATGCGCCCACCGGACGGCACGGAGGTGGACGACGAGGACGACGACGTGGTGGACGAGCCGCTGTCGCGGCCGTTGACCGCGTCCGTGACCTCGGCCATCTCCTTCTTCAGGTCGAAGCCGTTGCGGATCTCCTTCAGCCCCAGGTCCTCGTTGTCCAGCTGCTTGCGGAGGTAGGTCTTGGGGTTGAGGTCCTCGAACTCGAAGTCCTTGAACTCGGGGCCCAGTTCCTGGCGGATGTCGTGCTTGGCGCTCTCCGAGAACTCGCGGATCTTCCGGATCGTGCGCGTCACGTCCTGGATGACCTTGGGGAGCTTGTCCGGACCGAAGACGAGCACGGCCAGCACGATGATCGTGAGCAGCTCGAGTGGCCCTATGTCATTGAACACCTGACGCTCCTTGCGATGTCCTCGGTCGCTCAACGGTACCCGGCGTTCCTGCCGGACCGGTACCGCGGCGAGGTGAGACTTCGGTCAGTTCCGTGCCGGGGCACGAAGACCGGTCAGGGCGAGGGGCGGGGCCCGACGGGGAAGGCGGACGGCGTGGCGGGAGTGGCGGCGGCGGCGTCGGGAACGGCGGCGTCGGCGGCGGACAGCGGGCCGGAACCCGTGACCCCGAGCGGTGCCGCCCGGTCGACGAGCGGGAGGCCGGGAAAGGACGTGATCCGGTCCAGCGGGCGTATCAGCGGGGACACGGCGGTCATGCCGGCCAGCACCGGCACCGTCAGGCCCCCCGCCGTACCGGTCCGGGCCTGCGCCGGGCCGGGGGACGGCAGTCCGGGCAGCAGCGGCGCGGACAGGGAGGTCGGGGCCGCCGGGGCCGGTGCGAGCAGGGCACCGCCCTGGGCGAAGAGCGGTCCCACCGGGCGGCGGCGCTGGCCGTCCGGCGTGGCCGCGCCCGCACCGGTGCCCGCCGAGCGGGCCGGCGTCACGCTGCCGGTGCCGGGGCCACCGCGGGCGTCCGCGGTCAGGTCGCCGGGGACGGCGGTGGTCACGCCGCCGAGGGCGACGGCGGCCAGCGACACAGCGCCGGCGGCGGCGAACGCGAACCGCAGCCCGCGCGAGGCCGGACGGCCGTCGTCGGGGCGGCCGACGGGATGGATGCGGAAGCCGCGGTCCACGGAGGCGGCGCGCTCCTCGGGGGCGGGCAGCCGGCCGTGGGCGCGGGCGGGGGCGTACCCGAACGGGAGGTGCTCGCCGCGCCTCGCACCGAAGGCTCCGGCGCCGGGGCCCGCTGTGTGGCGTCCGCCCCCGGGGGACGGCGTGCCGCCGCCGTCGCCGTCACCTCCCCCGGGGAGGCCCTGGAGACGGGCCAGGAAGCTCGCCGAGGGCGGGGGCGGGGCCGCCTCCGCGAACACGTTCTTCAGGGCGCGCTGGGCGTCCGCCTCCGCCTTGCACCGGGCGCAGGTGGCCAGGTGGGCGAGGACCCGCTCACGCGTCTCATGACCCAGCTCGCCGTCCACCAGGGCGGAGAGCCGGTCTCCCAAATGCTGCTCTGCGAGGTGCGGCTCCCCGACAGGCTTCGGCCGAGATCCACTCACGCGGTCGCGCCCCCTCCTCCCAGAGCGGGGACCCGGGCGCGGAAGGAGCGCCGCTCGGCCGCGCGCGCCTCCGGGGAACGGTGCGCGAGGGCCTTGCGGAGCTGGGACCGGCCGCGGTGGATACGGGAGCGGACCGTGCCGAGCTTGACGCCCAGGGTGGCGGCGATCTCCTCGTAGGACAGTCCCTCGATGTCGCACAGGACGACGGCGGCCCGGAACTCCGGTGCGAGGGTGTCCAGGGCCTGCTGGACGTCGGCGTCGAAGTGGGCGTCGTTGAAGAGCTGCTGCGGGCTGGGCTCGCGGCTGGGCAGGCGCTCGGCCGCGTCCTCGCCGAGGGCGTCGAAGCGGATGCGCTGCTTGCGCCGCACCATGTCCAGGAAGAGGTTGGTGGTGATGCGGTGCAGCCAGCCCTCGAAGGTGCCCGGCGAGTACGTCGACAGGGAGCGGAAGACGCGGACGAAGACCTCCTGGGTGAGATCCTCGGCGTCGTGCTGATTACCCGTCAGGCGGTAGGCCAGGCGGTAGACACGGCCGCTGTGCGTGCTGACGATCTCGTCCCACGTGGGCGGGGTCCACGCCTGCCCGTCCGCGTCGGTGGCGAAGGTGGCGGTCTGGGTCCTGCCCGCGGCGGGACCGGAGGCGTGGCTGTCAGCGGTGTCGGTCACGGATTTCGGCCTGCCCGCCGACCCTAGGAAGCGCCGCAGCACTCCGGCCCGGTCCCCGGGTGCGGCCGCACCTCCCCTGTCGGCTCTGGTGGTGTCCAGTGGAGCCCCTACCATAGCCACCTCGCCCGTTAGCTCCGGATAAGCGGTTTTACGAGAATTTGATACACGCTGATACGGCTCATACTGCTGCGTCAGCAGTTGCTCCGCCTCCTGTGCCATCTCTGCCCCCCGTCACATCCCCGGCCACCGGCTCCTCCCTGTAAACGCCCGGTCCCATCTGCGGGTTCCCGACGCCAACGGATACAGTCACGCCCAGGCAACCAG
Organism: Streptomyces sp. NPDC006309; assembly: GCF_040613095.1. Classification (NCBI taxonomy): domain Bacteria; kingdom Bacillati; phylum Actinomycetota; class Actinomycetes; order Kitasatosporales; family Streptomycetaceae; genus Streptomyces; species Streptomyces sp. NPDC006309. Next base: position 11,900 of record NZ_JBEXRO010000037.1, on the reverse strand, counting down.
GGGACAGGAGAGGGTCATTACCGGCAACCGGCAGACGAGCTGGGCGTTCGCCGACGCCTTTGTCGCCGAGGACGAAGCGCTGCGCTGGGCCCGCGACCGGGCCCGCGAGGCAGGGCTGCGCTCGGTGTCGCCGGCCACGGGCGCCGCGCTCGGACTGCTCGCCGCCTCGGTGGACGCGAAGGCGGTCGCGGAGATCGGCACGGGCTGCGGAGTGTCCGGGCTCCATCTGCTGCACGGGATGCGGCCGGACGGGGTGCTCACCACGGTGGACCCGGAGCCGGAGCACCAGCAGTCCGCGCGGCAGGCCTTCCGCATCTGCGGTTTCGCCAGCAACCGGGCCCGCTTCATCCCCGGCCCCGCCCTGGACGTCCTGCCGCGTCTCGCGGACGCCGGCTACGACCTGGTCTTCTGCGACGGGGACCGGCTGGAGTACCTGGACTATCTCGCCGAATCGTTGCGTCTGCTGCGCCCCGGCGGCCTGGTCGTCTTCGAGGGCGTCTTCGCCAACGGCCGTACCGTCGACTCGGGGCCGCAGCCGACCGAGGTGCTGCGGCTGCGGGAACTGCTGCGCGCGGTGCGGGAGAGCCCGGAGCTGATCCCCTCGCTGCTGCCGGTGGGCGACGGGCTGCTCTGCGCGGTCAAGCGGTGAGCGGCACGCTCCGGCTCCCGAGCCTTTCCGCGTAGGGCGCCGCCGCAGCCGCCCCGGGCGGTGAACCGCAGGTGGGAGCCTTGGAACGCGGCTGCCCCGACACCGCGTACGATGCCGGGGCAGCCGGAAGGACTGATCGCTGGGACCTCAGACGACGACCTTCTTGAGCGCGTCTCCGAGCGCCTCGGCCTCGTCAGGGGTCAGCTCGACGACGAGTCGACCGCCGCCTTCGAGCGGAACGCGCATGACGATGCCCCGCCCCTCCTTGGTCACCTCGAGCGGGCCATCACCCGTCCGCGGCTTCATGGCCGCCATGCTCGTTCCCCTTCCTGAAACCAGCTCATCGTCTGCCGATACCTCCCGGAGGGAGGCACCCGCCGTCCGGAACGGACACGCGACACCGGCATCGAACACATTGCTTCCAGGCCATTATCCCGCATCGCAGGACCCGATGACCAACATCGGTCGGCATCGCTTGGGCAACGCGCGCGAGCAAAACCACTCAATTCGGCGATGTGACTGCGATACTGCGCCACCGCACGGACCTCCGCCAGCCGGCTCCGCCGTGTTTTTCTTTGACGCAGGTCACACGTCCGGTCCGGCTCCCGGGCGGCGATCTCCGTCATGCTGTCCTCATACGCGGGCGTACTGAGCGGTACGTCACCAGCCGCGACACCGGAGGGGACCCCATGGCCGACACCGTGCTCTACGAGGTGAGCGACGGACTCGCGACGATCACGCTGAACCGCCCGGAGGCGATGAACGCGCTGAACATCGCGACGAAGACCGCCCTCCGGGAGGCGGCGGAATCCGCGGCCTCGGACACGGCCGTACGGGCGATCCTGCTGACCGCCGCCGGGGACCGGGCGTTCTGCGTGGGCCAGGACCTCAAGGAGCACATCGGTCTGCTGGCCGATGACCGGGAGACCGGGTCGGGGCAGACGATGAGCACGGTCAGGGAGCACTACAACCCGATCGTGCGGGCCCTCGCCGGGGCGCCGAAGCCGGTGGTCGCGGCGGTGAACGGCGTCGCGGCCGGCGCCGGGTTCGGTTTCGCGCTCGCCGCGGACCACCGGGTGGTGGCCGACACGGCCACGTTCAACACGTCGTTCGCGGGTGTGGCGCTGACCGCCGACTCCGGCGTCTCCTGGACCCTGCCCCGGGTGATCGGCCCGAGCCGCGCCGCCGACCTGCTGCTCTTCCCGCGCAGCATCAGCGCCCAGGAGGCGCTGGAGCTGGGCATCGCCAACCGGGTCGTCCCCGCCGCCGAGCTGCGCGCCGAGGCGGAGCGGACGGCGCGGGCGCTGGCCGGGGGGCCGACGGTGGCGTACGCGGCGATCAAGGAGGCGGTGGCGTACGGGCTGACGCACTCGCTGGCCGAGACGCTGGAGAAGGAGGACGAGCTCCAGACCCGGGCCGGGCGCTCCGAGGACCACGCCATCGCCGTACAGGCGTTCGTGAACAAGGAGCGCCCGAAGTACCTCGGCCGGTAACCGGAGGCGGTCCCACGCCCCTCAGCGGGCGCCCCTGGCCACGCACGTCTCCAGGTGGTCGTCGACCAGGCCGCACGCCTGCATCAGGGCGTACGCCGTCGTCGGGCCGACGAACCTGAGGCCGCGCTTCTTCAGCGCCTTGGACAGGGCCGTGGACTCCGGGGTGATCGCGGGGACGTCGGCGAGGGTCCTGGGGGCCGGGCGGTCCGCCGGGTCGGGGGCGTGGGACCACACGAGGTCGTCCAGCTCGCCCTCCCGCCAGTCGGCGAGGACGCGCGCGTTGGCGAGGGTCGCGTCGACCTTGGCGCGGTTGCGGATGATGCCGGGGTCGGCCAGCAGCCGCGCGCGGTCCTCGTCGGTGAAGGCGGCGACCTTCTCGATGCGGAAGCCGGCGAAGGCCGCGCGGAACCCCGGGCGGCGGCGCAGGATCGTGATCCAGGACAGGCCCGACTGGAAGGCCTCCAGGCTGATCCGCTCGAAGAGCGCGTCGTCGCCGCGGACCGGGCGGCCCCACTCCTCGTCGTGGTACGCCACGTAGTCCTCGGTGGACAGGGCCCAGGGGCAGCGCAGCGCGCCGTCCGGTCCGGCCAGGGCGGCTGAGGCGGTCATCGCTGCTCCTCCCCCCCGCCGCTCTTGTCGGTGCGGGCGTGCGCGGCGGCGGCTCTCGCGCCGGCCAGCGCGGACTCCAGGTCGGCGATACGGGCGTCCCGCTCGGCCAGTTCGGCGGCGAGGCGGCCGAGCGCGTCGTCGACGTCCGCCATGCGGTAGCCGCGCGGGGTGAGCGGGAAGCGCAGCGTCTCCACGTCCGCGCGGCCCACCGGGCGGTCCGCGGGCAGCGGGTCCCACAGCCGCTCCGGCGCAGCCTCGGGCAGCGGGCCGCTCTCTCCGCCGCCCACCACGGCCAGGGACACCGCGGCGACCACGACGGCCAGCGCGACGACCAGGAACAAGAACATCACCATCGCGAGGGGTCCCCACGCTCGTTACCGGACGCTGTGCCGGAAGCTGAATGTGTCAGGGTCCGATCGTGCCATGCGCGCCCGGCGGTTAGGGTCGCAGGCGGCCGTACTGCGGGACGTACTAGGAGAGGGCACAGCGGATGCTCAGGCTGGGCAGGCGGGAATTCGGACCGCACGAGCCGGTGATCATGGCGATCGTGAACCGGACACCGGATTCCTTCTACGACCGCGGAGCCACCTTCCGCGACGAACCGGCCCTCGCGCGCGTGGAGCAGGCGGTGGCCGAGGGCGCCGCGATCATCGACATCGGCGGGGTCAAGGCGGGACCCGGCGAGGAGGTCACGGCCGAGGAGGAGGCGCGGCGCACGGTCGGTTTCGTGGCCGAGGTACGGCGCCGCTTCCCGGACGTGGTCATCAGCGTCGACACCTGGCGGGCCGAGGTCGGCGAGGCGGTGTGCGAGGCGGGCGCGGATCTGCTGAACGACGCCTGGGGCGGGGTCGACCCGGGGCTCGCGGAGGTGGCGGCGCGGTACGGGGCCGGGCTGGTGTGCACACACGCGGGCGGGGCGGAGCCGCGGACGCGTCCGCACCGGGTGACCTATGACGACGTGGTGGCCGACATCCTGGCGGTGACGCTGGGGCTGGCCGAGCGGGCGGTGGCGCTGGGGGTGCCACGGGAGTCGGTGCTGATCGATCCCGGGCACGACTTCGGCAAGAACACGCGGCACAGTCTGGAGGCGACGCGACGGCTGGACGAGATGGTCGCCACGGGGTGGCCGGTGCTGGTGTCGCTGTCCAACAAGGACTTCGTCGGCGAGTCGCTGGACCGGCCGGTGAAGGAGCGGCTGATCGGCACCCTCGCGACGACCGCGGTGTCCGCGTGGCTCGGGGCGCGGGTGTACCGGGTCCACGAGGTCGCCGAGACCCGTCAGGTACTGGACATGGTGGCGTCCATCGCCGGCCACCGGCCACCGGCGGTGGCCCGCCGGGGCCTGGCGTAGTCCCAGGGGCCCCGCCCCGCCCCGGGGCCGCCCGCAAGAGCGGGCCCGGGGCGGGGCGCCGGCCGGGGGGCCGTCCTCAGCGGCCCGCCTCCTTCGAGACCAGGGCCACCGCTTCCTCCACGTCGTCCGTCACGTGGAACAGCAGCAGGTCCTTCTCCGCGGCCTTCCCCTGGGCGATCAGGGTGTTCCTCAGCCAGTCGAGCAGGCCGCCCCAGTACGCGCTGCCGAAGAGGACGATCGGGAAGCGGGTGACCTTCTGGGTCTGGACCAGGGTGAGGGCCTCGAAGAGTTCGTCGAGGGTGCCCAGGCCGCCGGGGAGGACCACGAAGCCCTGCGCGTACTTCACGAACATCATCTTGCGGACGAAGAAGTAGCGGAAGTTCAGGCCGATGTCGACGTAGGCGTTCAGCCCCTGCTCGAAGGGAAGCTCGATGCCGAGGCCGACCGAGATGCCGCCCGCCTCGCACGCGCCCTTGTTGGCCGCCTCCATCGCGCCCGGGCCGCCGCCGGTGATGACCGCCCAGCCGGCCTCCACCAGCCCTCGGCCGAGCCGGACGCCCGCCTCGTACTCCGGCGAGTCCACCGCCGTCCGCGCCGAGCCGAACACGCTGATGGCGGGCGGGAGTTCGGCGAGGGTGCCGAAGCCCTCGATGAACTCCGACTGGATGCGCAGCACCCGCCAGGGGTCGGTGTGCACCCAGTCCGTGGGGGCGCGTTCGTCCAGCAGCCGCTGGTCGGTCGTACTGGCCGTCACCTGTCCCCGCCGTCGGAGGACCGGTCCGAGCCGTTGCTCGTCCGGCGGCTGCTTCTTCCCCTCGGGGTTTCCGGTAGCCATGTGCGCTCCCTCCGCTTGCCGGTAGTTCGATGTCAGCCTAGATCCAGGCGGGTTACGGAGGGGGGACGTACGCATGTCCGCCGCGCGTGCGCCGTGCGCGCCGCTACGCGGTGAGCCAGGCGCGCAGGCGCTCCTCGCCCGCCAGGATCTTCGCCGTCTCCACCCGCTCGTCGCGCTTGTGGGCCAGGTGCGGGTTGCCGGGGCCGTAGTTGACCGCGGGGATGCCGAGCGCGGAGAAGCGGGACACGTCCGTCCAGCCGTACTTGGGCCGCGGGAGGCCGCCCACCGCCTCGATGAAGGCCGCCGCGGCCGGGTGGGACAGGCCGGGCAGCGCGCCGCCGCTGTGGTCGTCCACCACGAACTCCGCGATCCCGCAGTCCGCGAACACCTCGCGGACGTGCGCGATCGCCTCCTCCTCGGTGCGGTCGGGGGCGTAGCGGAAGTTGACGGTGACCACGCACTCGTCGGGGATGACGTTGCCGGCCACTCCCCCACTGATCCCCACCGCGTTCAGGCCCTCGCGGTACTCCAGGCCGTCGATCACCGGCCGGCGCGGCTCGTAGGACGCCAGCCGGGCCAGGACGGGGGCCGCCGCGTGGATGGCGTTGGAGCCCATCCAGCCGCGCGCCGAGTGCGCCCGCTCGCCCGTGGTCCTCAGCAGCACCCGCAGTGTGCCCTGGCAGCCGCCCTCGACCTCCCCGTCGGAGGGCTCCAGCAGGACCGCGAAGTCGCCCTCCAGCCACTCGGGACGGGCCTCGGCGACGTGCTTGAGGCCGTTGAGGTCGGCGGCGACCTCCTCGTTGTCGTAGAAGACGAAGGTCAGGTCGCGGTTGGGGGCGGGGACCGTGGCCGCGATGCGCAACTGGACCGCCACGCCCGACTTCATGTCGCAGGTGCCGCAGCCCCACAGCACGCCGTCCTCGTCGAGCCGCGAGGGCACGTTGCCGGCGATCGGGACGGTGTCGATGTGGCCGGCCAGGATGACACGCTCGGCCCGGCCCAGGTCCGTACGGGCGATCACGTTGTTGCCGTGGCGGTCGACCGTCAGGTGCGGCAGCGCGCGCAGGGCGGCCTCGATCGCGTCCGCGAGCGGCTTCTCGGTGCCGCTCTCCGAGGGGAGGTCCACGAGCCGCGCGGTGAGCGCGGCGGCGTCCAGCGTGAGGTCAAGCGAGGTGTCGGCCATGGCCACGACCCTAGCGCGCCGTCCGCCGGGCCGGCCGGACGCGCGGAGCCGACCGCTGATCGGGCCGGTGGCGGGCTCCAGTACCTTGTACGCGTGTCAGAGCCGTCCCCCACCCGTCCGCAGCGCCGCGGCCGCCTCCTGCGTGTCGCGGCGGCCCTGTTGGTCCTGTGCGGTGTCGCCGCGTACCTCGTCGTGCAGTACGTCACCGGTGGCGGGGCGCGCGGCTGCGAGGTGGTCCCGGCCGCGGGTGACGGGGCGTCGTACGAGTTCACGCCGGAGCAGGCGGTGAACGCGGCGACGATCGCCGCCGTCGGCACCGGGCGCGGGATGCCCGAGCGGGCCGTGACGATCGCGCTGGCGACCGCCCTCCAGGAGTCGGGGCTGCGCAACATCGCGCACGGCGACCGGGACTCGCTGGGCCTGTTCCAGCAACGGCCCTCGCAGGGCTGGGGGACCGAGCGGCAGATCATGGACCCCGCCTACGCGGCGGGCATCTTCTACGCGCACCTGGCGAAGGTGCCGGACTACACCGGCCTGCCGCTGACGGTGGCCGCACAGCGGGTGCAGCGCAGCGGCTACCCGGAGGCGTACGCCAAGCACGAGGCGGACGCCTCGCTGCTGGCGGCGGCCCTGACCGGACGGGCGGCGGCCACGCTGACCTGTGACGGGCACCCGGAGCGCACGGCGTCGGCGACCGGACCGGACGCGGTGCGGGCGGCGCTGGTACGGGACTTCGGGCGCGACGCGCTCCAGGAGACCGGGGCGGAGGTGGGCGGGGCGCCCGTGCCGTCGCCGTCCCCCTCGCCGAGCGTGACGGCGAGCGCCCACGGGCGGACGGTGACCGTCCCGGTGCCGAGGGGCGCGAAGCGGGACGCGAACGGCCGCGGTGAGCTGGCGCGGGGCTGGCAGCTGGCGCAGTGGGCGGTCGCCAACTCCTCGGCGCTGCACATCCGGCGGGTGTCGTACGCGGGGCGGGTGTGGACCGCGGGAAGCGGTGGTGAGGCGTGGGGCAGGGCCCGTTCGCAGGGGGCCGGCGGCGCGGAGCGGGCCGTGGGGGCCGTGCGGATCGAGACCGGACAGTAGTTCGGCGGGTCACTCCGGCGGGTTGCGCGGTGCCGGGCCGTCCGGCGGCCCGGCCGGGGAAGGTGCGGGGCGGGAGAACCCTTGGGACGCAAGGGGCGGAAGCTTTCTGCGGACCGCGCGGACCACACTGTTTGCCCGTTTTTATCCACACCTGATAATGCGATGCGTTATCCATTCTTTACCCGGGCCGTCCGCAACCTTCGCGGCCCTCGAGCGGTAGTCACGGCGTACGGGCCCGGACACCTCCGCCCCGGACACACCGTTTTCCTCCCGTCGAATGGAGCATCATGTCCCTCCCTCTGACCCGCCGGATCGCCCGTGTCGCGCTGCTTGTCGCAGCGGGAGCGGCTGCCGGGGTCGGTGCGGCCGGCTCCGCCGGTGCGGCCACGGACCTCCCGGCCACCCCGAACCTGGGCGGCCTCACCGCCCTGGACGGAGCGCAGGTCGGCAAGACCGTCGACGGTGCCGCGCAGGGCGCCACCTCGCTCGCGGGCGAGACCGGCGGCAAGGCCGTCAAGCAGGCGGTGCCGGCCGCGGGCCGGACCGGCGGCGGTGCCGTGAAGAAGGCGGCGCCCGCGGCGCAGCAGGCCGCGGGGGACGTGGCCGGGAGCGCGGGCGGTGTCCTCGGGGACGCCGCGGCCGGCGCGACGAAGGGCGGGCTGCCGACGGAGTCGCTCACCAAGGGCGGCCTGCCGACCTCGTCCCTGCCGACGTCGTCCCTGCCGACCAAGGGCCTGCCGCTCGGCTGAGCGTCCGGCTCGGCGCCGAAGGGGTCCAGGGTCCTTCCTGGGCCCCTTCGGCCTGTGCGGCGGCTGTGGCGGCTATGGCGGCTACGGCGGCTACGGCGGCTACGCCATCAGGCGGGTCGCCGCCGCCTGGACGCGTTCGTCCGTCGCCGTCAGCGCCACGCGGACGAAGTTCTCGCCCGCCGTGCCGTAGAAGTCGCCCGGGGCGACCAGGATGCCGAGGTCGGCCAGACGGGACACGGTGGCCCAGCAGGACTCGTCCCGGGTGGCCCAGAGGTAGAGGCTCGCCTCGCTGTGTTCGATGCGGAAGCCGTGGGACAGCAGGGCCGCCCGGAGGACCTCGCGGCGGGCCGCGTAGCGGGCGCGCTGCTCCTGGACGTGGGCGTCGTCCCCGAGGGCGGCCACGACCGCCGCCTGCGTCGGCGCGGAGGTCATCATGCCGCCGTGCTTGCGGATCTCCAGCAGCGGGCCGAGCACGGCCGGGTCGCCGGCGACGAACGCCGCGCGGTAGCCCGCCAGGTTGGAGCGCTTGGACAGGGAGTGGACGGCGAGGATGCCGTCGTAGGAGCCGCCGTTGACGTCGGGGTGCAGCACCGAGACCGGGTCGGCCTCCCAGCCCAGTTCCAGGTAGCACTCGTCCGCGACCAGCAGGACCCCGTGCTCGCGGGCCCAGGCGACGATCCGGGCCAGCTCCTGCCGGGGGATGACCTTGCCGGTCGGGTTGGACGGGGAGTTGAGCCACAGCAGCCGCAGCCGCGACGGGTCCAGCTCGGTCGGGTCGTCGTAGACCTCGTGGTCCGCGCGGGCCAGGCGGGCACCGACCTCATATGTCGGGTAGGCCAGGCGCGGGTAGCCGACCGTGTCGCCGGGGCCCAGACCGAGCTGGGTGGGCAGCCAGGCGACCAGTTCCTTGGAGCCGACGACCGGCAGTACATGGCGGTGGGTGAGGTCGCGGGCGCCCAGGCGGCGCTCCAGCCAGCCGGTGATCGCGTCGCGCAGCGCGGGGGTGCCCCAGACCGTCGGATAGCCCGGGGAGTCGGCCGCGTCGACGAGGGCCTTCTGGATCAGCTCGGGGACCGGGTCGACGGGGGTGCCGACGGAGAGGTCGACGATGCCGTCCGGGTGGGCCGCGGCCGTCTGCTTGTACGGGGCCAGCCGGTCCCACGGGAAGTCGGGAAGGCGGTCGGTGACTGCGGACACGATGGGTGGCTCACTTTCGTCGGGGCGGCCGAACGCCTCGGTCCCGTACGGCGGTGATCGGGACGATCGGGCCGTACGGGACCGGGGCGGCGCCGGGGGTCCCCCGAGGGCCGCCAGGCGCTCAGACGGTCACTCGCCCTGCGGCGGCAGCGCGGCGACGAAGGGGTGGTCGCGCTCGATCAGCCCCAGCTTGCTGGCACCGCCGGGCGAGCCCAGGTCGTCGAAGAACTCGACGTTAGCCTTGTAGTAGTCCTTCCACTCCTCCGGAGTGTCGTCCTCGTAGAAGATCGCCTCGACCGGGCAGACCGGCTCACAGGCACCACAGTCGACGCATTCGTCCGGGTGGATGTACAAGGACCGTTGGCCCTCGTAGATGCAGTCGACCGGGCACTCCTCGATGCACGCCTTGTCCTTGACGTCGACACAAGGCTGCGCGATGACGTATGTCACGCTGTCGTTCCTCCTCGGTAGGGCGCCGGCGGGCCTCCTCAGGCTCCGCCGCCTGGCGCGCGGGAGCGCGGCGTCGTCGATGCCCGCCCCTAGTATCTCCGTTCCGGAGCATGATCCGAACAGGAGGGGTGAACTGACCAGTGGAAATCTCGGCGAGTGGACGCCTCGAAGTCCGTATCACCCCAGCTGACGTGGGAAAACGAGTCTCCGTCAGGCGCCTGGGCGAACCCGGTGCGGCGCCCGAGAAGTTCACCGACACGGTCGGTGTTCTCACATCATGGGACGATGGCGTGCTCATGATCACACGACGGGACGGGGAACGGGTCGGAATCCCGCAATCCGCGCTGGTGGCGGGCAAGGTCGTCCCGGCCGCGCCGGCGCGCCGCCGGGGGCCCGCCGCCTCCTACCCGGAGCTGGCGCACATCGCCGCGCGCGCGTGGCGGCCGGTGGAGAGCGAGCGGCTCGGCGAGTGGGAGCTGCGGGCGGCGGCGGACGACGTGCCGGGCGGGCCGGGCCCGGCGCCCGGGCCGCGGACGGGCTTCACCCGGCGGGCCAACAGTGTGCTGCCGCTCGGTGATCCCGGCCTCCCCCTCGACGCCGCCCTGGCCGCCGTACGACGCTGGTACGGCGAGCGCGGCCTGCCCGCCTACGTGCAGACCGCGACCGGCGCCGAGGGCACGCAGGAGCTGCTGAGCGCCGAGCTGGAGCGGCGCGGCTGGACCCGGGAGGTGACCGCCGAGCTGTGGACCGGCGCCCTGGCTCCGGTCGCGGACCGGGCGGAGGGCGCGGGTGTGGTGCTGTCCCGGACGGTGGACCAGGCGTGGCTCGCGCGGTACGGGCGCGCGGGGGCGGGCGAGGCGGCCCTGCGGGTGCTGGGGTCCGGATCCCCCCGCGCGAGCGAGGCCGAGCGTGGCGGAGGGCCGTCGGTGTGGTTCGCGTCCGTCCCCGGTACGGCGGCCGGTGAGCCCCCGGCGGCGATCGGGCGGTGTGTCGTGGACGGACGGTGGGCCGGGTTCGCCGCGGTCGAGGTGGCCCCCGGCCGGCGGCGGCAGGGGCTGGCCACCGAGGTGATGGCCGCGCTGGCCCGGCGCGCGCTGGACGAGGGCGCGTCGGCGGCCTGGCTCCAGGTCGAGACGGACAACGAGGGCGCGCGGGCGCTGTACGCCGCGCTCGGCTTCACACCGCACCACGCGTACCACCACTATCGGGAGCCGTCGGACCCCCGGCCGCACTCCGCTCCCGGACGGCCTTAGAACTGCCGTGGGAAGACGCTCGTAGAACCGCCGTGGGAAGGGCATGAGCCTGCCATGCATCACCCGTATCTGCCGCCCCCGTACCCACCGCCGCCGGAGCGCTCCGCCGAACTGCGGCAGCGGTTCACCGAGGAGGCCCGGTCCGAGCGGCCGGACCTGTCCGCCCTGTGCCTGCTGATCGGCGCGGAGGCGGACGGCTCCCTGGACGAGGCCGGCATCGACGCCGCGCAGGCGGAGCTGGACCGGCTCGCGGGCGAGCTGCCGTACCGGCCGGGCGGCCCGCACGCGTGGGCTCAGGCCGTGCAACGGCTGCTCGGTGCCCGCCACGGGTTCCGCGGGACGCCCGGCGACTACCAGCGGCTGGAGTCCTCGCTGCTGCACGAGGTGCTGCGGCGGCGGCGCGGGCTGCCGATCCTGCTGTCGGTGGTGTGGCTGGAGGTCGCGCGCCGGGCCGGGGCCCCGGTGTACGGCGTCGCGCTGCCGGGGCACTTCGTGGTCGGGTTCGGGTCGGCGGGGGAACAGGTGCTGGCCGATCCGTTCGACGAGGGCCGGGTGCTGACCGGGGCGGATGCCGAGCTGCTGGTGGCGGGCGCCACGGGGGCGTCGCTGCAACCGTCCGCGCTGGAGCCGGCGGCGCCCCTGGAGGTCGTGCAGCGCGTCCTGAACAACATCCGGGCGTGGGCCGCGGCCCGGCCGGAACGCTCGGACGTCGCCCTGCGGGCCGTGGAACTGGGGCTGCTCATCCCCGCGCATCCGGCGCGGCTGCGCTACGAACGTGGACAACTGCTCGTGCAGCGCGGCCGGTTCACGGCGGGCGCCGACGAACTGGACACCTACGCCGATCTGATCGAGGTGGTCGACGAGCCGGCCGCCGAGAAGGTACGGCAGGAGGCGCGCATCGCGCGGTCCAAGCTCAACTGAGGCCGGCTAGGTCGTGTCGTCAGACTCCCGCCTCGCCCGGAGGGCGGGCTCTGCGGCGTCAGGTGCGTGCTCTCGGCGTGCCGGGTCCTGACTCTCGTACTGGACGTACTCGGGTCGGGGCCCGGTG